>CAMDCI010000062.1 GCA_945889715.1 Bifidobacterium breve | reverse complement strand
CCGTTCATGCGTCAGCTGGGAATGCCCACTTTGTTTTGTCACCGACTGATCGTTGAAAATGACCGCATCACTGACTTCGAGCTTCGTCAAGTCGACCAAAAGCGACATGCAGTTGAGGCATTCAAAGCCTTGAACTACCGAATTGTCGCTGCGGGAGATTCGTACAACGACACCGCAATGTTGGGCGCCGCCGACGCTGGATTCCTTTTCCATGCTCCCGACAACGTCATCAAGGAATTTCCGCAATTTCGGGCCATCAACGATTTTGAGACGTTGCTCAGGGCTATTTCAGAAAGCCTCACTTAACTCCTCAATTGCAAACTTGGGAGTATTAGAAAAGTACTCAGGTTCGAAACCAGCCGTTGATGTCTGCGATGAGGTTTGTTTCGCTGCTCGAGTAGAAACAGATTTGGCCGAATTGATTGATGGGTACGAGGACAGCATTCGGAATGGTTTGGCCGGAAACAAAGTTCAGGTTTGACGCTGTCGGTACTTGGCCACAGGGATAGACCGTGATGAAACCTTCTGCAGTTGGACCAGTCGCGGTCACGTTTAGTGACACTGCACTGACTCCGCTCGTCGGTATTCCAGCGACACCGGTGACCTGTATTTCCAGAACTTCGCCGGCTCTGATTTTGCTCTGATAGACCGCGCGCAAACCTTGAGGCGCACCACGTCTTGTATCAAACAACCTGACCGGATCCACAGATTGAAATCCTGTCGCGATAAAGGTTGTGAATTCACGCCACTGCTGATTTTGATTTCCGTTGCAATTCATCAGTGACAACTGAGCGATTGGAGAGGCACTCGACAGACACAGTGTGTTTTGTGGCGAACTTGGCCGGATCGTTCCGTCCTCAGCTTGTGCCCACGAGGATCGAGAGACTATTGAGTCTGAACAACTCTCAAGTTTGACCACCGGAGACGGCGTTGCCACCCACGTCAAGCAACGCCCTTCGATTTCGATCGTCCCAATCATTGCTCCTGAGGCTTCAGGACCATGAGGTGCGCTCAAGTACCAACTCTGGCTCTTCGCTCCTGTTGTGCATGTTTCTACAGAGGGAATTGTTACTAGTGAATCTCCCGATAATCCGGTGATGCAGCGCCCATCTGACGAAATAATCTGATGTCCGAAATCCGATTGACGAGGGCCGCCCAAAGTAACTTCAGCAGAAGAAGAAACTTTCGAGATTGTTGCATTGGCGCCACCAATACCACTGCACCGGTCTGGACCTCGCATCACTGAGCGATCCCTATTGAAAACAAACTCGTATTGCGAATTACCCGAAATTTCCCGCGGAGGAAAAAATCTCGCCTTAGTCATCGGAATCGACTCGCATGAAGTTGGCATCTGCCCGAAGTATTCCTCAAAATTTCCGACGCTATCGATTTGGATTGCACTAGAAGGTGACTCAATGTCTCCAATGACTACGACCTCAGAACTTGAGACGATCTCTACCGAAGCTCGCCACTTCCACGTACCTCTGGAATTATTGAAATTCAATCTTTCAATCGTGAACACATATTGAGCACCGGGGACATACGGTGCAGGATTTGTACACCTATGACCGACTCCCTCCCCATCAAACGGACCGCAATGAACGCCCGATGAAACTGTTGAATCCCAAATCGCGTAGTTAAATCCGACAGGAGGAGGCACCGAACCGTCTGGTGTAGTCGGGTTAGTTTGTACCCCTACGTATCCACCGACGCCGGATGTAAACGCCCAAGTAAAGGCGATGTAGCTCGCCGAACCCAAAGTGTTGACTTCGATCTTCTGTTGAAGTTTGGTTATCCCGGCACTACGCCCCGCCGGCCGAAGCCAAGAGAAGCTGATACTTGACCATTGTGCTTGTGCAGCCTCGGCCTCTACTGGCACGAATAGGACAAAAGACGACAAAAGCGACAACAACCCCACGAAGGAAAAGAACTTACTTTTCATACTTCGGATAACGAAAGTTCAACGAAGTTGTGACAATCCTGTTCGGTCGAACAGAGTCACAGAAGATAACTACAACTGGTGTCGAAGGGGGGACTTGAACCCCCACGATCTTACGATCACTAGCCCCTCAAGCTAGCGCGTCTGCCTATTCCGCCACTTCGACGTGGTGTTAAAACTCTATCGGTCGACCTAAAGTCGCCCAACTGTGTGATTGTGACCTCTTATTTGGTGAGGAGAAATCCGAGTGAAAGGATCGAGATGATCCAGATCAGGGCAATCACGAACGTGATGCGGTTGAGGTTCTTCTCGGCTGCGGCCGAACCGAGGCCGGTTCCGCTACCACCGCCGAACATGTCGGACAATCCCCCGCCTTTACCGCTGTGCATCAAAATAGTGCCCACCATGGCGAACATGGAAACCACATTGATAAAAACCATTATGTACATCACGATGTCACGCACGGTTGTTCAGCCTAGTGGCTTCAGTCAGGGAAATGGCAGGCCACGGGATGACCTTGCCCACGATCGATCAAGAGTGGCTCGTCGACAGCACAGATGTCTTGAACTTTGGCGCAACGAGTCCGAAATCGGCAGCCTGATGGCGGATTGACCGGGCTCGGGACATCCCCAGTCAGAATGATCCGCTTGCGCTTGGCCCCTGCTTGAGGATTCGGAACAGGGACAGCCGACATCAGGGCTTTGGTGTACGGGTGCGCAGGGGCCCCATAGACGGCGTCTGGTGAACCAATCTCGACGATCTTGCCGAGATACATCACAGCCACTTCATCGGCGATATGGCGCACGACAGAGAGGTCGTGCGCAATGAAGACATACGAGAGGCCAAGATCGGATTGCAACTTCTCCAGAAGGTTCAAAATCTGAGCCTGAATCGAAACATCGAGCGCTGACACCGGTTCGTCGGCAACTATGACTTTTGGCTGTAGAGCAAGAGCTCGAGCGATTCCGGCTCGCTGGCGCTGACCTCCAGAAAACTCGTGAGGAAATCTGTTGTAGTGCTCGTGGCTCAGACCAACTAGTTCCATCAATTCAAAGACGCGATGTCTCTCTTCTGACCGACTCATTGTTTTCTGAATTCGAATTGGTGTGCCGATACTCTGCCCAATGCTGTGCCGCGGATTCAGACATGCATACGGATCTTGAAACACCACCTGAATTTCTCGCCGCATTTTCAACAACTCCTTTGAAGATGCTGTCGAAATATTCACACCATTCAATACGACCGATCCCGAAGTTGGCTCGATCAGTCGAGCCAACAAACGCGCCAGGGTTGACTTGCCACAACCTGATTCTCCGACGATAGCCAGCGTGGTACCGCGTCGCAAAGAAAGAGAGACTCCATCGACTGCCTGCACTACTTGAGTTGGACGTTGAAGGAGTTTTGATGCACCAGTTGGGAAATGCTTCTTGAGGTCGAAAGCCTGCAGGATGAGGTCATCACTCATAACGATTCCTTGATTGGTGCGGCAAGCAGGTCAACCGGTAGATGACAGGCCGACCAACTATTCCCGACTGCTTTCAACTCGGGGACTTCCGTGCTGCATCGTCCATTGAGTGATGCGGCGTACCGGCAACGTGAATGAAATGGGCAACCAGTGGGAAGGTCAATCAGTGAAGGCGGAATACCAGGAATAGGTTCAAGACGGCTGTGACGGTCAGAATCCAAACTCTTGACCGAATTCAAAAGTCCACGTGTATATGGGTGCGTAGGAGAAGCAAAAGCATCGATTACTGAAGCCTTCTCCACCAAACGACCGGCGTACATCACCAACACTCTCTCTGTCACTTCGGCCACGACTCCCAGATCATGGGTAATCAAAATTACTGCAGTGCCGTTTTCCTCTTGCATCACACCGATCAGCTCTAAAATTTGCGCTTGTACCGTCACATCAAGAGCAGTGGTCGGTTCATCAGCGATTAATAGTTTGGGTTGATTGATCAAAGCCATAGCTATGACAATTCGTTGCCGCATTCCTCCAGAAAATTCATGTGGGTACTGTTTGATCCTCTTGACAGGTTCAGGTATTCCTACCTTTTCAATTGCATCAAGCGCCAACGCGCGCAATTCCTTTTTTGAGGTACCGGGATGATGAATTGTGTAGGCCTCAGAGATCTGATTTCCGACTGTGTAAAACGGATTCAATGCCGTTAATGGATCTTGAAAGATCATCGCGACGTCGCTACCGCGCATCTTTCGAACCTCTTCTTCACCCATCGACAAAATATCTTTACCTTCAAACAATGCCGAGCCCGAAACCCGAATATCTGCTCCGAAATTAAGGCGCATTATCGCGCTAGCAGTCACCGATTTTCCTGAACCGCTTTCACCAACGATGGCAAGAGTTTCACCTCGATCAATATCAAAAGACACTCCACGAACAGCTTGAACATCGCCTTCGCTCGTACCAAAATTAACGTGCAAATCTCGAACAGAAAGCAAAGGCGTGTTCACTTAGTTCGAACCCTTGGATCTAGGAATCCATACATAATGTCGACAAAAGCATTCGCCACGACGATAAACAACGCGGAAATCAAAGTTGTAGCGACCAATATCGGAAGATCAGAATTTACGACTGCAGCAATGGTGAGTTTTCCAAGACCTGGAAGGTTGAAGACGCTTTCAGTCACGATCGCTCCCCCTAAAAGAAACGCTAAATCGATACCTGCGATTGTGGCGATCGGGGTGAGCGCTGCTCGTAGAACGTATTTAACAATCAGCTTTTTTCTCGGCAAACCTTTGGCTATGCCCAAACGGACGAACTCTTCATTCATCACTTCAAGAATTCCATTGCGAGTCAAACGTATATAAGTCGATGCTGAGAGCAACGCAAGTACAGACCATGGGAGAATCAGCGCGGTAAACCATTCGAACGGATTTTCTGTGATGCCAACATAGTTCGGAAACGGCAATATTTTGGTCCAAATAACGAAGAACAATACAGAAAGTAGACCTAAGAAAAATGATGGGAAACTGATTCCAATCACGCTAAAAACCGTTGCAAAATGATCTGGCCACTTGCCTCTACGTAGCGCCGCCAGAGTCCCTAACGCGATGCCGAAAACCATCCACAAAACGAATGCGCCAAAGGCAATCGACGCCGTAACTGGAAGTGTCTTTGCGACAAGGCTCGACACACATTCGTGTCGGTCATATGAATATCCCAGCGACGGAGCTGCGCAATGCACTCCTGATTCGTCTTCGCCATAAGTGCGACCCACGAAAATACCCTTCATGTACGAGCCATATTGCTCGATGAAAGGCTTGTCGTATCCGAGACGTATTCGGTTCGCCTCAATCACCTCTGGTCGGCAGTTCTTGCCACACGTTAAAGCTGCTGGATCCGCCGGAAGGGCGGAAAAGATCCAAAACGTAAAGATGCTGACCACAAACAACAAAATGACAGCAAAAAAAGAACGACGTGCGATGAAATAAAACATAAGTAAAACTGTTTCGTGGGTGGTGTTTCACAACGTTAGTCGTAAAACACCACCCACTTAAGTCAGATGTCAGCCCGCTAGGCCGATAGCTCCGAGGTTGTACCAACCAAATGGCTTCCATTGGTAAGCGCCGCGAACGTTGCTACCAACCAGGTTCTGGCTCTTGGTTGCCGATCCTGGGATTGACCAAACTTGATCCATCACGTACTGGTTGAGTTCTTTCCACAACTTCGACTGCTTGCTGCGATCAGTTTCAGCCTTAGCTTCATCAACCTTGGTCTGGAAAGCAGCGAAGGCTGGATCACCTTCATTGTTGTGATAGTTAAATCCACCATCTTTGCTGAATAATTCTGGAATAACCGTTGAAGCATTCGCCCAGTCAGCTGCCCAACCAGCACGCATCAAATCGCCCCGATCGCCGTTAATCGACGAATAGTACTTTGACGGTTCAATCGGGTTATCAATGATCTTGATTCCGGCAGCGCCTAAAGAATCAATCCAAATTGCAATGTTCTTCTGCCATGTGGCGGAATCTGGGTGATCAAAACGCAGACCTTCGCCAGTGGTACGAGCATGCAGATCGGGGCAAGCTTCCTTGGCCTTTTCCATCATTGCAATAGCTGCTTCCACATTCGCTGTGCCGTCTTCGTTGAGTCCGTCCACCAATTTGGCCGGTTCGTAGTCTGCGGCCAGCAATGGTGCCACAAAACTTGTTGCAAACTCACCGGTGAACGGTCCACCAGCAGCGGTACGCAATGCTTCACGATCAAGCGCCAGCCAAACCGCCTGGCGAACCTCTAGACAGTTAACAGTTTCAACGTTGAACATGGTGTACGAGACGAATCCATCAAAACCATCGGTACGACGATCCTTCAATGAATCATCACCGAAAACAGTTTGAAGATTCTCAGGCAAGATGCCTCCGTACACAATGGTGTTCTTATCTTCGCCAGCATCGGCCAACATACGCTCGTCGATCACTGCTTCATCAACGCCGAACTGCCAAATGATCTCGTCCAATAGCGGCTTACGAACAGGATCCGAGTCGGCGTTCCAATTCTCGTTGCGAACAAGAACCAGCTCGACGCCCTCTTCATACGACTCAACACGGAACGGACCATTTGAGAATGGTGCCAAGCCGTATTGATCGGCGGTGTCTTTGTCCTTAGGCACTGGAGCAAATGCGAGCAAACCAACGGTGTAGTTGAAGTCGGCGACAGGTACTTGCAAATTGAAAGTGATATTTTGTCCATCACATTGAACTGCCGCATCGAACAATGCTTGTTGCTCTTCGTCCGCTAGCCAAGGGCCGGGATACGCGCTGCCAAAGTCAGAATCGCCTTCAGGAATGTTCAGGTAGCTCAACGCATACAACGGACCTTCACCAGCGGTTACTTCGGCAGCGAAAGTTCGCGACACGCCGTAGGCGATGTCGGCGCATGTCACTTCTGAACCATCTTCCCAAGTCAAACCATCGCGCAAAGTGAAGGTCCAAGTCTTGAGATCATCTGAGGCAGTACCCAAATCGGTGGCCATGTCTGCTACCAAATTGGTGCCGTCCTCGCCAGCGACAGGTTGATACGAGGTCAATGTTCGAGTGAATGTTGAACCCCATGCTCCCAATTCAGCTCCGGTGTATACGCGCTGAGGGTCAAGTGTCGACGCTCCTTCCTGGAACGTGAGCACATGCAACGTGCCACCGTCTTGAGCGCCGTCCAAAGATGCTGATCGACCACCTGATTCTTCACCACTTTGTGCGTTCATGCCAGAACCACCACAAGCAGACAGGAAAATACCTGCTGTGGCGATGGCGGCAATGATTCGATTATGTTTCATAACTTCCCCCTTTTATCAACGTCCTCAGACGAATCGCTTATTAATTGAAATTACCACAATGTCGGAACCACCGAAAACGAGAACGCCTAATCACAGCCTTTATAACTGTTGACGATCACTGCGAGGGTCGAAAGCGTCTCTCAAACCATCGGCCAGCAGGTTGAAGCCCAAAACCAAGATCAGCAAGGCTCCACCCGGAATGAATAAATAGGCGGTGTCGGCTCGGTAGTACCGGACCGAATCACCAAGCATGATCCCCCACGAGGCAGTTGGAGCCTGAAAACCAACTCCCAAAAACGACAAAGTCGCTTCCAATGCCACATAGCCAGGCAGGCTCATCGCGACAAAAATAATGATTTGGGGCCATAAGTTCGGCAACAACTGCTTAAAGACCAGATGATTGGTTCCAGCCCCAAACGAGCGTGCCGCTTCGACGAAATCACGTTCTCGCAGCGACAACACCTGACCCCGCACGAGTCGAGCCATATACACCCATCCGAAAATGGTCAAAATCGTAAGAATGTACGTCAGTTTGGCGGTGTTCCCTTTAGGCACTCCCCAACTTTCCAGTCGCTGAGTCATCGGATTAGCTAAGGCAATAATCAGCAACAAGGACGGGAACGCCAACGCGACGTCACCAATGCGGCTAATCAACGAATCAACCCATCCTCTACGGAGCCCTGCGACGATGCCTAAACAAACACCGACGGTTGTACTCAACACTGTGCCAACGGTTCCAATAATCAACGAGAGACGAGTTCCGTAAATCAAGCGTCCCAAAATGTCTCGACCTGTACCTGGCTCGACTCCTAGAGGATGATTCCAAGACATGCTGCCGAGAGGTCCCTTTGGCAGCCCAAAATCATTGATCGCCTGTCGATCTAAGGCATAAGGATCGACGTTGAGCAGTCGTACAATGAATGGCGCGAAAATGGCAACCAAGACGTAGAAGAGAACAACCCAGAGAGCGATAACTCCGAGTCGACCCTTTCTAAATCGACGCATTCCTAATTGCCAAGGCGACAAACCTGACGAATCAGAAATGTCCTTCACTTCAGCCGATATCTCAATTTCATCAATTTCCAAATTGACCACGCTTAAAGCATAGAACAACTGGCTCGAAACGAATCACACTGAGCAATTAGGACATTTTGAATTGCACAATGCGGGCAAATTCATCGGGGTCAATACTTGCTCCTCCGACCAAAGCACCATCAATATCGGGCTGTGCCATTAATTCAGCAACGTTGCCGGCTTTCACTGATCCGCCGTATTGAATACGGACTTTCTCAGCAGCTTCGCTTCCCCACTCGGTTTTAACGACCGATCGGATGTGATGGCAGACTTCCTGGGCATCTTGGGCCGTGGCCGTTAGCCCGGTTCCAATCGCCCAAATCGGTTCATAGGCAATGACGAGTGTTGCGAATTCCTCTACCTTGCGACCCTTGAGAGAACCGCGAACCTGAGATTCAACTCTCTCCAACGTCTGACCAGCCTCACGTTCTTCTTTACTCTCACCGACGCAAACGATGGGGATCATCAGAAATTTGACAACTGCTGCAACTTTGGCAGCCACAAGTTCGTCTGTCTCGCCAAAATACTGGCGGCGCTCGCTATGACCGCAGATCACATACTTCACGCCCAGTTTGCTGAGGAAGGCTGGTGATACTTCGCCGGTGAACGCACCCTTTTCTTCGGTGTGACAATTCTGAGCACCGAGCATCATTGCCAACTTGTCACTTTCGAGAACAGTTTGAATACTGCGTATGTCAGTGAAAGGAGGATGCACCGAGACATCTACTTTCTCAAAATCTTCTTTGGTCAAAAGATACGACAACTTTTGAACCAAATGAATTGCTTCGTAGTGATTCATATTCATTTTCCAGTTACCACTGATCAACGGACGACGAGAATTAGCGGGCATTAGGGGCCTCCCTTAAGGCAGCAAGACCAGGCAAATCGCCAAGCTCGAGTAATTCAAGTGACGCTCCGCCACCAGTTGAGACATGATCGACCTGATCGTCGAAACCAAACTGCGCAAGCGCTGCGGCCGAGTCTCCGCCGCCAACGACTGTGAAGGCTTTAGTGTCGGCCATCGCTTGAGCGACAGTTCGCGTACCTCCGGCAAAACGTTCGTCCTCAAACATTCCCATTGGACCGTTCCAAAACACTGTTCGAGAATCCATGATGATGTCGGTGAATGCCGCAGCAGAACCTGGACCGATGTCAAAGCCTTTGGCACCAGGCGGCAAACGACGACCATAAGTCGCGTACTTCCCATCGGCATCTAACCCAATGATGTCCTCAGGCAAATGAATAGGTTTGCCTAGAGACAAAAGCCGTTTGCAAGTTTCAACTTGGTCAGGTTCAAAAAGTGAGTCACCAATTGAATAACCCTGTGCTGCCAGAAACGTGAAGCACATCGCGCCCCCGATAACCAGCGAATCGACCACATTGAGCAAAGCCTCGACAACACCCAATTTGTCGGAAATCTTCGAGCCTCCGAGAACCGCGACGAAAGGATGCCTGGGATTGTTTCTCAAAGTCGAGAGAACTTCAACTTCTTTTTGCAAGAGGAGCCCCATCGCCGACGGCAAGGTTTTGGGGGGACCAACAATCGACGCGTGAGATCGGTGAGCGGCGCCGAATGCATCGTTTACGTACATATCAATGCCGTTAATGAGGCTCCCGACAAAAGCTATGTCGTTCCCCTCTTCTCCTGTGTTGAAACGCAGGTTCTCTAAAAGTTCAACACCGGGAGCAAGTTCGGCCAAACGTGCAGCCACCGGGAGCATTGAATACTTGTCTTCAACCTTGCCTTTGGGTCGGCCCAAATGGCTTGCGCAAACAACTTTGGCTCCGCGCTCGGTCAAC
>CAMDCI010000061.1 GCA_945889715.1 Bifidobacterium breve | reverse complement strand
GGAGCAACGTTACGTTTCGTTGCAGGAAGCCGATGTTCGAGGACTGCTGCCGCGAGGGGGAACGATCTTGGGTACCCGTCGCGGTAGCCCGTTTGACTCGACTGATGGAATTGATTTGGTGAAGAAATGCTTTGCCGAACAAAAGCTTGATGGGCTCATCGTCATTGGCGGAAATGGATCGTTGACGGTGGCATCGTTGATTTTCGAACAAACCGGGTTGCCCATGATTGGTGTTCCGAAAACTATTGATAACGATGTCTTTGGAACCGATCTCACATTTGGGTTTCACACCGCAGTTCAAATTGCCACCGATGCAATTGATCGCCTGCATACAACCGCCGAAAGCCACGATCGAGTCATGGTCGTTGAACTCATGGGACGAGACACTGGGTGGATTGCGTTGTACGCCGGAATTGCGGGTGGAGCAACGGCGATTTTGGTTCCAGAAGAACCCTTTGACATCAGTAAAGTTTGTGAACAAGTTGCCAACCGCCACCGGGGAGGTCGGTATGCATCAATTGTGGTCGTTGCAGAAGGTGCTCAACCAATACCAGGAACGATGAAGTTGCCTGAATATGAGCATGACCAAATCGGTCGACCGCGATACGGCGGAATTTGTGCGACGATCGCTCAAGAAATTGAATCTCGTACCGGCTATGAATCGCGTGTTGTGCAGATTGGTCATGTTCAGCGCGGCGGTACGCCGACTGCTTACGACCGGATTCTGTCAACTCGATTTGGGCTAGCGGCCGTTGACGCGTTGCACAACGGTGCAGTTGGCCATATGGTCGCACTGCGTTCGTCTCAGGTCACGACGGTGCCATTGAGCGAAGTGGTGAATAAAGAGCGCCCAATTGACATGAATCTCTTCCACGAAATCGGCTCAGTTTTCTTTGGCTAATGCTCGAGACTGATTATGTGTTGAGCGTATTGACAATGGCTGGGAAAGCTGGTTGGCTACTGATGGCTCGCCCTGGAAAGTCATAGGCAGTTAAAGGTTGCGACGTCAGCGATCCGTCCCCTTTTGGCCACTCGTTGACCTGTCCGCTCACAACGATGATGACTCGCTCGATGCCAGAGATGTCGCACAGGGTGAGAACAATCTGGGCGACTGATGAGACAAGATCATCACCGGTTGCTTTGAAGATTTCATTAGTGAGATCAACCTTCACCAAATCACTGGCAACGTAACGGGCAGATAACACTTCAGTAGACGAGGGGACGGCGCTACGAAGTCCGGCATCCTGCTCGGCTTTGGTGGGGCCACTGAGCAGCACTTGGACGATGTCAAAAGGATCGCTCGAGATATTGCGTTGTACACCGGTCAGTATCGAGCCACCGGTGCTTTCGGTTCGCTGTAAGTAGACGCGTCCGAATCCGGCGCCCACCTCATTGGAGGAAGTCGCCTCATTCACATTTTGCTGCTGTGACTCGGGAATCATTTGCGATTTACTTTCGGGTCCGAATGAGCAGCCAGCAAGAGTTGCTGGCAAAAGCGCAGTGCCAATAATGATGCGAATGACGTGTAGCTTTCGGCTATTCATCGTTACACCCGTTCTGCTGACAACTCAATAATGAAGCAGGCGCCATCAAGACCATCGAGACGATCTTCGACCCACACCCGTCCGCGGTGCAGTTTGATGTGCTCGTCGACTAGGGCGAGCCCGAGTCCGGCACCTTCGGACCCGCTACGCCGCCCGGCAATTGACCCGCGCGCAAACCGTTCAAAGATGAGATCTCTTTCATCGTGGGGGACACCAGGGCCATGATCTTCGACAGTGATCCAAATTTGCGATGGAGGATCTTCATCGTCGGGAACAAACACCGATATCTCCAACTCGCCACCGCCGTATGCCCGGCCATTATCAATGAGGTTGGCGACGACTCGAGCGAGGCGGCGACGGTCTCCCTTGATCATCATTTCTTCGGCGATTTCGGCAACCAAAATTCGCGTGTCTGGGGCACTGCTGATAGCAACCGCTTGACGCACAAATTCGCCGACAAGTAATTCATCAACATTGAGTCGAATTCCGCCAGCATCAAAACGTGAAATTTCTAGTAAGTCCTCAACAAGACCTTGAAACCGGGAAACATCAGCAACGAGCAGATCGAGAGCCGCTTGGGCACGTTCTGGCATTTCATCGCGGCGCGCTTGCATGACTTCTACCGACGCGGCGAGAGTCATCAGCGGAGAACGCAATTCATGACTGACATCCGACGTAAAACGAGTGTCACGTTCAACGCGCAACTGTAATGCACTCGCCATGTCGTTGAATGAGGACGTGAGTACTGCAAGATCGGGGTCTTCGGTTTCTGCAAGACGCGTATCAAGTCGTCCGCCGGCGATGGCCTGTGCGGCCTGACTGGCGGCGGTCAGTGGTCGAACGGCCCGTGAAGCCGCGATGGCTCCAAGGACTATGCCGAGAAGTGTTGTGATACCGGCGGCGAGAATGAGAGCAAGATTGACGCTGTTCAGCGTTGAACGCACGTCATCGACCGAAGGGAATTCGAAATAAGCCGCATCCACTGAATCAATCGGGACTCCGACGGCGAGCACCAACTCGTTGTCAACCTCAATCCGCATTGTTGTTGGTTGACGATTTTGGACGACCGCACTCAGCAAAGAAGGTGGGATAACCGACGACGAAAAACGTGCGTCATTTCCCGTCCAAGTTCCCCGAAAATAAACCAGTGGACGATCGGCCCCAAGTCTCTCGAGCACAGTTTGGATGTTGGTGGGATTTGATTGGAGATCAACAGCAAGGCGCGAAGCATTGGCATACGTTTGATCAATAGCGCTTCCTGTTCGTTCGTCTACCAAATTTGAACGGGTGAAATTAAAAGTCGCAAGCGCCAAAAAGAGCGATAGTGCCAAACTGCCGAGGCCAAAAGTTAAGAGAATTCGACTACGTAATCCCATCGGGCGAATATGCCAACGGCGGGACGGACCATCTGATGTCATGGAACGAGCCTTGGGTGCCGGCGACTCGATCATGTCTGGCTCGATTGTCACCAAGTATCAAGCCTGTAAACGGTAACCAAGGCCACGTACCGTCACGACGTGACGCGGGTTGGCAGAATCACTTTCAACTTTTGTGCGAAGTCGCCGGATATGAACATCGACAAGACGTCCATCGCCAAAGTATCCGTAACCCCACACATGATCGAGAAGATGTTCACGACTAAAAACCCGTCCGGGGTTTTGCGCAAGTTCACATAACAATCTGAATTCTGTTTTCGTCAAATGAAGTTCGGTACCCGAGCGCAAAACTTTGCCTTCGTCGGGAATGATCTCAAGGTCACCGAATATGAGTTTTGGGTGAGCGGGATGAGCGGGACGAGCTCGGCGCAATAAGGCCCGAATTCTTGCCGAGAGCTCTTTGGGCGCGAATGGCTTGGTGAGGTAATCATCTGCTCCGGCTTCAAGACCAGCGACAACATCGTGAGTGTCGGCTCGAGCGGTCACCATCACGATCGGAACATCGCTCGATCGACGAATGGTGCGACATAATTCGAAGCCGTCTATTCCGGGCAACATGATGTCGATAAGGACGACATCAGCGGGCTGACGGAGGAATAAAATTGCGGCTTCTTCGCCACTTGCGGCTTCGTCAACGGTCCAGCCTTCGTCTTCAAGCGCCAACTTGACCGCGGCGCGAATTCGTTCATCATCTTCAACAGCAAGGATTCTTGTTCCCACCACTACATCTTGCCCTATGGCAGGGCTGCGGCGGGGACAAGCGTGATGATTCTTGACAATCGGGTCACAAAGATGAGATCAGCGACGAATGAATTCGCGGGGTTGTCACTAAGACTTCCGAGGGAACGATTGGACCACCCGAAAAGTTAGAAACTCTGGCGCCAGCCTCAGAAGCGATCAATTGACCCGCCGCGAGGTCCCAGGGTTGAAGGCCTTCCTCGAAGTACGCATCAATTCGCCCGCACGCGACAAAACAAAGATCGGCGGCAGCGGCCCCGCAACGGCGAATATCTCGAACTTGTGGCAGCAATCGGGCAATTCGTTGTCCTTGGGTGTCTCGTCGAGTTGAGATGTAGGAAAACCCGGTCGCAATGAGTGCATTTTCTATTGATTCACAAGTTGACACGTGCAGTGGAGTCGAGCCCAACCAAGCCCCATATCCCTTCGCGGCGACAAAGAGTTCACGTGTTGCAGGAAGAAAGACTGCTGCCGCGACTGGATCAGTTCCGAGACAAGCAGCGATTGAAACTGCGTATCCACTCAAGTTGTACAGGAAGTTTGTCGTCCCATCAATTGGATCGACAAACCACGTCAATGGTGAGGTACCCGTGATGTGAGTTCCTTCTTCTCCGACAATCGAATCATTTGGGCGTAGTTGACCAAGTTGTTTCAATATGAGTTGTTCGCTTGCCGTGTCCCACTGGGTCACCATGTCGGTTGCCGATGACTTTGTTTGCACGTTGCCGGCCCCGTTGCGACGACCGACAAACACCAAATCACCAGCGTTGCGGGCAATGCGAGCCGCGACATTCATCAATGCGACGTAATCGTCGTTCATGACTGCTCATTGCTCATGACTGGGAATCTCCGATATCGCGCCATTCGCCAGTCGCTCGTAATACGAGTACTGCAATGATTGCCGTTCCGCCAGCAGCCACAATCGCGCCGATCACGAGCCCAAGCCCAAGCGGCGTGGCGCTCGCGCCATCGTATTGAATGTCGACAAGTGTGTAGCCGATCAGTGCTCCGCCCAGACCCCCGAGAAGTATCGAAACAAAGGCCATGATTCGCGCCAAAGGCGACGGAAGGGCCGAGAGTGGACGTTCATAGGTCACGTCTACATCGTAGGCTCGTCAGGTGATCCAAGGTTCGGTTGACGACAAAGTTCTCGCGGCGCGGCGTGTGGTTGTCGTGATACCGACCTATAACGAAGTAGGGAACATCGCAATTGTGATCGCCGGAGTCATGGATGTTTTGCCTGATGCATCCATTTTAGTCGTTGACGACAATAGTCCCGACGGAACTGCAGATCTGGTGGACACGATCGCGACCAAACTTCCCGCGAACTTTCCTGGGTTTGTCAAAGTTCATCGGCGACAAAATAAAGCCGGACTTGGTGCTGCCTATCGTGACGGTTTTACCGTTGCCCTTGAATTGGGTGCAACGATTTGTGTGCAGATGGACGCCGACCTCTCGCATCACCCAATGTATTTGCCGGCCATCGTTTCGGTCGTTGATATGGGAGCGGACGCAGCGCTTGGCAGTCGGTACATCCCTGGTGGACGAATTGAGAACTGGCCACCATTGAGACACTTCTTGTCCCGTTGGGGAAACCGATTTGCCGCTGGCATGTTGGGTCTTGCGATCAACGACGCGACCAGTGGGTATCGAGCTTATTCAAAATCAATTCTTGAACGTATGGATTATGCAAGTGTTCAAGCCGAGGGTTACGGCTTCCAAGTCGAGATGTCGCATCGTGCAGTTCAATGCGGTGGTCGCATCGTAGAAGTCCCGATTCTGTTCACTGATCGAGTTGTTGGTGAATCAAAGTTGACACACCACATTATCGGTGAGGCATTTAGTCTTGTAGTGAAGTTGTGGTTTACCGATCGAGTTTTGCGACGTATTCAACGACGATGATCGAGCGGCGATTGCATCATGACTGAACATCGCACGATTTTGCATGTGGATATGGATGCATTTTTTGTTTCGGTTGAAATGAGACGGCATCCTGAATTAATTGGACAACCCGTTGTTGTTGGCGGAGCCGGATCTCGCGGAGTGGTCGCAGCCGCAAATTACGAGGCGCGTCGCTACGGGGTTTTCTCGGCTATGTCGTCTTCGAAAGCTCGACAACTATGTCCGCAAGCGGTCTTTTTGTCGGGCGACTATGCCGAGTATTCAAAAGTCAGTAAGCAAGTGCATACGATTTTTGGGCAGTTCACTCCGTTCATCGAGCCAATCGCTCTTGATGAAGCATTCCTTGACGTGACGGGTTCGGTACATCTCTTCGGCGATGGCACCGCGATCGGTTGGAAGATTAAAGAACAAATACAGAACGAACTTGAATTACCGTGTTCGGTTGGAGTTGCTACATCTAAGTTCATCGCCAAGTTGGCTTCAAAAAAGGCTAAGCCGATTCCGACGAGCAGTGGGATCAATGAAGGCCCCGGGGTTTTGCTGATTGTCCCGGGCAAAGAATTGGCCTTTTTGCATCCTTTGCCGGTGCAGTCGTTGTGGGGAGTAGGTCCGGCAACTTTGGCGAAACTCGATCGACTCGGCGTGCGGTTAGTCGGCGATCTGGTTGCGCTGGGAGAAGAAACTCTGATTCGGGCGGTCGGCAAAGCGCATGGGCGTCATTTGTTCGCACTTGCCAACGGAATTGATGATCGATCGGTGCAGACCGTACGTGACTTGAAGTCAATCGGCCACGAAGAAACCTTTTCCCATGACATCACCGACCGTGCGGCAATGCGGCGTGAAATTGTCCGGCTAACCGATGCAGTGTCGTCGCGATTGCGCGCTCATGAAAGTGCGGCGCGAACTCTCACTCTCAAAATTCGTTATTCGAATTTTGAGACGATTACTCGATCGATTACTCCGGGTAGTCCATTGGCTAGTGCTCCAGCGATGGTGAAAGCACTTGATCCCTTGCTTGAAAAGATTGATCCAACAATTGGTATTCGTTTGATTGGTGTCAGCGTGTCGGGATTTGTTGAACCCGTCGAGCAATTATCGCTGCTTAATTTTTGGGGTGACGGGAGCGATCAATCTGTAGCCGATGGTCGCACGACCGCCGACCTTGAACGCGATTGGAGTCCGGCGAGTCAAGCAGTTGATGAGATCCGAGAAAAGTTTGGACGAGATGCGATCAGCCCAGCAAGTTCAATCACAGTCACTGGTCGGCGCGAATTAGGGCAATCACCATGGGGCCCTAGTGAAGAAAAACCAGGGGATGCTTTGCCTTAGGCCGTTCGGTCTGTGAGAATATCAATTGACTAGTGAAAGCAGGAGGTGAGACCCATGGCATTGTCCGAAAACGAACAGCGCATTTTGCGCCAAATCGAAGAAGAACTACAAAATGACTCAAAGTTTGCTCAAGCCGTGTCGCCTTCGGGGCTATACACCCATTCAGCAAAAACAGTTCGTTGGGCCGTGGTTGGCCTGGTTCTGTGCCTAGTTCTTCTGGTTGTCTTACTGCAGGTTCACTACATTGCAGCATTCGCAGCATTCGTTGGCATGCTCGCCTTGCTGGCCGTCATTGAGCGCAACGCCCGCGCAATGGGTAAAGCCGGGATACAAGATGTTGCTGGGGCAATTCGCAAGGCTCGTTCGTCAGCCAATCGTCGCTTCCAGTAGTTAAATTCTTGACGGGCGAGATTGACGTCCGCCGGCAAGTTTCCACGCCAGGCGCGGACTGAGGTGCTGGCGAATCTGAATATTCAACGGTAACTGGGCGCGATATGTTGTCACGAAGTCATCCAGTTCTCGGTGAATATCGATGTTGCTCTCAAAACCGGCAAACAAATGTTGTGTCACCAGGTTGACGATTCGTTCAATCAGTTCAGCATCGGCCCAACTTTGCTCAATGAACCGTTCGCCAATTTCAAAAACGGTGAGTTGACTCGGAAGTTCACCATGGACGGCTTCAAATTGAGCGACAGCAGATCGCCAACTCAGGAGAATCAAATTATTTTCCCGTCGTCGGGCAGCAGACCGGACGAATCGAGGCATCGCAAATGCCCACAAGGCAATCAACGCGATTACTACAGCAAGGTAGCTAAAAATTTGTAGCAAACCTCGTGAGCGCTCAGTCGTCGACGGTGATGTTGGATTCATCGGGTCGATTGGAACGGTCGTTGGATTAACTGCGGTGGTAGTCGACATTTCATTGAGCGACGTAGTTGATGGCGCGACGGCGGATGGGAACGAATCATCTTGAGCAGGTGCGACATTCGTGTAATTGGCTGATGGTGCACCACGACCAGGGGTTGGTTCAAAGAGAACCCAACCAATGCCGTCAAACCAGACTTCGGGCCATGCATGGGCGTGTTGGCTACGAACGTTGAAGAGTTGAACATTCGATGTTCCGATCGGGGACTGCTCACCTGGGGTGAACCCAATCGCAACACGGGAAGGGATGCCTATCAACCGAGCGAAGACGGCGAACGTAGAGGAAAATTGTTCGCAATATCCAGTTTTACGATTGAGGAACTCGAGAGTTGCTGTCGACGAATTACTTGACGGGACATCGAGAGAATAGGTGAAATTATCTCGGAAGTAACTTTGTATCGCTAGTAATTTTTCGTAATTTCCCGTCGAGCCCTTGACGATTTGATCGACAACTTGTTTAAGTTCAGCGATTTCTTGATTCTGTGGGAGTTGTAGGTATTCGACATCAGGAGGTGAGGAAGATGATGAGATTTGCAATGTGTCGGCTGAAGGAACGACGATTGTTGAAACAATCTGATAATTGTCGTTACGGTTGAGCCCATCTTTGCTGACAAGTAATGTTCCGCTTTGAGGTTCGTAAAACAAACTCCGCGTCGCCGATCGTAATTGCACTGGTCGATCGGCGACTGGGGCAAAATTTCCGGCGAGGCTTTGGATCGTGACCAGTTGGGTAACTTCAGTTTCGGCCACACCAACTTCGGAAATCGCTGCAGTACTTGCAAGTTCACCGCCGGCGCTATCTAAGAGATCTTGTGAAACAGTCCATTGAGTCCCATCAAAATTGGGCAGGGAAGTCGTACGCCAATACGAAGGGGATTCGGAAGCGACGCTGAAAAGTATTTCATCGGTGGGGTCATTGAGTCGTCCTCGAATGTCAACGAGGGGTTCAAGTTGTGGTCCGGCTTGACCCGATTGGTTTGATAACCATGAGTCTTCGTTTGCGCCCGGGATACGTGGGCCGATCATTAAGGCAATCAAACTTGCGACCACCGCCAAGAGGGCGATGTATGAGGCTGACAGCATTGTTGTCCGACCAGGTCGATACCCAAAAATTTTGCTACTTCTTGCGAGTTGATGTCGAAGCCGTAAAACAGCGACAGAAATAATCGCGGTGGCGATCCAAAGTGCGGTGACGATCGTCCGATTTCTGTCGACGCCGACACTTGAAAGAACGACAAAAATGATTGTTGACGGAATGAGCGATTCAACCCGACCTGCAAAGCGAAAGGCGAATGAGTCCGATAAGAACGCAATGAGACCGATGCTGACGAGGCCAACAAACCCAAATCCAGATTGGAGTGTCAGGGGTGGGACGGCATCGCCAAGGAGTTTCCACGAATCAGAAATTTCTTGCCAAACGAACGACCAAGTACGACCAAGCGGTAGTCCAAATGTCAAGGTTTGACGGGCCTGAAAATAGGACGCGAGAAGATAGGTAAACAACGTGACGCCAACGAAGGACAACAAGAATGGCAATCTCCATCGTCGAAGTGCGTAGGCAACAAGATGTCCGGTAGTCGCAACCATGATGTAAGAAGTGAGAAAACCCCATCCACTAAAAATTCGGCAGAATGAAATTGCCGTCACGATGGTCATCATCCAAAGAGTCACCACTCCGAGCAGGTCGCGCAGTGTTCGATCGTAGGCAATGTCTTTGCTGGTGGGGCGAGAAGCAGAAGTTGTCACGGGTGAGCGATTCAGACGAGATATTCAGCCGATAGTGAGGACAGAAGATTCCAACTTTCAGCGAAGAAGTTGAGTTGTTGGCACGAGAGCACGAACCAATGGGTAGGAAGATTGCTGGCAACGGGCGAGTTTTCGCAGAAAATAACCACAACGATCCGGGCTGATCCGCATTGTTTCCAGGTTGTCTCAATCCATTGAGTATCTGGATGACCCGAAATAATGATGTCTACTTTGAGTTGGCCCGATTCGCGTTGTGCGATGTTTAAAGAGTCGGAGTCACTTGAATCTATGTCGGCGAGAAATTTAAGGAGCTGTGATGCCTCTGCAGGAGCAGAGATAGAAAAATTCTGTAAGCCGCAGTTGATTCTGACTTTCGCAAAGTCTTCGTCATTTTGATTCGTAATAGACCGAGCAAAGGATGCGGCTACAGACACCGCACGCTCAAAACCCTCGGGCGAATATGAACGAGTTCGTGTATCAAGGGTGATGTGCGTATCTATCGCGATTTCGGTCTCGTATTCGTTGACGACTAAGTCTTCGCGTTTGGCGCTGACCTTCCAATTGATACGACGTGGATCATCACCCATTGAGTATTCGCG
>CAMDCI010000060.1 GCA_945889715.1 Bifidobacterium breve | reverse complement strand
TCGAGTGCACTTCAGTGCTTCCTTCATCAAAAAGATGTGCGCGAAAGTGTTGGTCAAGAACAATTCTTCAATGGTGTCAATTGAAGTTGTATCAAGTGGTCCAAATGCAACCACTCCCATTGCATTGATCACGATGTCAAGAGCACCATGGCGTTCAACGATCGTATTCATGACGGCAGATATCGCCTCGGGTGAACGAAGATCTGCCGAGATATGCGCGGTATCGGAACTATGAGAACGCGAGACAGTAGTGACGATGCATCCGCGGGCACGAAGTTCAGCGGCAATAGGAGCGCCGAGTCCTCCGGTCCCGCCGGCAACGAGGGCGATTTTTTGGGCAAAGTCAAAGGGTTCGGGCATTTCTTTATCGTAAGTGCATTGTTATCTGATGGCTGAGTCGGGAGTCTGTTTGCACATCTCCACTATTGTTGCAACATGGATTGGATTTCTGACCCCACTGCTTGGAGTGCCCTGGCCGCACTTTTGACCCTCGAAATTGTTCTCGGCGTTGACAACGTTGTCTTCATTTCGATTTTGGCTTCTAAGTTGCCAGTCGAACAGCAAGACAAAGCTCGCAAGGTAGGCCTTTTGGCTGCCGGCGGAACAAGAGTGCTACTGCTCTTGGGTGTCGGCTTTGTGATTACCTTAAAAAAGGAACTCTTTGCCATCGGGTCAATCGGCTTTAGCGGTAAGGAACTCATTCTTTTAGCCGGTGGTCTGTTTCTAATCTATAAAGCGACCAAAGAGATTCACCACAAACTTGAAGGTGACGAGGGTCAAACTTCGGCCAAGGTTGTTCCGACGTTTGCAGCAGTCATTGGACAGGTCTTGTTGCTCGACGTGGTTTTTTCGATTGACTCGGTGATCACGGCGGTAGGGATGACCTCGTATACATGGGTCATGGTGATCGCGATCGTGGTCGCAGTTGGCATCATGTTCGTGGCTTCAAAAGCGATCTATACCTTTGTGAACGCGCATCCCTCGGTCAAAATGCTGGCTCTGGCTTTTTTGTTGTTGATTGGCACCATTTTGATTGCCGAAGGTTTCGGGCAAAAGATTCCCAAGGGATATATCTACGCTGCGATGACGTTCTCGGTATTTGTTGAAGTATTGAATATCGGTACTCGACGGAAGAAGGCGAATACACCGCTGCACTTACGAGAGCCAATCGTTGCTGATCCCCAGTAGCGCACATGATGAATGAAGGGGGCGCCCATTGAATCGTGTTGAGATTGAGTCAACCCTGAACAACGACCGCGTGTGGTTGTTGAAGGCGATGTCTGAGTTATCAGACGAGCAGTTGCGTCGCCCGCTGACGCCTAGTGAACACGACCCGTCAAATATGTGGACTGCGATCGATCACTTTGTACACCTGGCTTTGATCGAGCGCAATTTCGCGGCCATGATCCGTCGCCACATATCGGGAGCACCAAACCCGGTCGGATTATTGAACGATGACTCTGGCAAGGCCCGCACCCGTGATCAGATCATGGCGTCGGTTCATGCGATGACTGAAGAGTGGCAAATCGAGCATCGCGGTATTTCGTTGAGCGAAGCGATCGCGGTAACCTCAAGTGCTCGGGCCGTGAGTTTGCAATTGCTGTCGGAGCTCTCTGACGAGCAACTTGAAGAGACTTTGCCCGGTGCGCCGTGGGCCGATGGCACCATTGGTGGCGTTTTGTCGGCCAATGCCGGACATGGACGTATGCATTGGGGCTGGTCAAAAGACGCTGGGCTGCTTGAGCACTAGTGCCGAGCATCAAAGTGGGCTAACTTACCCTTCGTAAGATCGCAAACCGGGGGGTTGAAATGCTTGATTACGTCATTAAGGGTGGAACCATTGTTGACGGAACGGGGGCCGATCGTCGCCAAGGCGACGTTGGTGTGCGCGACGGGGTGATTGTTGAGGTCGGTGGTTCGATTACCGAGTCGGCCAAAGAAACCATCGATGCCGATGGTGCCATCGTGACGCCCGGTTGGGTTGACGTGCACACGCATTACGACGGCCAAGTGAGCTGGGATGAAGTCATGGACCCGTCAGCTGGTAACGGCGCGACCACGGTCGTGATGGGCAACTGTGGTGTTGGATTTGCGCCCGTGCGTCCTGGTGGCGAGAAGTCGTTGATTGAACTCATGGAAGGTGTCGAAGACATTCCGGGCACCGCGTTATATGAAGGTATTGAGTGGGGTTCTTGGGAATCCTTCCCCGAATACATGGACTACATCGCGAGTCGTCGGTACTCGTTAGATATCGGTGCGCAAATTGCCCACGGTTCATTGCGTTACTACGTGATGGGTGAGCGCGGTCGTATGAATGAGGAAGCAACACCTGATGATCTTCGTCAGATGTCGCAACTAGTGACTGAAGCAGTTCAAGCAGGTGCGCTTGGTTTTAGTACGTCACGGACAATTGGTCACCGCGCTCTTGATGGTTCGCCTGTGCCTGGAACTTTCGCTCCCGATCAAGAGTTGTCGGCCATCGCCGATGCCATGGCTCGCGCTGGTCGTGGTGTATTTGAAATGATTCCGGCCGGAACTGTTGGCAAGCTTGAGCGACTTGGCGGTGAGCGCACCACACCAGAGGCCGAAGTGAAATTGATGGCCGACTTCTCACGTCAGAGTGGGCGCAAGGTGACGTTCACGCTGGTGCAATCACCCGACTATGCACCCGATACTTGGGAACGCCTACTCGAGATGGTGGTGACGGCAAATCAAACTGGTGCGCAGTTGTACCCGCAGGTGTCGTCACGCCCTATTGGGCTTGCGTCCGGACTATCTGGTTATCACGCCTTCCAGCGTCGCCCAACGTATATAAAGTTGGCGCACCTCTCGTTGGCCGATCGGGCCCGTGAAATGGCCAAGCCTGAAATCAAGGGAGCGATCATGTCTGAAACTGATGTGCTTGTTGATCAGCCTGGTTCGATGGCCAATATGTATCAGTTGTTCCAGACAGCGGCGATGTTCTTGTATCCGCTTGCTGATCCGGTTGATTACGAACCAGACCCGTCTGAAATGTTGGGTTCACGCGCCGCAGCAACTGGACAAGATGTTCTTGATCTGTTGTACGACTACATGCTCGAACAAGACGGTGCCGCAATGTGCGCGTTGATGGGCGGCCCAAATGTTCATGACAGTCAAGAAGTTTTGCGAAAGATGTTGATCCACCCCGAAACAGTGACTGGTCTCAGCGATGCTGGTGCGCACGTGACACTTATCTGTGATGCCACGATGCCAACTACGCAACTTACGTTCTGGGCGCGCGATCGTCATAAGGGCGAGCGTTTGCCGCTTGAGTTCTTAGTTGCCAAGCAAACGGCGCGTAACGCCGATTTGTATGGACTCAAAGATCGTGGACGCTTGTCGGTCGGACTTCGTGCCGATATTAATGTGATCGATTTTGAAAACTTACGGGTTTCACCGCCCAAGGCATTCCATGATTTGCCCGCTGGTGGAACGCGTTTGATTCAGCCAGTGCAGGGCTACTTGGCAACATTGGTGAAGGGTCAGGTCACCCGTCGCCATGATGCCGACACCGGCGCTCGACCTGGTTCGCTTGTTCGTAGTTAATTCTTGGGAAAGGTTTGAAACATGACAAAAGTTGATGAGTTTGCTGAGAAGTTCGCCCAGTCATTGAAAGTGACTCCATTGAGTTTGGATCGGTTGATCACCGAACCAAGTGGACTGACGCCCGAAGAGATGATGACTGCATTGGCTCACCCATTGGTTGGCCAGGCGGGAATTGATCTGATGGCCGACTTTATGCACCCAACTGATTCGCGTTATTTCGATGCGATCTATGGTTCGTACTACGGGCAGAAAGACATTCGTGGTTGGCTCGTGCCGACGATGTCCGAAATTAGTTTCATCGAATTCGTCCCCACATCTGAGCCAGAGTTTTTTGATGACGGCGAAGGAATCACTACTGTCGATGAATGGCAAATGGTTGCCGACATGGCAGCCATGGGCATGGGCGAAGGCAAGATGCCCATGTCACGCGGTGTGAGTGTGCGTCGCTATCGCCAAGGTTGGATGACGTGGGCTTGCGATGTCTATGACACTGGATCGTTTCGTGCTCCGCCGCCGCCCGGAGTTGAAGCCGCACCGTTACCCGATGCACCATCGCCAAACCAATGGGAACGCCACGCACCAACGCCGATCACGGTGTGCTCAGAGGTTGACTTTGACGCCGACTGCGACCAATTCCATCCAACTGACTCGGTGTACATCGATCCGATCTTTGGCGAGTTTCATGGGCGTGATGAGATCAAGAGTTGGATCATGGACATCATGCCGCGAGTAGGGCGTATTGAATTTGTTCCCGTTGGCCCCGAACTGAACAACGGTAAAACGTACTTGCAGGAGTGGATCCAGGTTGCAGTGACCTCTACGGGCGAGCGGGTTCCGATGACTCGCGGAACCAGCGTGCGTCGATACAAAGACGGCTCAACGATTTACGCAGCTGATTATTTTGATATTGCAACGTTGACGACACCCGAGGTGTTGGCCGCAAGTCGAGATTGTGGATCAACAATCACGACCGATGACATTATGAAGTACAAACTGCGGGGAAATGAGTAAGTCGTTGATTTGGGCACGTGTTAATTATTGCTTGGATTGAGTTGATTTACCTGATGTTAAAAGGCTTGAAACAGCTTTGGTCATTTATGGGTGACCCCCGATGTGCGATCAAGGGATGCGGTCAGTGTTAACTTTGATCAGGTAGTCAAATTCTGGGGGGAAGGGGCTGTCATTAGTTATCTTGCCGAGTTAGAAGCACAGTCAATTCACATTCTGCGAGAGGCCGTCGCGCAGGCAGAAAACCCCGTGATGCTGTATTCGATCGGTAAAGACAGCACTGTGATGCTGCACTTGGCACGGAAGGCCTTCTTCCCAGCGCCACTGCCTTTTCCTCTCTTGCATGTCGATACCACTTGGAAATTCAAAGAGATGATTGCTTTTCGAGACAAGGTGGCCGATGAAGCTGACATTCGTCTCATCGTTCACACGAATCCCGAGTGCGTTAGTCAAAGCATCAATCCGTTCGATCACGGTTCTTCACTTCATACCGATATGTGGAAGACGCAAGGTTTGAAACAGGCTTTGGATGCTGGTGAATTTGATCTGGCCTTTGGTGGGGCGCGGCGCGACGAAGAAAAGTCACGGGCAAAAGAACGGGTATTTTCATTCCGGACTATGAAGCATGTTTGGGATCCGAAAAATCAGCGACCTGAACTTTGGAACCTGTACAACGCACGCCACGCGCGAGGTGAGTCAATCAGGGTATTTCCGCTGTCGAATTGGACTGAACTTGATGTGTGGCAGTACATCATGATCGAAGATATTCCTGTGGTTCCTCTTTATTTTGCTCGTCAGCGTCCAGTTATTGAACGTCATGGCATGACCATCATGGTTGACGATGAGCGCTTGAAGTTGCTTCCCGGCGAAGTGATTGAGGAAAAAATGGTGCGCTTTCGCACTCTTGGTTGCTACCCGCTCACCGGAGCAGTTGAGAGTGAAGCGACTGACTTGGCGGCAATCATTGAAGAGATGTTTGTCAGTAGATCTTCAGAACGTCAGGGCCGTCTGATCGACCACGATCAAGCAGGATCAATGGAGAAAAAGAAGAGCGAAGGCTATTTCTGATGAAGCGACTGAGTACCGTCAAAGAAGAAAGTTCGTCACCATTTATCAAGTCTCAACAAGAGAAAGTTCTTTTGCGAATCGTCGTGTGCGGAAGTGTCGACGACGGCAAGAGCACGATGATCGGGCGACTTTTGTTTGACTCAAAACAAATCTTTGATGATCAACTTGAAGCGCTTGAACGCGATTCGGTGCGGCACGGGACTCAGGGCGAGTCTATTGATTTTGCGCTGTTGACCGATGGTTTGATTGCCGAACGAGAACAGGGCATCACGATCGATGTCGCTTATCGTTTTTTCGCTACTGAAAAAAGGACTTTTATCGTTGCTGACGTGCCTGGACACGAGCAATACACCCGCAACATGGTGACCGGAGCTTCGACAGCCGATCTGGCTGTGATCATTATCGATGCTCGCAAGGGAGTCTTGACCCAGACTCGTCGACACTCGCTACTTGTTGACTTGCTCGGTATCAAAAGAGTTGTGGTTGCGATTAACAAAATTGACTTAGTCAATTATCAACATGATGTTTTTGAATCAATCACCAGCGAATATCTCAAATATGCCTCTGATCTCCATTTCGACGAAATCCACTTTGTGCCAATTTGCGCATTGACAGGCGAGAATTTGATTTTTCCATCAGCGAATATGGATTGGTATCGAGGCCCGAGCTTGATAGAGATTGCCGAAAATATTCCCACTCAAAGTAATGACCAAGATTTACCGTTTCGGATGTCAGTGCAGGCTGTCAATCGGCCCAACTCTGATTTTCGTGGATATATGGGCCTGGTTTCCAGCGGAAAAATTGCCATTGGTGACGCGATCCAAATTCTTCCGAGCGAAAGAGAATCTCGGGTGAAGGGGTTCTCCGATTTTGATGGCCCTCGGACATCAGCAGTTGCGGGAGAAAGTGTGTGTTTGCTTTTAGAAGATGAAGTCGACGTTAGTCGTGGCGATTTGTTGAGTAGCGTTTCTAACTCAGCCTCATTGACTGATCAATTTGAGGCTCATCTGGTCTGGTTTGGTGAAAGTCCAATGATCCCTCATCGCTCGTATGTTTTGAAAATTGGAAGCAGAGAAGTTTCAGCGCAAATCAACCGCTTGAAATATCGACTCGATGTCGATAGCAATAAACATTTGGAAGCCACGTCGCTTCAGATGAATGACATCGGCATCGTTAACATTTCAACCACTTCGGTCATTGCTTTCGATGCCTATGACGTGAACCGTGACAATGGTGCCTTTATCTTGATCGATCGTGCGACCAACCTGACAGTAGGGGCCGGGATGATTCGTCATGGTTTGCGACGCTACGAAAATGTGCGCTGGCAGTCGCTTGCGATTGGCCGCGAGCAGCGTGCATCGTTGACAGATCAAAAGTCATTCGTGCTCTGGTTGACTGGTTTGTCTGGAAGCGGCAAGAGCACGATCGCTAATCAGATTGAACAGATTTTTCATCAGAACGGTCTACTGACATATGTACTTGATGGAGACAACATCCGACAAGGCCTGAATGCCGACTTGGGCTTTTCAGAATCGGACCGTGCTGAGAATATTCGCCGGACCGCAGAAGTATCTAAGCTATTTGTTGATGCTGGAGTGATCACCCTTGTTTCGTTTATTTCACCCTTTGCCGATGAACGGAAATTGGCGCGTGACATTGTTGGAACAGGGGATTTCTTTGAAGTGTTTGTCGACGCGCCGCTGGACGTTGTAGAGGCTCGCGATGTCAAAGGTCTATATGCAAAAGCTCGAGCTGGCTTGATTCCTAATTTCACAGGTATTGATTCGCCATACGAGGTACCTACACATCCCGATCTGCGGGTTGATACCTCTGGTGCGAGCATTGAAGAATGCGTGAAGATGGTGTTGCGGTCCTTGCATGACAAGGGATTGATCGAGTCAAGGATGTACAAGTAAAGCCGATACAGGATGTGAATTACTGAGAGGTTTCGTTAGCCTGCGTCAGGTGACTGAGACCAGTGCGCACGGCAGGTGTATTTTCAAGGTTTTCCTGTCGGTCGTTCTCGTGTTGTTCTCGGCGGGGTACAGCGGTCAGCGAGCCAGCGCCGCGGCGTCAACTGGCAGTGTGTTAGCCAGCAGTGTGTTAGCAGCCGATGTCCCGGCTCATGCATCATCGTTTGTACTTCTGCCGCAAACACAACGGGTGCTCGATACTCGTAACCCTGGTCAATCAATCGTTGAAGCCGCTGGCACGAGAACAATCATGCTCACTGGTCCGATTGGTGTTTTGTTTAATGCGTCGGTAACAGCTGCCGTCGTCAACGTCACGGTCGTCGGTCCAGCCAAGCCTGGTTACTGGACGCTGTGGCCAACTGGTCAAGCCCGACCGAACGCATCGCAGTTAAACGTCGACGATTACATTGCAACATTTGGGGGAGCATTGGCTGTTCCCAATCTGGTCACCGTGCCGGTGGTGAATGGTGGCATCAGTGTGTACTCGAGTGCCGGCGGAAATGTGGTTGTCGACCTCGTTGGCTACTACACGCCGTCAACAACTTCCTCTCCTTCAACGTCCTCGGGTCGCTTGTTGAGTCGCCCTGCACCAACGCGTATCTATGACTCGCGAAACAGTTCAGTGATGATCGCTGGCGAAACGAGAACTATTTCTGTTCCGGATTCAATTTCTAGTTCTACTTCTGCAGTAGTTCTCAGCGTGACAGTGATTGGTCTCAGCGAGGGTTACTGGCAGGTTTTCCCAAGTGGAAATAACAAACCCGATTCGTCAAATCTCAATTCATTTGCAATAGGCGCGATATCAGCTAACCAAGTGATCACAAGTGTGAATCAAAATGGCCAAGTTGACATTTATTCATCGGGCGGTGGACATCTGATCGTTGATCTGGTTGGTTCATTTACTGGTAGCAATGCGCCACAATCGACTGATGGTCTCTTCGTTCCGTTGGACTCTCCCTCGCGTTTTCTTGATACGCGGGCCACTAGTCGTATTGCTGCAACCGGTTCGGTAGAAGTAGATGTACAAACTCAACTCGGTCACTCAAACATCGCTGCTGTTGCCATGAATACGACTATTACCGACGCCTTCTTGGCTGGTTACGTGTCGGTCACTCCCGCTGGAAGTTCTCCAACTCAATCAACATCACGTAGTACAAGTACGACAAACGTGATTTACTCAAATCAAACTGTGGCAAGTCATGCGATTGTTCCCGTCTCACTACGCGGATTTGATGTGTTCACCGAAGGTGGCGGTCAACTCATCGCGGACATCTCTGGTTGGTACGTCGGCAGTTCACAAGTAGCGAGTTACACCGTTCGGAGCAAAGTAGTGCAGGTGACAACAATCGGCTGTGTGGGTGTTGCTGCCTGGCCGGTCGGACCAATTCGCACTGGTTCTGGACCCGATGCAGTGAAGCGTCTGCAATTGCGATTGCTCGAACTTGGTTTTTGGAACTCCGGGGCCGACGGCGATTATGGATCGTCCACCAAACAAGCAGTGATGGCATTCCAGAAGTGGACTGGTCTCACTGCGACATCAGTTACCGATGCAACGACCGCTGCATTTTTGAACACCACTCAATGCAAGCCAGTCGCTGGTCGAACGACTGGTGATCTCTTTGAAATAGATAAGGCCAAGCAAATAGCATTCGTCGTCCGCGATGGCAAGGTTGTCTACACGTTCAATGTGTCAACTGGCAACGGCAAGGACTACGACGAAGAAGACCAACTGTCAAACGGTCGAGTCTCTGGTGTAGCAATTACTCCAGTTGGCAATTTCAAGATTTACAAAGAGCGTGACGAAAAGGTCTACGAAGGAAACCTCGGAAGCCTGTATCGACCAAAGTTTGTCGTCGGTGGCATCGCTGTGCACGGATCGCGCAGTATTCCGGCGTACCCGGCATCTCACGGTTGTATCCGCGTTGCAAACCCAGTGATGGATTTAATTTGGCTTGAAAATCTCTTGCCTCAGGGCGCCAAAGTCTGGATTCACGACTAGTCAGAAATAAACCTGAAAACTATTTCAGGTGTGATTCAATCGCAGCGACCAATGCCGGATCTTCGGGGGTGGTCGTCGGGCCAAAGCGACCGAGAATTTCGCCCGAACCACTCACTAAGAACTTCTCGAAGTTCCACCGAATGTCACCATTCACGCCTTCGGCATCGGCGACGGCATTGAGTTGCTGATAGATCGCGTGTTGGTTATCACCATTGACGTCAATCTTTTCGAGCAATGGGAAAGTCACGCCGTAGGTCGTTGAACAGAAAGTCGCGATTTCATCTGCGGTGCCCGGTTCTTGTCCCATGAACTGATTACACGGAACACCGACAACGCTGAAGCCTTGGGCAGCGTACTTTTCGTGCAATGCCTCGAGACCGGTGTACTGCGGGGTCAATCCGCACTTGCTGGCGACGTTGACAACCAACATGACTTTGGCGCCAAGACCGCCAAGCGACGTGGGTTGGCCGGACAGAGTGTTGATGGAGATGTCGGAAATGCTCATGCCCAACATTGGCACATAGCTGCCAGGTGGAAAGTATTGGGTGATATGTGTTGGGTGAAAAGTGTTGGGCCAAATGTGTTGGGTGAAATGAATTGGTCGGGGAGAGGAGACTCGAACTCCCGGCCTCCTGCTCCCAAAGCAGGTGCGCTACCAACTGCGCTACTCCCCGAGAAGCAAAATTGTACCTCGTGTCACCTGCGGAAATGGTCTCGTCA
>CAMDCI010000059.1 GCA_945889715.1 Bifidobacterium breve | reverse complement strand
GTGATGTAGACGGCGTCGGCGGTGTAATCACTGGGAAGAATTGGCACAGCACCGATGACGGGAATGCCGGCAGCGTTGAATGTCCCGTAATCAACGAAGATATCCAAACCAATCATCGCCAAGTCAACTTTTTTTGCCGCCAGTTCTTGGGCGCAGGCCTGTGAGGATTCGGGGCTGCCAACAGAAATACAGATTTCTAATTCAATAGGGCGTCCGGCAAAGCCACCTAACTCGGCGTTGATGTAGTTGGCAGCGGCTCGAAATGCATTGGTGAAATCAGGGAAGTCGGCAGCCGGAGAGCCTTCTGTGTTGACAACGCCAATGACAAAGGGTTCGCCCGTTGGGAGAGGGATTGTCGAATCTTGGGTTGGGGTCGTGACATCGGTGGTCACAACATTCTCCGTGGAATTAGGAATGCTTGTTGTCGTCTTGGACTCGGTACAGGCGATTGCTAAAAACCCACTCAGGACCACAGCTAACACGGGCAACGTTTTACGGCACAATTTCATATTCATCTTCCCCCTGACATGAACCTTAGCGTCCCAGAAATTGGGCCTGAGAACGCCGCGTGCTGGGCTATCTGGCGCCCAAAGGAGTGAGAGCTTTGGGCAAATAGGACGGTCGGCGAAACCCTTGTTCGCGTAGGCTGTGAAGGTCGTTGTGAGAGCCACGTCGTGATCCCCCAAGAAAGCCACCGCCATGCCCAACGAAATCCATCAATCTGACAAATTGGCCGATGTTTTATACGACATTCGTGGTCCAGTACTTGATGAGGCCAAGCGACTCGAGGCGGCTGGTCAGCGCATCATTAAGTTGAATATTGGTAACCCGCACCCCTTTGGCTTTGAAACACCCGCCGAAATTTTGGTTGAAGTCTCGCGGAGCTTGCAGGCATCTCAGGGGTATAGCGATTCGCAGGGAATCACTGCGGCGCGTACGGCAATCGTGCAGCACTATCAAAACCAAGGTATCGATATCACCAATATTGATGATGTCTGGTTGGGTAATGGAGTCAGTGAGCTCATTCAGTTGTCGCTCAATGCTTTGTTGAATGAGGGCGACGAAGTTTTAATACCGGCTCCTGATTATCCGTTGTGGACTGCCTCGACGACACTTGCTGGCGGCACTCCTGTTCATTACCTCTGCGATGAAGAGAACGGGTGGAATCCCGATATTGCTGATATCGAAAGCAAAATCACCAGTCGCACCAAAGCCATTGTTGTCATCAACCCAAATAACCCAACGGGTGCTGTTTATAGCCGCGAGATTTTGCGCAAGATTGCCGACCTGGCCATCGAACATAATCTCATCGTGTACGCCGACGAAATTTACGACAAGATTTTGTACGACGATGCTGTGCATCACACGTTTGCCGAAGTTGCCCCCGATGTCTTCACCATTACTTTCAACGGATTGTCAAAGGCGTACCGACTCGCTGGTTTCCGTTCGGGCTGGATGGTGATGACCGGCCCGCGTAAGCACGCTGCGAGTTACATCGAAGGCGTCCAAATGTTGACCAATATGCGTTTGTGCGCCAATGTTCCGGGGCAACATGCAATTCAGACTGCGCTTGGTGGACGTCAAAGTATTAAAGACCTCATCTTGCCTGGTGGACGTTTGCTCGAACAGCGCGACGCGGCAATCAAGGCATTGCATGAAATTCCAGGTGTCACCTGTGTCGTGCCGAAGGGTGCGTTGTATGTGTTCCCGAAACTTGACCCCGAGATGTATCCCATTGCTGACGACCGTCGATTTGTTCTTGACTTCTTGCGCGCCGAACACGTACTTGTTGTGCAGGGAACAGGCTTCAACTGGCCGCGACCCGATCACTTGCGTATCGTCACGTTGCCGTGGGCGAAAGATCTCACCGAAGCGATTGGTCGCTTGGGTCGATTCTTGTCGACCTATCAACCGCCCAAAGATTGAGCGAATTATTCAGATGATGTTGAGTCCGTCTAAAAATTTCGCAGCAACATCTTGATCGCCAGTGACTTTGCAGTGCTCGCTCCAATGTGAACGTTGAGTTCCCCAGTTCACAAATGAATGTCCATTACTGCTGACTTCGGCAACAGTGCCACTTGATTTACCTTCACTCACCACAATGTCATTGCCTGACGGAGCGATGGTCCACGAACCACCGCCAGCACCAGTCAAGGTCAAGACGATTGGGGCTGAAAGTGATTGTCCGAGGTCAACCTGCATTTGCGGCATGCCAGTGATCATCCAGCGAATTGCGGGTCCGAGGCGAGCGGCATCTGAATCAGGAAGACGACGTTCGATGGGCCCTTCGGGGGCGAGCAGGTCGATGCGAAGGTGGCAATAGTGGTCGAAAGCGTAAGCGTCGGCGAGCTGATTCATGGGGTACGAACCCAAGTCGGCGAGCGGGATCACCGTCGATGCGAGAGGCTCTTCTTGCATTGAGGCCAATACTGCAACTGCTTGATCGCAGAATGCCAAGTACTCATCAAGAATCTGTTGGTTAGTCCAGTCTTTGCGCGGTTCGACGAGCAAATCCATCATGCGTTCGGCCGGAAGATTGATGGGTTCGTCGGGGGCTGGCGACGGGTCGACTGTTTCTTTGTAGTTCGAGCTCATGTGTGCGACGAGGTCGCGTACCGACCATCCGTCGCAGCCACTGGGTCGTGACCATTCTTCTTCGGTCAAAGTTGTGATGACCGACTTCACTTCATCAACGGCAATTTGAAGCGCTTCGATTCCTTCACGTGACATGGCTCTATCTCCTAGGTCTTGAGTACTTCAAGAGTACGAAAAAGATCAATGTTTGGGCGAAGCGGACCTAAAAATAGTTATTCGTGGCAGAGTATTGGGATGGATTTAACTGCTGCGCCGCCGCTTGAAATACCGCAAAACATCGTGGGTCATCATTCAACTTTGTTGGTAGATGAATCAAGAAATAGCCGAATGCTTGGCGTCGAGATTTGGTATCCAGCTGTATCAGCGACAGAGCGGACAACCTACGAATTATTCCCTGGGATTTCGTTCTTTGCCGCCGCAGCCCAAGAGAATGCAATTGTTGCCGACGGGCGACACCCGCTGATTATTTGGTCGCATGGACGTACTGGAATGCGACACAACTACAGCTTGTTGTGCGAAGCGTTGGCGGCCCGCGGCTACATCGTGATTTCGTCAGATCATCCCGGCGACACTTTGTTTGATTGGGCGCTTGGAACTCACGTTGATGACATCACCAACGATCGCAATCGAATCGGAGATGTGCGCTTACTGATTGATTGTGCGCTTGGCACCGGACCCGAACTTGCCCCTTGGTTGACCGCACATGTTGACGAATCGCGTATTGCGGTTGGTGGTCACTCATACGGTGGTCTTACTGCGCTGGCCACTGTCTCGACACTTCACGAGTTCACGCCCGATGTTCGTGTTCGAGCAGCCGTCATGGCTCAGGGGTATACGCGAATTCTTCCCGACGAAATTTTTGCAACGACAGCGACGCCAGTGTTGATGGTGGTTGCGAACCAAGATAAGACCACCCCACCGACCACTGATGCTGATAAGGCTTGGTCTTTATTATCTGCACGTGAAGGTCGAGTAGGAGAAATGTCGCAAAGAACAGATGTTGACCAGGCAGGTCATCAAGCTTCCAGCGATTTTGGTTTATATGCCGAACTCGCTCCGCAGGTTGAAAATCTGCCAGACATGCTGCGTACTTATTTGAAATTAGTTGTTGATGAATCGCCAACTGAATGGATTCACAAATGGCGAACAACCGTCTTGCGCCACGTCGTCCTCATCGACGACTTCTTAAACTCCCTCTAGGCCTGTGATTCTGGTGCAGAATCGTTACGCATTTCGCAACAATTCTGCACCAGAAGCACGAGGGGAGTTAGACGTTGTAGGTGCGGGCAGCAGTGTTATAGAACAAATCGGCGCGTTCGCTAGCCGAGAAGCCGCTCGTCATCTTCTTGTACGCATTCCACAAGACTTCGTATGACAGAGATAAACGGTCAACCGGGAAGTTTGATTCGAGCATGCATCGTGATGGACCAAAACATTCGATCGCGTGCAAGTAGTAACGCGATTGTTGCGCATTGAATTCATCTGATGTCGGTGGGCGAGTGGCGGTGTTCCAACCAAACCCGTTATCGGGCATTGCCAGTCCACCGATCTTGGCGACCACATTGGGACACTTGGCGATCTCGGTGATGTCTTTCTTCCACTGCTCGAAGATTTCGTCGCGTTGTGATGCGTATGGCCCAACGCCCACTGGTGTTCCGAAGTGGTCAAGAACCATCGTGGTGCCAGGAGTTGCGCGTGCCAGCTCTAAGAACTCACGATTTTGGTGGTGATAGTGCCATGAGTCGTATGTAAAGCCTCGTTCACCAAGTCGTGCTACTCCGCGACGAAAATCTGCATCAAGATACAAATCTTTCATGGCGTGTCCCGGGATCATCATTGCTTCCGGATGGGTGGCTAGCGCGAGTGCATCACGGATCCCGCGGAACAATCCACGACTTGCTTCAACATGCATGTCAAGCAGCTCATCGCGATCATCCCGACGAAGATCAATATGACTCACAATTCCAGCGATCAGCGGATTCGGGTCGCTTAGTGCTTCATCGGCGATGTACTTCGTTTCGCCAAGCGAACGTAGGTGTTCGGGCGCTTCGCGGTTATATGCCGAACCACATTCCATAAACACTGTCTTGACAACATTGTGTCCAGCGCCGGCATCACGATGTAAGTCGTTGCGGGTGTACGGCAGGCCCTGACCTTGAGGCCACATGTGGTGGTGTGGATCGAGAATAGGTAGATCTGGTTCGACGATGTCTTCGACGACTTGGTCGAGCCACTCTTGGGTTCCTGGAGTTAGTTGAGTCACGCCGAAATCATGCCACGAATCGAGCTACGTGTTTTGAGTCAGCGAACTGAGATACGGGTAATGGTGGTCATGCTGCACCAATAGATGTCGCCTTGTGGACCAATGGCCGGGAAGACTGCCGACTGAATCGGACTTGATGTTGAGACACGAGCAACTTCTTTGCCGGTCGTGATGTCGAGAACGACAACTTGTTCGCAACCAAGTTCGGGCCGATAGTCGGCCGTCACGATTTGACCGGTCTCGGGGATAAGTAACATGTGGCACGCATGATTTTGCTCGTGGCTCCAACGTAAAGTCACCGAGTTTTCGTCGTAATCGAACCCGCTGATGACTCCGTTGCCGCTATCAAAACCAACGACGATCTGTCGCTTGGTATCGACAACCGGCGGATTGGCAACAATGCCGTTTGGCAAGCCACAAATCTCGGTCAACGTGACATGAGCAGTCTGTTTGTTGACGCGCACGAGATGAAGTGGTGCTGTTGAAATGCCCACACCACGAAACGAACCAGTAAATAACTGTGTGCCTTCACCGTTATCTAAGAACCAAGCATCGTCGTCGGTGATGACTGTGTCCCACCCAAAGGTTTGACCATCAATGGTTTGATAACGCGCGTTAAATGAATCATCCACTGTTAATGACTCGCCATTCCACATGACGCGAATCAAGGTGTGATCTCCAACAACGTAAATGTTGTTTCCGTCGGCCGATAGCCGTGCAATTGATGGCTCAGAAAGTTCAAGGCGCGCGACGATTCTCAAATCTTGCGGATCAAGAATCAACAACTCGGTGTTGTCCATTGGTGTGCCGTTGGGTTGACCCGGAAGTGGACCCGAAAAATCCTTGGTTGCGATATGCCCGGTCGGCAAAATGACGAAACTGTTGTATGGACGAACTCGCGGCAACTCAACAGAAGCGAGAACGGCAAGATCTGCTGACAAGCGATGCGCGTGATTTCCGAACACCACATATAACGAACCATTGGCGTGAGCAGCCATGCCCCCTGGCCACATTGGTCCACCCGCAAGTTGTTCAGATTGCGCGAGCGTCTCGAGCGTCATTGGATCGATTTTTTCGACCCACGCCACCGAATCAAGCCCGGGCATGACACGTTGAAGAAATAGTTCGTCATGTGGTCCAACAATTGGCATGGTCATTGCCAGTGCATCGCGGGAGACGACTTCAAGCTGTTTTACGCTCGAAATGCGCGGAATCGACACATTTGTGGCGATTTGCTGTCTTTTTGGTCCACCATCTTCGCCGGACCACGAACTGGGCCAATATTCACTCATTCACAAACCTTAGATGTTGGCCATGTCGATGCATAAAGAATTGACCTATGGCACTACCGACGACCGCCGTCAGCGTTTAGTTTGGAGACGTGACTGATGAGACGATCTTGCTTGAACTTGAACCAGAGGCGGAACGTCTTCTCAATCGACACCTCAGTTCGGCCGAAGAGTGGTACCCACATGAGCAAGTTCCGTGGGATCGCGCAGCTCGTCTGAATAGTGAAGGGTTCACATTTGGCGAAGAACCGCTTCCGCAGGGTGTCCGCTCAGCCTTGCTCGTGAACTTACTCACCGAAGACAACTTGCCGTGGTACACCCGCACAATTTCGCGCATGTTCGGTGGCGACTCGGCGTGGGGTGCATGGGCGCAACGCTGGACCGCTGAAGAAGGTCGCCATGCCATCGTGATGCGCGACTACATCACCGTCAGCGGACTTGTTGATCCCAAGACTCTTGAAGATGGACGAATGGCTCAAGTGAGCAGCGCAATCGTTCCCGAACCCGATTCGCCGGTTGACGGCATGTGCTACGTCGCAATGCAAGAACTGGCCACTCGTATTTCACACCGCAATACCGGCACGATGTTGAATGATCCTGTTGGTTACAACGTGATGATGAAGTTGTCGACTGATGAAAATCGTCACCACCTTTTTTACCGTGACTTGGTGAGCAAGCTCATTGAGTTGAATCCGTCGGCAGCTATTGAAGCGTTGAAGCGCCAGATCACATCGTTCTCAATGCCCGGTATCGGAATCCCCGGATTCGTCGAGCACGCTAAGGCCATCGCCCAAGTTGGCATTTATGACTTCGCAATTCACCACGAAAAGATCATCATGCCACTCGTCTTTCGTCAGTGGGCGATTGACAAGGTTGAAGGTCTTTCGTCGGCAGCTGAAGAAGCGCGCGACGCGATGTTCAAATACATCGACCGTGTTGGCAAAGTTGCTCGCCGCCAGGTCGAGCGTCGAGAAGCTTCTGAAGCAGCCGCCATCGCAATCCTCTAAACCAGATTTTTCCTAGCCTCACTCGCAAAATCGTTGTAGTTTGCACGAGAGGGGGAAAGCATGGCTTCGACATATGCCGCTGGTCGTCGGATCGTAGATATCGACGCTCACATTCTTGAACCAAAGGGTTGGTTGCGCTCGTATGCCCCTGCCACGGCCAAAGATCTGATCCCCGAATTGGGGGAAGGTGATCCCGACTTCAATCGACTTTTAGATGATTCGTATCGCGATTATCTAGGACGAATCGACGATGAGAATCTTCAGAAAGAAATTGACCGCGACTTCATGACAATTCCCCGAAAAGGGTGGATGTCACTTGGAGGTTGGGACGTTGAAGAACGTCGTCGAGCGCTTGATCTTTTGGGCTTTGACTGCCAACTTGTTTTTCCAACTGGATCATTTGAACAAATAATGGTGACGCCAACGTCTGTGCGCGTTGAAGCAGTGCGGGCAATGAACCGCGGAATGCTTGATTTCTGTCAAGACGCTCGATTGCTCGCCACTGCCTACGTTCCTTTTGAGTTTGGCCCAGCGGTCGCGCTCGAATTGATCGCTGAAGCGGTGGCAAACAAAGTCACAGCTGTATTGATCGATTCAATACCTGCTTCACATCAACACTCGTTCACTCATCCCGATTTCGATGTGGTGTGGGAAGCACTTCAAGAATCAAACCTTGCGGTGTTTCTTCATGTCGGTGCCGATCAGAATTATCGACCTGTTCCTCGAGCATTCTTTGACAACGGTCGCGACATGCGACATTTTCGTTCTGATGCGCCCGGGGACCCTTTGTCGTATATGGCAATTGGTTATCCGGGTGAACTCTTTTTGGCTTCACTCGTGTACGACGGAGTACTTGAGAAATTTCCGAAGTTGCGGATCGGTATTACTGAACTCGGGGCGACCTGGCTGCCTTCGTTCTTGCACTTCATCGACACTGGTTTTCGGGCGTTCAAAAACATTCAAGATCTGTCTCATTTGTCAATGCGGCCCTCCGATTACCTGCGACGACAAGTCGTCGTGAGTCCATTTGCCGGAGAAGATGTGGGCTGGATCATCGAGCAGGCTGGGTCGCAGATGGTGGCCTTTTCTTCTGATTACCCCCATCACGAGGGGACTGATGACCCGATACGTCGCTTCGAGGCGAGTATGCCCAACGTAGGTCAAAGCGAATATGACGACTTTTATTTCGGTAATGGCGCTCGACTTTTAGGCCTCTAAGCAAAATCTTTGACGAACAAAGCCCTAATCTGAAAGAAGTTCAGTCATTGGGGGATTTATGAATTACGACTTGATTATTCGTGGTGGCATGGTTGTTGACGGTACGGGTAAGGCGGCCATTCGAGCCGACCTCGCCGTATCGGGCGATCGCATCGCTGCCATTGGCGATTTGTCATCAGATACTGCAACCCGTGAAATTGATGCAACGGGCAAAACGGTTTCACCTGGTTTCGTTGACCTGCACACCCACCTCGATGCGCAAGTTGGTTGGGACCCGTACATGACATCAAGTTCGTGGCATGGAGTCACCACGGTGCTGATGGGTAACTGCGGTGTCACCTTTGCGCCTGTTGTTGAACAAGATCGTGAATTCTTGGCCGAGATGATGGAAAGCGTTGAAGACATCCCGCGTCAATCAATTCTTGAAGGTTTGCCGTGGGACTGGGAGACTTATCCCGAGTATCTCGACTCGGTGCAGCGATTGAAGCCAGCTTTGAATGTTGTTGGATTAGTTGGCCACTGCGCGATCCGTTCACAAGTCATGGGCGATCGTTCATTGAGCGACGAAGAACCAACACCTGAAGAGCTTGGTCGCATGGCTGATATCGCAGAAGAGTCGGTCGCCGGCGGTGCTGTTGGTTTCTCAACATCACGCATTTTGTTGCACGTTGTTCCTGACGGACGTTGTGTTCCCGGTACTTACGCAAAGATCGATGAATACAAAGCAATCGCCGACGGAATGAATCGCGCGGGCGGCGGAATCTTCCAAGCAGTCAATGATTTCGCTACTAAAGCCGAATACGAATTCACGTTGTTGCGCGAGATGGCGCAACATGCCGGCGATGTTTTGTTCTCGGGTGGCGCAGGTGATGGTGATCTTCGTTCGGTTGAACGTATGAATAGTTTCTTCACCAACATCAATGACAACTTGGGTCGCATTTCGTCAGCGACACAAACCCGTCCTGGCGGAACTTTGATGGGCCTCAAACAAACTCCTGTGGTTGCAGGAAAAGTTTGGAATGAGATGATGAAATTGCCAACCGTCGAAGATCGCTTGAACGTCTTGCGTGACCCAGTTCGTCGGGCCGAATTGCTTGAAGAAGGAAACCGTAAAGGCACGTGGTACGACGCAGCCAAGATTTTCCCTTTAGGTCTTGATGAGTTGCCGAACTACAACGTTGACAACCCGAAGTCGGTTGCAGTGCTTGCCGCCGAAGCAGGCGTGACCCCAGTTGAACTGATCGTTGATCGTTTGCTGCAAAGCGAAGGCCGCGAGTTGTACAACGCGTGGTTCTTCAATCGCAATACCGAATCAATGGAAGCCTTCTTGCAACTTGATGCAGTCGTTCCAGGTCTTGGTGACGCTGGTGCCCATGCTGGCCAAATTTGCGATGCCGATAGCCCGACGTTCTACTTGTCGTACTGGTATCGCGATCGCAAGGCAGTGACGCTTGAAAAGGCGATTCACCAACTGACCGCCAAGCCGGCTGCCGTTTTGGGATTGGTCGACCGAGGAACCTTGAAGGTCGGGGCATTCGCCGACATCAACGTGTTCGACCCCGAAAAACTGCAGACCGAGTATCCCGAGTACGTCTATGACTTCCCGGGCGAAAAGGGCCGTTTCCGTATCAAGGCTCGGGGCTATGCCGCGACCATTGTGAACGGTGAAGTTGTCACCGATCAGGGTGAACACACGGGCCACCGACCTGGGCGAGTTCTCCGCGAATTCGCACGTTAGGTGGCTTTTAGGCACGGCGAACTAATGTTGCCGTATGACTAAGCCCGGAATGCACTCAGGAATCAGTACCGACGACGCAATGAACTTGGCCATGTCGGCCAAGGTTGTTCCGCTGTACGAAGCGGTCGTCAAATTCATCGCCGAAGAAGTCGAGCCGGTCACGGCAAAGTTCCACAAACTCGCTGAAGGTCGCGCCGATCACTGGGGCGACGGCGAGGGTCAGCTTGAACTGCTTGATTCATTGAAGGCCAAAGCCAAAACTCGTGGACTCTGGAACTTCTTCTTGCCTGACGCCGAAACTGGCGAAGGTTTGTCAAACCTCGACTACGCCTACATTGCT
>CAMDCI010000058.1 GCA_945889715.1 Bifidobacterium breve | reverse complement strand
TATCGCATTGCCGAACGGGCGCGGGTGCGTTGGGGTCTTGACGCCCAACAACGTGTGCATGCTGGGCTCAATGCGCCACGCGAAAATGCTCATACTTGGAAGGCGGCTATCGAACGCACATTGTTGGGGGCCACGCTCCCCGATAGTGCACCGGCCATTGAACTTGGTGGGGTAGTGCCCATGACCGATTTTGAGGTGTCTGATATTCCGGCGATTGCGCAACTCATTGCCATTCTTGATGTGCTTGGCAATCTCGAAGTCCAGACGCACATTCCGCAAACAGTTGGGCGTTCATGTGACATGGTTCAAGAAGCACTCATCTCGCTCGCTGGATCAACTGACCCCGAACTTGAAGCAGCGCTTGAGGCTCTTGACCATGTTCGGTTCGGTATGGGTGGAGAAGAGTCAGTTTCAATTCCGGTTGCCTTTGCCGAATTTGCTGATGTGTTGACCGAGCGACTCACAACATCTCCTGGCCGTCAACCATTACGAACTGGTGCAGTGACTGCATCATCAACAATTCCTTTACGCAGCGTTCCTTTCCGAGTGATCTGTGTTCTTGGAGTCGATGATGGGTCACTTTCGCTCGGCGAATCCGAAGGTGATGATTTGGTCGATGCTCAACAATTTGTAGGTGACCCTGACGCACGTGCCGAACAGCGTCGAGTCTTGCTCGATGCTTTGATGGCCGCTGGCGAAAGATTGATCGTCACGTGTAATGGGCGCAGTATCAAAAACAACACGCCGATTCCGTTGGTGACACCCTTGGCTGAGTTCGTTGATTTCTGTGGTCGTCATGGCGTTGAAAATCGTAAGTCCCGCGATGGCGAAGATTGCTCGCAGATTGAAGTGATACATCCCCGACATGCAGCGAGCGAAAACAATTTTGTTAAAGGTGGAGTTATCGGTGATCGCATCTGGTCACCCGATGATTCGCAGAGGGCTATTGCCGAGGCCATTCGTGAACATGCCAAGCAAAATCATTCGGCACTGCCCGCAGGCGCGTTTCAAGTGGAAAAACAACCAGTCGTTGAACTGGCCGATCTTGAACGGGCGTTTGTCAATCCTCTTGATCTATTCCTTCGTCGAACACTAGGTGTCTACACCTACCGTGACGACCTTGCCCCAGATGATGCAACGTTGCCGTTGGAGTCAAAAAACTTCAAAGAGGTCGCTCGGTCTTTCTTGGATGGTCTTTTACTTCTTGGCTCATCGTTCAATATCAATGAATGGCAACAGACGATTCGGCTGACAGGGCTTTTGCCAGTTGGCGCGTTCGGTGAATCTGAGTTGGAACAAGCCGAGTCTTTGGCCAATAGCTTTATTGAATTGGCACATGAAAATGAATTTCACTTGACCGAGCTCACTTCGGTCAACATTGAATTGCGATTAACTGATCAAACTTTGGTGCGAGGTACATTGCCCGGAGTTGACCTTCGTACTGACGAAGCAGCTTTGGTATTCACGTCGTTCGGAACTGAATTTGATGCGGCTAACTGGAGTGACAAGAAAGCTTTGGCAGTGCGCTTGTTGGCATTGATTGCCGCCGATACGCGCGTTGAATGCGTTCGAGCGATACATCGAAGCGATAACAAGAAGACTCCCGATAATGGGATCGCTCGTAAGATTCCAATTTCTACTGAGAGTCCCATAAACGATGCTTTGGCGCGATTTGAGATTCTGAGAGACCTCTATTACATGGCTCTCTCAACGCCCATTGGTCGTTTCAACGGGGCGGTGCACAAGTTGAGCAGTGATCGTGATGCAGCACGCAAGACATTTGACGAGTTCGTACGGTCGGAGCGTTATGGCAAGACGAATGAATTTGTCTGTTTTGGACCTGATCCCGAATTCGATGTTGTCTGTGCGGCGGGTGGGGAGATTGAGAAGTACTGGTTGAAGGCGGAGGCCGTAGTGCAAATTGCTGCCGGTCGAGGAAAAGGAGCATACGCAATCTCATGAGTGCCACACCTACGCCCATCGTTGCTCTCGACTTAGCGACTGAAAAATTAGTGAATGGACTTGTGATTGAAGCAAGTGCTGGGACTGGAAAGACCTATTCGGTAGCTGCGCTTGTCGCTCGTGAAATTGCGCTGCGCGAAGAGTTACGCATTGGAAATATCTTGATCACGACGTTCACGCGCAACGCCGCAGCCGAGTTGCGTGACCGCGTACGGCGGCGCATGGTTCAAATTGCCGATCAACTAGAAAACAATTCGCCAGATGATGGCGATGCGATTTCAAAAGCTCTGGCGGACAATCACGCGTCGCGTGCTGACATCATTCGCCGATTGCGCCGTGCTGTCGTTGAATTTGATACTGCAACGATTTCAACGATCCACGCCATCTGTAACAAAGTGCTGGGCCTGGCCGGTCTTTCAACGATGCAACTTGACGGTGAAGATTCGACTAATCGTTTGGTGCTCGAAGCCGTCAATGATGCTCTCGTCGAATCGGGAGTACAGGGACACATCATTGCTGACGGCAACGAAGACAATTTGGTATCGCTCGTTAAGGCCAAACTTGGATCTCCGCGCGCCGAATTGTGGTTTGATCGCTCAAGTAAGACCGTTGAGGATCTGGCGATCTATGCCGACCTCGAAAAGGTCATCGCCGACGCTGTTCGTCGCGTTCAAGAAAAGAGTGCTCACTCACCTTCGTACAACGACCTCTTGCGTCGAGCGTCCGAGGTCGTGACATCTGGTAAGTACCCGGCGGTTGTCCAGGCTTTCAAAGAGCGATACGCACTTGCTTTTGTGGATGAAGCTCAAGATACCGACATGTTGCAATGGGATCTTTTTACATCCACATTTGATTCGGTTACGGGCGAGGATGACCGAGCGTTAGTGACCGTCGGAGATCCAAAGCAGGCCATTTACGGATTCCGTGGCGCAGATGTGGCGGCCTATGTTGAACACCGCAACGGTAAGCCCATGCGAACATTGGCGCAGAACCAACGATCTGACGAGCATCTGATTGATGGACTGAACGTGCTCTTTGACAAACAAACTTTCGGGCCCGAAATTCAATACATCAAGGTGTCAACACCAGATCGGCACGCCGGATCGGCAATTGATGGGACGACACCGTTGACCCTCATTGATGTCGGCAACATCACGAATCAAGGTGGGCTGTCTCATCCGGTGGCTCGACGAGTACTTGAAATACTTGCGAATTGTTCTGTTCCAGTTTCTTCAAAAGTTCCACATGGTGAGCGTCGTGACGTCCGACCAGAAGATATTTGTGTTCTTGTCGGACGTAAAGCAGTTGGTCGAAATATTGAACGAGAGCTTCGTCGATTTGGTGTTGCTGCTGTCAGTAACGGAACAGAGTCAGTGATGAAAAGTCACATTGCCTTGGCTATTCGCTCGCTGCTTGAAGCCATGGAGCGAGTTTCCGATTTGGGACGAACTCGACTTGCGGTTGCGACTCCATTTTTTGGCTACTCATTAACTGATCCCGAAATTTTGGACGATCAGATGTTGGCGGGTTGGCAAGAACTGATTGCAGCCTGGGTGAGTATTCTTCGTCGTTCTGGAGTTGCAGCTTTAAGCACTGCAATTTTGCGTGATGTCAATGTCGCCCGTTCGTTGACGTCAACATCTGACGCCGAGCGCTACTTGGCAGATTTTGCGCATGTCATGGATTTGCTACATGAATACAGCAAGGGTCGACCCTGCAGTGCTGCTCATGCGCTGGAGGTATTTGGACAACTTGAGACGATTGAAGATTTGTCTGAAGTCGTCAGTCGACGGGTAGAAAGTGATTCTGCGGCAGTGCAGATCATGACTGTTCATAGCGCAAAGGGTTTGCAATTCCCTGTGGTGATCGTGGCAGACCTTTGGAAGACAAACGATGGCAATTCAAAGAGCGCCCCGGTATACACCCGTATTTCGCCTGATGGTGAGCGCACTCGAGTGATCGATATTGGTTGGGCGATCGGACAAGTTGACCCCAGCACTAAAGAATCAATTAAGGCCGCTGACGATGAGGAAGATCGCCGACTTCTGTATGTGGCGCTCACGCGAGCCGAGCACCATTTGTCGGTGCTGTATACATCGGGTGTCACCACTTCAAAGGGTGTGCTAATTCCGTCAATTTTTGATCTGTGCACCAACGAAGACGAAGTCATCAAACTGACAGGAAAAGTTGAAAAGCGCGGCGTTGACGCTCTGGATAAAGCCAAGGTTTATAAGCCGTCATCCGTATCGTCTCGCGGACATCTCGATTTGTCAAGTGCACCATCATCGGTTGTGCAGACTTACCGACGAACTTCTTTCAGCGGTATTACCGCGCGTCAACAAGATCGTCAAACAGGCACACACGGTCTTGGTTTTGCGCACGAATCGGGCGGGCTTGACGAAGCGCCAATTGATATGTCGCTGCTCGGCGTTGGTGCGCATCAATACGCGGCTCACGACGTACCGACCGGGTTGCCTGCAGGTGTTCAAATGCCCTTGGCGAGAGTGCCAGGTGGAACATATTTCGGTCGCGTGATGCACAAGGTCTATGAAGTCATTGATACTTCAAGAGATTTGCGTGACGAAGTCACCCGTGCAATCGACGCTCATGCCAATTCGTCACTCCTTCGCCCATTCCGTGAAAAGTTGATAGAGGGCGTCATCGCTTCGTATCGAACCCCTCTGGGGACCCCGTTCAACGGCAGGTCACTTGCTGATATTGCTCCGAGTGATCGCTTAAGTGAGCTTGATTTCGAAATGTCATTGGCCAAACTGGGTCAAGGAGTCTTAGCAAGTGATATCGGCAAGTTGTTGAAGTCCGCTCTTGATGCAAGTGATGTTCTCTACACGTACGCAGATTCACTTTGTGATTCTTCATTTGACATTCCACTCGCCGGACTTTTGAACGGGTCAATTGACGCAGTGCTTCGAATTCATACCGATGAGGGCTCGCCGCGTCTGTTTGTCACCGACTACAAGACGAATCGTTTAGATAACGACGAGGTCACTTCGTTAATGGATGCCTATGCACCCAAAGAGTTAGTCAGTGCAATGGCACATCATCACTATCCACTTCAGGCACTCTTATACGGAACGGCGATTTATCGAATGTTGCGCTGGCGCCAACCCACGATGAACGCCGATGAAGTGATTGCTGGCATTGCTTACTTCTTCGTGCGTGGAATGGTTGGTGCTGATTCACTGAAGGATTCTGATGGCATGCCGTACGGGGTTTTCCAATGGAAAGCACCAAAAGGTCTATGGGAAAAATTGTCCCATTTGTTCGCAGGAGATCGACCATGAGTCTCTATCCCGAACGTTTGAACTATTACGTTGATGGGGGAGCAGTATCGAAGCCGCAGTTTTCAGCGGTCGCTACTTTGTTGTCGTTGAGTAACGATGGAACCGTGCCTCCGGTCGTGAACGACCTGGTTTGGTTGTCATTTGCATTGGCACTGAATGCTTCCGAAGGTGGGCACACCTGTATTGATCTCCATGGGATTGATCGCTGGTATCCCGATGATCTTGAGAGTGGAGCGTTGACGTGGCCACCTTCGCCTGAATGGGTGCAAGCGGTCACCAAACATGTTGATCTTGTCGCGACACCTTCAACTATTGAGCAGTTACCACGGCGACCTTTCGTTTTGGATGGCTCACGTTTGTATGTTCTGCGGAGTTTTGAAGAAGAACGATCAATCGCCGAATGGATCAACTCGGCTGCAGGTTCGCGACTGAAAGTACTTCTCGGCGGGCCCGGTAGCGGAAAGACGACCGAAGTTGCTCGGCAGCTTGTCGCGCGGTTCGCCGGTAGTTCTGCGCAAGATGTTTCTGTTGCAATGGCAGCGCCGACTGGAAAAGCGGCTGACCGTATGCGTCAAGCAATTGAAGCGCGATTGCTGAGTGAAAAGGCCACATCTGAAGTCATCGCTCGCGTCCAAGAGGCGCCGTCAATCACGATCCATCGGTTGTTGGGATATTCGCCAGTTCGGCGGACTGGCCGTTTTCAATACAACCACGAAAATCCTTTGCCTTATGACTTAGTAATTATTGACGAAGCATCAATGTTGTCATTGTCATTGATGTATCGACTGCTCGAGGCATTACGTCCGACTGCGGAGTTGTTCTTGGTTGGCGATCCAGAGCAGCTGGCGAGCGTCGACGCCGGAACAGTGCTTGCCGATATTTCAACTGCGGCCACGACCGAAGGAACGAATCTTCACCGAAGTACCAAGCGTTTGACGACTCAATTTCGTTATGCCGTTGGTTCACCGATTGAACGCGTCGTCAAAGCGGTCCAGTCTGGTGATGCCGATCACCTGATTGAAGTTCTCCAGCCGATGCGCAATAGCGGTGGGATTGTGAGTTGGATTGATCCATTAAGTAAAGAGGAAGCGGATCTCGCTGCGTTTGAATCTTTGGGATTTGCAGTTCGTCGTCATGCACTAGAGGTTGTTGATCTCGCTGGTGCATCCAAATACCGCGAGGTACTCGAGAAAATCGGCGAGTTGCAATTGCTGTGTGCCTCGCGTTCGGGTCAACTCGGTATTGCAGGATGGAACCGGACTGTTAACCAGTGGGTCGGCACTTCAGCCCGCAAACAGTGGTTTATCGGGCGACCAATTCTGATTACCAAAAATGATCACAGCAACCATTTGTATAACGGTGACGTTGGTGTTGTTTGCTCCGATAAGGACGGTGGGGTTCGAGTGGTCTTTGATGGCATAGATGGACCCCGTGAATTTCCGACGGTTCGATTGCCTGAAGTTGAAACTGTTCATGCCTTGACGATTCACAAGAGTCAAGGTTCTGAATACAAACATGCAGTTGTCGTTCTGCCGACCGGTCGGTCTCGATTGTTGACTCGTGAACTGCTCTATACAGGAGTGTCACGTGCTCGGGAGCAGTTAACGATTGTTGCAAGTGAATCTGCCTTGCGAACCGCGGTTAATACTGTTGTTATCCGTGCGTCAGGGTTGGCTAATCGTTTGTAGTTGACTATCTACCGAGTACCAAGGTGACGAGTCCAGCGACAATGAGCAGCGAAGAAAGAATACGGCGAATTCCGCTGCCTTCTTTGAGAATTTTCCAGCCGATAAAGGTCGCGAAGACCACGCTTGATTCTCGCAACGCGGTGACATAGCCAACTGGTGCACGACGCACTGCGAGTAGAACCATCCAATAGGTGATGAGAGATGCGAGTCCGGTTAAGAAATATTGGCGCCACATTGGTGCGACGCTCGCCTTCATGGCAGTCCACCTGTGGCGATAGAGGCCCTGGATTGTTGTGCCGATTCCGCCGGTCACAAAGATTGCCATTGCGTACGCGCTGCCGACTGTTGATCGAGATCCTTTGCTATCAATCACGGTGTACACGCCGATCAGACTCGCAACGATGAGTGCAGGCCATACGTGTTTCCAATCAACTTGCCCAGAAAGTATGACAAGTCCTGTGACAACGATGACGATGCCAATGATTGAAAGTGGGGAGAGATGGTCATCTAAGAAAAGCACTCCGCCGATCGCTGCAACTAATGCACCGCCTCCGCGAGCGATTGGGTAAGTGACACTGAAGTCGGCGATCTCGTAAGTACGAGCCAAGCGACCGATGTAAAACGTGTGGACGAAACCGCTAGCTATTGCCCAACCCCATGCGGCGGGACCAAGGTCTCCCTGAAAAGTCGCGACGAGAGCGTACGGAAGCCCAATTAACCCGCCGGCAACAAAGAGTCCCCATAACGCCAACCATCGATCGCCTGACTGTTTGACAGCCAAATTCCATCCGGCATGCAGTACTGCCGCGCCGAGCGCTAGGAGAGTGGCAATCAGCAAGATGGTCTGATTTCAGAAATCAGATTTCAAACTGAATCGAGGCTCGAGTTTCAACGTATGGTGCTGTGAACTCGGCGATGAAAGCTTTGTGATCAGGGTTGTCGCGATATGCGATGTAATCATCGACCGAATTGAAAGTTGCGGTTACTGCAAAGTCGTAGGTGCCGGGGTTGATGCCAAGGTTGGCGCCAAATTCATACGATTGAATTTGTGGAATTTTCGGTCGAAGTTGACTGAGCGCTTCAATGGTTCGCTCGGCATGACCAGCAGGAGTTTCGGATTTCCAGTTGAACAGAACAATGTGGCGGTATGAACTCATGGCATCACCGTAGTTCGTACGAGGTATAGAACTCTCGTTTGGTCTATTTTCGCCTAGCCTGAACGATGTGAGCATTAAGTTTGACATCAACGGCCCAATCGGAATCTTTGATTCTGGTTTCGGTGGACTCACTGTGGCTCGCGCGGTGATTGATTTATTGCCTAATGAAGACATTGTCTATATCGGCGATACCGGTCGATATCCATATGGTGATAAAGACCCCAACGACGTTCGCGAGTATGCCCGTGAGTTGGCCTCGAGTTTGGTGCGCGATTACAAGGCGAAGGCGATTGTGGTGGCGTGTAATACCGCGGCAGCTGCTTTGCCAGTTCACGAACTTGAAGCCGAGTTGGCCGCTGATGGATTGCACGTTCCAGTTATTGGTGTCATTGATCCAGGCGCACAATCTTTGGTGCGCGCGACGCGCTCTGGAACAGTGGGCGTTATAGGAACTATTGGCACGATTGGTTCGGGTGCTTACGATTTGGCTTTCTCGCGCGCATCGCTTGGTGCTCCTGTCAAACTGATCAGCGCAGCATGTCCCGGTTTCGTTGAGTTCGTTGAACGAGGGCGTACTTCTGGACCAGAAGTGACGCTGTTGGCACAACGCATGTTGGCTCCGATTGTTGAAGCCGGTGTCGATGCATTGTTGCTGGGCTGTACGCATTATCCGTATTTGTCTCGCGTGATCTCCGACGTGGTCGGTCTTGATGTCACATTGGTGTCTTCGGCTGATGAAACTGCATTTGCATTACGTGATCAACTCGAACATCAACATATGTTGCGAAAAGATTCTGATCGATTGAGTCAACATACATTTATGTCAAGTGGTGATGTGAGTTGGTTTAAGGCTTTAGGAACCCGATTGTTGGGTCCTGAATTATCAAATGTCGATATATGGAACAAAGGAAACTAGAAAACATGAGTACTGCTGGAACACGATTTGACGGACGCCAATACGATGAGTTTCGTCCGATTTCATTTGAACGCGATTTCACCGAAATGTCAGCAGGAAGTGTGCTCGTTTCTTTCGGCCGCACGCGAGTTTTGTGTACCGCGAGTATTGATGAAGATGTTCCGCGTTGGATGAAGGGCAGTGGAAAAGGCTGGGTCACTGCCGAGTATTCGATGTTGCCCGGTTCGTCACCCGAGCGCGTCGATCGTGAAGCTGCCAAGGGTAAACAAAGCGGTCGTACTGTCGAAATTCAGCGGCTGATTGGTCGTAGCTTGCGGGCTTCGTGCGATATGGGCTTGTTGGGAGAACGTCAAGTTGTTGTCGACTGTGATGTCCTGCAAGCCGACGGTGGAACCCGAACGGCGAGTATTTGCGGTGGCTACTTGGCGCTTCATGATGCGCTCTCTCGATTGGTACAGAACGGTGTGATCAGTCAGCATCCGTTGACGTCGTTGTGCGCGGCGATCAGCGTGGGCATTGTGAATGGTACGCCAGTGATCGACCTTCCGTATGTTGAAGACAGCACGGCAGAAGTTGATATGAACGTGGTGATGTTGCGTGAAAAGGGTTCAACGTTGAGTCGTTTTGTTGAAGTGCAAGGAACCGCCGAGGGTATGGCGTTCTCGCGTAGCGAACTCGATTCATTGTTGGGCTTGGCCGAAAATGGTCTTGCGCAAATCTTTGACTTGCAGAGCGAATTACTCGAGAGTCAGCCGTCGCGTCGCGCTAGGTGACTATAAAATAATGAATGCTGATCGCGTGCTGCCAACTTTAGTGTGTGCGTCGGCCAATCCAGACAAGGTGTACGAAATCGAGCAGTTGCTTGAAGGTGTTGTACGCCTGTTGCCTCGTCCAACAGAAATTCCCGATGTCGTTGAAGATGCCGACACGTTAGTGGGCAATGCGCGACTCAAGGCAATGGCGATTTTGCAGGCGACCGGGTTGTCGGCAGTTGCCGATGATACGGGAATGTTTGTTGATGCTCTGCCTGGTGAATTAGGAGTGCGTACAGCGCGATATGCCGATGACGATCCCGAGCATGCAGAAAATCCGTATGCGGCAAACCGGGCGAAATTGCTTGAAGCGTTGCGCGAAAAAGACTGTGCGAGTGAAGCTGAGCGGGCGGCCCATTTTGTGACCGTGGTGATCGTGTGTTTCTCCGATGGCAGCGAATTGATTGTGGAAGGCCGCTGTGATGGACATATTGCGATGGCCGAACGGGGGAGCCGTGGGTTTGGCTTTGACCCGCTGTTCGTGCCCAGCCCTGGCGCGTTTGACGGCGATCAGCGAACGTTCGCCGAGATGAGTGATGCCGAAAAGAATGAGTTGTCACACCGCGGCCGAGCCTTCCGCACCCTCGCCATCCACCCCCTTTTCCGCCACTTTGGAATTTCCCTGCCGCTAGGCGGTAACTAAACTCCAAAGTGGCGGATAATTGCCGCTTGGGTGTTAAGCGACCTTAAATTGCAAGGTGCGTTGAGTTGCTGTGCGGCTGATCATAGAAATCACTTCCATCAAGTGATCGGTGACATCGCCGGTTGTTGGGCGGAGAATCTGCCAACCCAGT
>CAMDCI010000057.1 GCA_945889715.1 Bifidobacterium breve | reverse complement strand
GACAACGCTGCAGTTCAAGCCATCGTTGAAATCGCTGGCGGCCGCCATACCGACCGTTTTGGAGTGCGCGACTACGAACAGAACTCGGCGATATCTACCAACGGTCGTTTACATGATGAGGTCATTACTAGTCTCAAGGTATGACTGATTTCGTCATTACTAATGCCAACCTTGTCGACGGTTCTGGCTCAGCAGCCCGCATGGCCGACATCGCAATATCAGGTGGACGAATCACCGAAGTCGCCGAACGTGGAAGATTAAGTGCTTCGGGTCAACGCATTATTGATGCACAAGGGCTACTCGTCACGCCAGGATTCGTTGATATTCACACTCATTACGACGCACAGGTTTCTTGGGATCCAATGCTGACTCCCAGTTCGTGGCACGGAGTCACGACTGCAGTCATGGGCAATTGCGGTGTTGGGTTTGCTCCCGCGCACCCCGATCGTCATCAATGGTTGATCGAACTTATGGAAGGCGTCGAAGACATTCCTGGTGCGGCCATGACCGACGGCATTGATTGGCAGTGGGAAAGTTTCCCTGAATATCTCGATTCAGTTGACAATCGAAATTATGCGATCGATGTCGGAACACAAATCGCTCACGGTGCACTACGCGCCTACGTCATGGGACAGCGCGGAGCAGATAATGAGCCAGCCAACGCCGACGACTGTGTCAACATGGCTCGTTTAGTTGAAGAAGCACTGCTCGCTGGAGCACTTGGTTTTTCAACAAGTCGTACGCCGTTGCATAAATCAAAGACCGGTGAACTAGTTCCTGGCACGATGGTTGATCCGGCCGAGTTGTACGCAATCGCCGATGCCATGTCCCGAGTCGGTCACGGAAATTTCCAGTTTTCGCCTGAACATGTGCGAGTACCTATTGAAGAATGGCCCTGGATGCGCGAACTCGCGCAACGATCGGGTCGCCCCGTCAGTGTGAACCTCAGCCAAACCGATCAATCTCCTGATCTGTGGCGGTCAGTGCTTGAACTACTCACTCAGGCACACGATGACGGCATCCCGATTTACTCCCAAGTTGCTGGACGTTCGATCGGCATCATGTACTGCCTACAAGGAAGTGCCCATCCCCTTCTTTTCCATCCGGCCTATGCCGAAGTGCAAAATTTGCCGATGTCCGAGCGCTTAATTGCTTTACGAGAGCCCGCACGACGCGAACGCTTACTCACCGAAATCCCTAATGATGGTGGACTCTTCCAAAAGATCGTTTTCGACAAATTAGATGGCATGTGGATCGTTGATGGCGCGAACATCGATTACGAACCAAGCCGCGAAGATTCAATTGCTGGAATAGCCCGTCGAACTGGTGCCAACCCCATGCAGTTAATTGTCGATCAATTGTGCAGTAACGACGGTAACGGAATGATCTACGCGCCTTTCTTTAACTACTCATACGGCGACTTGTCTATGGCTTATGAAGCTCATTGTCATCCACACACACGAATGGGCTTATCTGACGCTGGTGCACACTGCGGAGCAATCTGTGATGGAGGTATGCCAACATTTATGTTGACGCACTGGACGCGTGACCGCACTCGTGGGCCGCGTTTGCCGCTCGAATTCATTGTTCATCGTCAGACTCGCCAAACCGCCGAGTTTTACGGATTACACGATCGTGGATTGATCGCGCCCGGAATGCGCGCCGATATCAACATCATCGATTACGACAATCTCGGGTTTGATGTGCCACGTATGGTCTACGACCTTCCCGCGAATGGCCGACGTTTAGTGCAGCACGGACAGGGATACAAAGCAACATTTGTTGCGGGCGTTCAAACAGTTGACAACGACTCTTTCACCGGCGAATTACCCGGTCGACTCGTTCGAGGACCTCAGCGATAAAAAGGATTTTCGCCCGATTGGTGATCGGTCATGTCACGAACTCGCTGAATTCCTTCAACTTTTTCTACGAGGGTGGTTTGGACACCTTCGAGCATCGTGACTTTACTCATTGAACAACCGTGGCAACCGCCACCCATGGTGAGATACGCCGTACCGGCTTCGTCATGCCCGGCGAACGTCACGAAACCGCCGTGCGCGGCAAGTGCCGGGTTGACTTCAGTTGCGACGATTGCTTCGATTTCTGCTGACAATGCGTCGTCATTAACCAAGCCCTCAATCATCGGAACTGACGGCTTATTCGGATTTCGAATGACCAGCCCACCGTTTGCGGTGTAATCAAGAATTGCGTCTTCAAGTAACTCAACGTCTTTCGCCGGAATGATGACCTTCATTCCGCTATGAGTACGAACTTCATCGGTGAAAGCCGCTTTACGAAACTCATCGAGCGACAAGTCGTACTTAAAATCTTCACCAGGTCCGCTCACAATTTCAAGACGCAAACCAAGCGATGCAGCATCTTCTTCGGAGTCACGTAATTTCACGAGTTCGGCTAAAGCATCATCGGTAATCGTGATAATGCTGCTGACTTCGGTGGTGCTTTGGGGGGCAAGAGGGCTCACACCTGTGAGGCTACCCGTGTCGTCACAGACCTTGTCAGATTGAGATCACAAAACCCCGCTGCTGACCACTTTTTGGGACTAACGAGGACCTCCGCCATCGCATTCAATCCGTTGCCCCGTCACGTATCCCGCTCCCTCGCTGCACAGCCACAGCACGACGTTGGCGACATCGAGGGGCTGACACACCCGACCAAACGGCGAGCCCTGATCAAGACTGCGCAGGTCTTCCATATCACGCTTGCCCGTCATGGCGCGGGCCAAACGAAGACCCATATCGGTTTCAACTAAACCTGGAGCCACGATGTTGCAATGAATTCCGTATTGACGTTCTTCTTTAGCCAAGGTCAATGCCAATGCCTCCATCGCTGCTTTGCCCATGCTGTATGGCCCACCATTAGCGGTCATATGAGATGTGGCGACCGACGAGATCATGATGATGTCTCCCCGATCTCGCGTGCGCATCGACGGCAAGACACAGCGTGCCAAATGATGCGGACCAATTGCGTGCGTCGTCAACAAACGAATCACTTCATTCGGGTCGGTGTCGGCGACTGCCTGTCCGCGTGATGCGATACCCGCGTTACACACAAGAATGTCAACGTAACCAAAGTCTGCGACTACCTGATCGACCATGATGGCAACAGCTTCTGGGTGATCAACAGAAGCTTCGTATGCCCGCGCATTGCCCCCAGTAGCGTTGATTGTATTGACGGTTTCTAACGCTGATTCTTTGTCTTTGCGGTAATTGACTGCCACTGAGGCACCTTGGCTGGCGAGAAGTTCGCAAATTCCGCGACCGATGCCGCGACCGCCGCCAGAGACAAGGGCTACTCGCCCGTTCAATTGAACACTCATACAATTTCCCCCTTATGCACGGTGCATCTGCATACTGCATCTTGACAGGTGCCATTCTGCCACCACGCAAGAAGGAAGCAATAAAGCAATCATCGCTGCGATATCGCTGATTCAACTATCTTGCACTAGAGTCACATCCACACAACGGGGAGCTCACAAGATCGGTGGGCTGAGAGGGTGACTGCTGTCGCCGACCCGCGAACCTGAACTGGGTAATGCCAGCGGAGGGATTGGAATGGCAGAAAAAACTCCTCATGCACTCATCGTGATCGGTGGCGACCGCCCCGATCCACGAGCCTTGCAACGTATACCGCCAAAGACTGTGGTGATCTGCGCCGACTCTGGTCTTGACCATGCTCTCTCGCTTGGACTCACGCCAGACATTTTCCTTGGCGACATGGATTCGGTTTCTTCGACCGCATTGCATACCTCGCAGCAAGCAACTTGGAAAGTGATTACCTACGATCCGCTGAAAGACCAAACAGACACTGAACTTGCCTTGCAGTACGCCTGCACTCAAAACTTTACCGCCATCACCCTCTTGTGGGGCTCCGGCGACCGCATCGACCATGTCCTTGGAGTGCTCGCAGCACTCTCGCATGAATCACTCAGTTCAGTTCGAAATCTTGTCGCATGGATTGGCACCGATCGAGTTGAAGTGATGCATGGACCACGTTCCTACCACGACGAAGTCATTGTTGGTTCGACAGTCAGTCTGATTCCGCTCGGAACATCAGTAGATGGAGTCACGACCCAAGGTCTGCAATGGAATCTTGATCACGAGATTCTCACATCGCAGTCTGCTCGTGGTGTGAGCAATATTGCCCAAGAACTAAAGATCAGTATCGAAATCGAAAGTGGCGTGCTCGCCGTCGTGTATCCAGGATTTTTGTCTCAACCCCATTTTGAAAGAAAGACTTTGTCATGAAACAAGCCCGTGCACTCCCACTCATTGCTGCTGTCCTCACAACTTGCACGATCATTGCATCGTGCAGTTCTGACAGTTCAACAACTCAAGAATTGACCTTGCTTGCCTATGACTCGTTCACACCACCCGAAGGCGCCTTCGAAGAATTCACGCAAGAAACTGGAATCACAGTTCAAATAGCATTTTCAGGGGATGCTGGCGAAATGGTCGCCAAAGCATCGCTCACTGCTGGCAACCCTGAAGGTGACGTGATCTGGGGTGTCGATAACACATTGATTTCACGGGCAACAGAAAGCAAGATATTTGCCAGCGACCCAATTGAAGTTGATTATGGCTACGTTTGCGTCAACTTCGATATCGAGGCCCTCGGCCAAGTTCAAGCACCCATGACGCTTGACGACTTGATCTTGCCTGAATACAAAGGCATGTTGGTCGTCGAAAACCCAGCGACTTCATCAACCGGTTTGGCATTCCTGCTGGCAACTATCGCTGCGTTCGGTGACAGTTGGCCCGATTACTGGCAGCAACTCGTCGCCAACGATGTTCTCGTTGTGGACAGCTGGGATGAGGCGTACTACACCGCGTTTACGCGCTACGGAGGCGACCGTCCACTGGTCGTGAGTTATTCGACAAGCCCTCCAGCCGAAGTTATTTTTGCTGATCCCCCACTGCCCGCCGGCTCACCGGCATTGACCGGTGTCGCTGCCGGGACTTGTTTTAAACAAGTTGAATACGCAGGCGTACTTCGAGGCACAGAGTTCACCAAGCAAGCTCAGCAACTCGTTGACTATTTGGCAGGACCAACGTTCCAAGCGCTGCTACCCGAGAGTTTGTTTGTCTATCCAGCAAACAAAGATGTCGAGTTGCCGCAGTCATTCATTGACTACGCTCCCAAAATTGTGAACAGCTTCTCGTTGCCTTCGGAAGACATTGCAAAGAACCGACAGTCATGGACCGACCAATGGTCAGCCATAGTTCTTCAGTGATAGTACGTCACGTTCGCCTTTTAGCGACACCGGCCACAATCTTGGTGCTCGTCGCCGCGGTTATTCCGCTCGTCGTACTTTCAACAACGGTCGTGCGCAGTGCAGACATCATCTCAATTTGGCAGAACCCGGCAGTTCAAAAAGCGCTCGTCTTTTCGCTTTGGCAAGCGCTTTTGTCAACGATTTTCACGATCCTCGTCGGACTCATCGCTACTTGGTATCTCACGCGCTATCAGTTCCGCGGTCGACAAGCACTCATCACGCTGATCACTGTTTCCTTCGTTTTACCCACAGTCACCGTTGGTGCTGCTTTCATCGCCGTTCTACCGTCTTGGCTACATCACAGCACCTTCGCCATTGTTTTGGCCCATCTCTTTTTCAATATTTCAATAGTGGTTCGCACAGTCGGTCCACGTTGGAATTCAATGAGCGATCAACTCATTGACAGCGCCCGAACGCTCGGGGCGACTCCATTGCAAACTTGGCGTCACGTCATCATGCCTCTCGGCAAGAGCGCAATTTATTCATCGGCTGCTCTCACTTTCTTTATGTGTTTCACGTCGTATGGAATCGTCACTATTTTGGGTGGGCCTGGGCTAGCGACATTAGATATTGAGATCTACCGACGAGCCGTTCAACTAGGAGACCTATCGGGTGCAACCGTTTTGGCCGTCGCTCAAATGTTGTTCATCACGATCGCATCTCTCATTTGGTCCCGCAGTCGTTCGGTTGAACTGATGACATTTCGTGTTGCGGCTGTTTCACAACACAAACCTGCAGTCGTTCCAAAGTTATTCATTGGAGCACTCACAATTTTCTTTCTCGCTCCGCTTTTGGCTCTATCGATTGCATCCATCCGAACTGGTCAGAACTGGTCGTTCAGCGGCTGGAAAGTCCTACTCGGAATTCAAAACCAACGAGGGCTTCAAGTAGACATCTGGCAGGCCTTACTCACTTCTGGAAAGTATGCGCTCATCGCAAGTTGCATCGCTCTTCCAACGGGAGTCGCTGCCACATATGCATTCTCAAAGAATGGTTCAACAAATGGCCGCTGGTCGTCGTTGGCAATCCTCCCCCTGTCAATTTCGCCGGTCGTCGTCGGATTAGCCATCTTGGTTACCTACGACTTTGCTCCATTCGAGTTCCGCTCGTCATGGTTTCTTATCCCGATAGTTCACGCAGCAATCGCAATGCCATTCGTCGTACGTGCGACCTTGCCCGTTGTGCAAGGTATTCCGCCAGATTTGCGTTCGGCTGCCGCAACTCTTGGAGCTTCGCCTTGGAGACGCTTTTGCTTTATTGAGATACCGCTATTGCGCCCGGCAATCACCACTGGAATCGCTTTTTCGATGGCAATATCTCTCGGCGAGTTTGGGGCTACTAGTTTTCTCACTCGACGTGAATCACAGACTCTCCCGATTGTCATCGCCGATCTTTTCGGCAAAGCTGGAGTGATACCGAGAGCATCGGGCATGGCTGCATCGTTACTCTTGGTTATCGTGACAGGCATCATTGTTTTGTCCGTCGACCGAAAGCCGCACGTATGAGTCTTGTCATTGACAACATTTCGTTTAGCTATGGCGACCGCGACATATTGCGCAACTTCACACTTCAAATTCCCCCAGGAAAGACAACCGCAGTTGTCGGGCCTTCTGGCTCGGGCAAATCAACTTTGCTGCGCATCATCGCTGGACTTTTGACACCAGCCACAGGCACGATCGTTCTCAACGGGTACGACATTTCTCGTGCACCAACTCACCTGCGGTCGGTCGGAATGGTCTTTCAAGATAACCAGCTGTTCCCTCACCTCAACGTTTATGACAACGTTGCATTTGGTTTGCGCATGGCCAAGGTTGATAAGCGGATCATCGCCGAGCGATGCCAAGAGTTATTAAATCTTGTCGGATTAACTGAAGCAGCAAAACAATCAGTGGCAACACTGTCGGGCGGTGAAGCTAAGCGAGTCGCACTTGCCCGTGCTTTAGCTCCGTCTCCCCAGGTTCTCCTGCTTGATGAACCACTGACCGGACTTGACAATGAACTCCACGATCGACTCGCCCAAGATCTGCAACGAATTCTCCATGCAACCTCGACGACAGCTCTCTTGGTCACCCATCTCATACCAGAAGCTGAAGTAATTTCTGACGCGATTCATCATCTCATCGATGGCGACCAGAGCCCTCAAGTAGGAATACGTCATTGAGCGCCAATCATCTAGACATTCGTATTCGCACGATGAACTATCTCGAGGTTCGACCGCTACGTCTTGAGGTATTGCGGGCTGGCATGGTGGACCAAACTGTCGACTTTGATGGCGATGATGATCCAACGACCATTCATCTCGGGGCTTTTGACCAAGATGAGAACAATGTTGGGGTCAGTACGTGGATGCAACGGGCTTTCCCACTCGAAGAAGAGAACAAGGCTTTTCAACTACGTGGAATGGCGACTGCAGACAACGTACAGAGTCGCGGGATAGGTGCATTACTCCTTGATGCCGGATTCAAGCATGCTCATGAAAATGGCATTTACCTCATTTGGGCGAATGCCCGTGATGCCGCACTCAACTTCTATAACCGCCATGGTTTCACCACAGTTGGCGCAGGCTTTATTGAGCCCGTCACTCAACTTCCACATCACAAAGTTGTCAAATATTTATTGAGATAACCGCAACAGGTTGAGTCGCGCTCACAGTCGACTATGAGTATTTCACTTCAACTGGCAGTGCGAATTCAGAACACGATTGACGGCGAACTACAAACGGTGGCGCGGCTTTCAGATTCTGATACATGGATCGGCCCGGTGGCGTGGATTTCTCGTGGCGAAATCAATCGAGTCACCCACCTACTGACGTCTTGCGTCGATATTCTCCGCGTCCATCATGAGTCGTCTGGCATGTGACCCGCAGCGCTTGGCCGATCTCGCGCGAATTCTTCGCTCTGCGCAAAACGAAATTGAATTACACATTCGTTTAACCGAAATCGGCGATCTCGCGATTCCCCAAGTGCATTTTTATTTGCAGCAATCTCTGAATTTACTTAAGCATCAAGAGACACGCGTGCGAAAGATCCTAAACAGTTCTTTTCTGAACCTGACAAATTCGTATTCACTTTCCTTTAATTCAACGGCCTATTTGCTCAATCGGTGGGTTGCCCATCATCAAGCTTGGTGGTCCGATGCCACCCACGGCGAACAAACCAGAATTGACGTCATGATTGCAACGGTTGCCGCCGACCCAATTGATGCCGGGAGACTCATTGATTCAACAATTTTTTTGGCTCCTCTCATCTACGGCTCTCACGATCTCGGAGTCGTGCGTGCTCTCTGGCTGTCGGCCACTGACCCCCGAACAACGTCAGCGTCCACTGCAGGAGATCGAATCAAGCGCCTAGTTGAAACGGTTTTTGGAGATCAGGAATGGCACACCGCCATAGCCCCAAGTTGGGTGGACATCCATGAGCAGAAACAGATTCGCCAACAGATTCGCGACCTACTTGGCGAGGTCGTGGCTCCTTGGCAACTGCAATTCACTGGCCTCGCCCATGAATGGCGTTGGTCCGCCAAAACGGGAATTCACTACCTGAAAAAGATCGCCGAAGCAGAGAATGCCGCAGCGGCCGTCTCGCAAGGTCTTGGACCTGCCCTCTATAGAAACCTTTCCGACCTTCCCGATGACAGCAGTGACCGACTTCATCGAATCAACTCAATCGCGTTCGCGGTCGGCGCATCGACAGAATTGCTGCGCAACTCCAAAGTTCAACAGGCCGATATGGACTCCGACCACCTGTCTACCCTGCTCACGATTCCCACGCTTTTGTCACTCAAATTGCCTTGGCCTTCTTCGTTAGTAATCAACAAGGCACACTCTCTGGTGGCAGGTCAACTGGATACAACATCAGAGACAGAAATTTCTTCGTCCCTAGAAATGTTGCAACAACGAAGTGCTCTTGCATCGGTCGCGTATATGGCAGTTTTCAATGCCGCAATCACATCTGGCCGTCTTGAGAACGTCAATGACGATCCTTCGGCGGAGCTGCGCCTTGAGCTTCAGCACACTGTTGATTCAATAGACAACTCGACAACACGTGGACAAATTCTTGCTGACATTATTGACTAGGTCGACTTGCCTTGTGCTAACTGGTTGATTTACGAAATCGGTATCTCTGTCGAAAAACGTGTACTTGTGGATGGATCTGACTGAACCAGAATCTCAAGATTCCACGTACCGGGGGTCAAAATTGACAGTGTCCCCACGAAGTGATTCAACCCAAGTTGTGCAATAGCCGCGGTAATCGTTGGAACTTCTGAGCCTGGCAACGTCAATCGCATCGTGACATTGTCGACAGGCGACAAAGTTCCGCTCGGAGTCGAGATGGTGACGTGGATTTCGTTATTGCCGACGCGCCCTGGTGTGACAGCAACGCTGGCAATCATGTCTGCATTAACGAGTTGCGTACTGAAAACGGCGTTTGCCTCAGTCACTTCTGGAGATTTTGCCAGCATTCCTGCAGTAACACCAAGCACCACCGTGGCGATCAGAAATTCGACGACAATGATGCGATGAATCGAGTGTCCCTCACCACGTTGAACAAGCCACCGGGCGAAACCACCAAGGGTGACTGCCGCAATAACGAAACAGGTTTTGACGAGCAACGCTTTGCCCCATGCCGTTTGCGTGATATCGCTAAGAGCCGGCACCAAATGCCAGGTCTGCCAGAGACCCGTCAGAACTGTCATCGGAATTGCAAAAGTGGCTATCCGCGAAAAGCGACGGACAACAACATCTGCCTGAGGACTCGCCATGACTCCGCCGCAAGCCAAAACAAACAGCCCACCTATCCACAAAATGACACTGGCGAGATGCAGTGCATCGACAGCCACTGCGATGCCTGATTGAGCCGAAGCACTCGGGTGACCCGAGGCCGACAACGTCAGCACAATTCCTACGCCAACAAGGAGTGTTGTTGAGCGCCACCACGACGTGAGTGATCGTGCTAGGTGTCCTCGTAGCGACCAAATGAGAACGAGCAATGAGAGCAGCAATAACTCGCGAACTACCAGAGCCTTACCAAGACGAGTCGCGTACACATCAGACCAGAGTGAAGTATTGAACAGATCAGACCATGTGCCAGCAATTGTGTACGGGCCTTGGGCGACAAATAGTACGAGCGCGCTGACAGCAGAGAAGATCCAGCCGACTCCGACAAAGGCGATCACTCGTCGTGATGAAATTGATCCGCCGGCGAGCATCGCCAAACAACCGAGCACGAGACACAACCCGAGAAATCCTAAGAACTTGGCGACACCCATCAACCACGACAGGCCTTGCGGACCGTCTTGACCCGACAGAACATTGGCGATGAGATCGCTCGTGGCAACAATTGGAGCCGAAGCACCGATTTGGAACGAATAGGCGCCTTCAATAGCATGACCATCATTCGATACGCCTCGCCAAGCAACAACATAAAGTCC
>CAMDCI010000056.1 GCA_945889715.1 Bifidobacterium breve | reverse complement strand
CCCATATCGAAGCGCACCATCAATAAACCGGCAGCTCCATGAAGACCCCAATGGCGATAGCCACAATTACAAAAGACCCAGCCGTCACCGTCACGCAAACCCATGGTCAAGATGTTGGCACAGCGACAGGCGCGGTGCGGTGTTCGGGGCCAGCGAGTGCCAAACCTAAGAGAACCAAAATAACCATCACGATTGCGGTGATTGAAAAAGTCGGGCCGCGACCCAAGTGGTCGTAGCTCCAACCCGCGAAACTGGCGGCGATTCCACCAGTGAGAGTTTGTAGTCCGCCGAGCAAACCTTGGGCACCAGCTTGGCGTTCAATTGGGGCCGCTTGGCTAACTGCGACTCCAGAACTGGTGATCGTGAACCCGTCATTCAAAATATGCAAAAAGAAAACACCCATCATGAGGTAGGGGCTGGGTAGAAAGCCATACATCGCCATGCACCCAGCACCAAAAATGCTGCCGATTGCGCCGACGCGGTACGCGCCCTTATTTTGTGCGAGCCGACCACCAATAGGACCAAGAAAAATCATTGGTAGCGCAAAGAGGCTGACACCCGCGTTGGCCATCCACTCAGGACCTTTTAAGTCGTCCATCATGATTGACCACAATGAGTCAAAGGTTCCGATCATCAGGAATAGTGCAACACCAATCAATACCGCTCCAGATACTGCAGGAATTTTCAGGAGGTCAAATGCCAAGCGCTCGGAGGGCCGATCGGCTTTGGCGGTTTCGGGGACGTCAACTCGACTGAGCACAACAGTGACGACTAAAACTGCGGCACTAATGATGATGAAAGGTGCCGCAATGCCAATGGTGTCAACAGTCAAAACTGAAATGACCGGACCGAGTGCAAATCCGGCAATATCGACACTAAGCAACTTGCCCATGTTGCCGCCGAGATTTTCGGGATCAGAAACAATCACGATCTTTCGCAGTGCAGGCAGTGACATGCCGCCACCAATGCCCATCAGTAGGCGACCGATCAGCAGTAGGGCAAAGTTTTGACCAAAGCCCATGAATAAACAGCCGATGATGACCAACAAGAATCCTGTCATCATCAAAACTTTTGCGCGACCACGGTCGGCCAGTGGAGCAATAGAAATCTGGCTAAAGAATGCCGAAAAGAATCCGACCGCTAGTACTAGCCCAAGTCCTGATTCGCTAATTCCGTACTTGTCGCGATAATCGTCCATCATCGTGAACATCACGCCATACGTGGACGACATTAAAAGGGTGGCGAATTGAAGCGTACGAAAGAGTCGCTTCAGAGGCATAGAGATAATTCTTAGGTCTTGATCAGTGTGACGTAGTCAGTGTGATGGGGCGTGTGACGGTGCGTGTGCAGCAATCAGTGCGTCAAGAGCGTCGGCGCTGAGCTCTTCGAGCGCCGAACACGAATGCAAGACCTCAACAACATATGCATCGGGATGGTGAGCAGCAATTGATCGCCAGGCGTTTGCGCCCTGCCGCTCGGCATTGGCCTGAATGCGCAACTGGTCCCAAACATCGTATGGGGCAAAGGCGTCGTAATAGGTCTGCGTTGCTTGCGGGAGAGGGGCGAGGAGTTCATCGCGTAACGATTCGTCGAGAGCAAATGCTCCTTCAATACGATTCGCAATTTCGTCTTCGCTTTCTGCGCACTCAAAAAGAACGGCCGCATGTTCGGGAAGCTGTTCGGCCCACAAGCGATAACGATTGGCGGCACCTCGTTCAAGTAACGCTAAGAATCGCGGTCGAGTGCCGTCGGGAACCTGCGAAATAAATGGGCTGAGCAACTCGCCAAATCTTGGAATTTCTAACGCTGTCATAGTTAAACCATAGAACAGTTAGGGTTGAGGTATGCCTATCGAAGCCCAACCACTCACGGGAGTTTTTGCGGCCGAGGTCCACGGATTAGACCTGGTGAACCTCGATGGCGACGATCTTGCCCAATTGCGGGCACTGATGTGCGAGCATGAGGTGCTTGTGGTGCGGGGGCAGACCCTTGATCCGTCGCAACAAAGTGCTTTCTCGAGCCGACTTGGGCCATGTGGAGAGGTCCCGTTTATCGCGACGATGGACGAATTTCCTGAAGTCATTCGGGTCGTCAAAGAAGCCGAGGAAGGCGCTGCTTTTAATTTTGGTGGTGCCTGGCACTCAGACTTCTCGTTTCAGGCAGAACCACCGTCTTTCACAATCTTGTCGGCTGTCGATGTGCCGGCTTGGGGTGGTGACACCTGCTTTGCCTCAATGACCGCAGCATGGAACGCTCTACATGAGCCGATGCGCGAACGTCTGCGACAGTTGAACGCTGTGCATTCTGCTCGAGATGCTTATTCGCCCAAAATGCAAGCGCTGCATACCGGAATGAGTGGTATGCAGATTGTGTGTGATGAGTCGGCTAATGAATATGAAATTCATCCATTAGTGCCAGTGCATCCAGAAACCAGGAAAGAAGTCTTGTATTTCAATCGTGCGTACGTACGAGATATTGAAAACATGACGAATGATGAAGCAGAGTCGTTGATGGCGTTCTTGCACTTGCATACAACCGACGTGAAATTTATGTACCGACATCGGTGGCAAGCTGGCGATGTTGTGATTTGGGATAACCGATCAACCCAACATGTTGCACTCAATGACTACGCGGGATTTCGTCGCGAGTTACGACGAACCACGATCGCTGGCGAATCACCGAAACGGTAACTATTAACTATTAACTACCAGCTTCCGCCACCGCCACCACCGAAGCCGCCGCCACCACCGCTGAAGCCTCCGCCACTGCTAAAGCCACTGGAATTTCCGGTACTAACTGGTGTGTATGCGGTGGTAGTCGCGTCACTCCAAATTCGTTGTTGTGGCAAGGTGGCAAATAGCAGAGGCGAAGTGTTCATATTCCATTGCTCGAGTTGCGCCTGCGGCATTGCGTTCACCCACGTCGTCACTGCATTAAATGCAACCGCATAGCCCATGTATTCACGCATCAACCCCATTCGTTCAGCGGCTTGAGCGTGAGCCGATTCACTTTCACGAAAGAAACGCTCGAAACCTTCGGCACGCAGGGCAGTACCGAGGCCGCGACTCGTGAACGAGTCGATCTTCCCAGAATGACTGAGACGTCCATAAGCGAGAATGATTCCGCTGATTAAAAAGGCCGCTGCTGGGAGGAAAAAGTTCAGGCTGTCCGAACCTGAGCCAACTCCAGCAGCAAAGATCGCGACAATAATGATGATTCCAAAAGCGAAGATGATTCCGCTCATGAAAAAGGCCGCTGCTGGGAGGAGAAAGATCAGGATGTTGGTGAGTGAGCCAACTCCAGCAGCAAAGATCGCGACAATAATGATCATTCCAATGAACCCGGCGAGGGCCGAAAATTTTCCACGCCGAGAGATGAATCCGGCTGTCAAAGTTTTGTTGGTGAGTAAGCCAAGGCTGCGAAGTTGCTCATCAACTTCTTGGACATAGGTCCTCACCTTCGTGGAGAGAGCCGTGCTTTTGTTTGACAGTGCCGCCTCGTCCTTGTCGCCGAGCAATGCAGTGAGCAACGTGAGTTCATAACTTTTGACTTGACGCGGTGGTTGAACAATTCGGCTCACTACCCATGCTTTATTGACTTGAGTCAGAGAAATGACGCCATCAGCGGCAAGATCAACCAAAGTTGCGGCCAACATGTGGCTGACATTGACTTTGCTGCCATCTTTGATTCGCAAAAGGCAAGCTGGGTCTAGGTTCACCGGTGGTACAAATTCAATGGGCATTTCTTGTGAAGTAGCTGTTGGCAAAATTGTTGGTGTGCCTGGTGGCGGCGGTGGCAAAATCGGCCGCTGCATACGGTCGGCGAGGTCGAGCGACATCGGGCCCGAAAAAGTTTCGCTCATGCCAGCGATCGCCATCGATCGTTGACGACGATAACGCTTGAGGTTGATGGCGATTGCAGCAAAAAGTGCCAAGTACAGCAGCACAATCGCAAACACTGCTGCCGGGACTGATTGCGAACGATTCATGAGTGTGGCACTTGAATCAAATAAAGCGCTTGGAAAATCAACTTCAATAGTAAATGCACTATTGGGTGCGAGGTTGCTTGCTGAGAATCTCGCGCCGTCAGGGGTTGGCGTGTTTTCGTCGCAAGGACTCTGCGTATTCATTGCTCCTTGATAGCAACGAGAATCAAGAGGTCCTGATGGCCCAATGACGGTGTATGTCAATGAATCAGTGTGCTGGCGCCAATCAGTAATGGCATCGAGCGGCAACGTGGCGGTATCGCCATTGATGATGAGTACATCTTCAATTTGGTAACTGAGTTCATAGGTGTGGGCATTGGTAATTGTGGTGTCAGCATCGCCAATTCGAACGTTCACCGCACCGCCAATATCGGTGATCTCCAGTGAGTCGGGCGTTCCCTCGGACGTTGCAATGTGCATGGCACGAATGACATGGCTGTCTAAGCCGGAATATTCAATGGGGATCGATCGTTCAATGCCGTGACGGTCGGTACGAAAAACTTGGGTGATCTTTTCGGTGATGACGACAGAATGGTCGGGCTGAATCTGGGCGATCACATCAAATGATCGAGTCGTATCTTCGCCAAAATTCCACAGATTCTGCTTCTCAATTTGGGTGATGATTTCATCACTTGTCAAACCGGCCATGTTGCTTAGTTCGTCAGTTGTCGGTTCGGGTAACGGCGCATCAACGTTTGGTCCCGTTGATGTATCAATTAAGTTCACCAAGCTGGGATTAAGAACTGTTGGGCCGAGGAAGATCAAGGATGGGGGTATTAGTCCCAGAATCAAAAAGAGGATGTGCCAATAAGACCATCGTCGTGCCATATGTTGACTATAGATGGCGACGATAGATAAAGGTAGATAAAGACATGAGTTCAATAAATCTGGAGCGATGTGGGTGGGGATCCGGCCCCGGATTGATGTCGCATTATCACGACACCGAATGGGGATTTCCGACAGCCGACAATTCGCGACTCTTTGAGAAGTTGTGTCTTGAAGGATTTCAAAGTGGTCTGTCGTGGAGCACGATTCTGAATAAGCGTGAAGATTTTAGGCGTTGTTTCAAAAAATTCGATATCAATAAAGTTTCCAAGTTCACCCAAACAGATATCGAGCGACTCATGGGGGACGCCTCGATCGTTCGGCATCGAGGAAAGATTGAATCAACGATTAACAATGCTCAGAGATGTCGCGAACTCATCAAAGAATGCGGTTCAGTAGGTGCATACATCTGGCAGTTCGAACCCAAGGCCTCAACTCGACCAAAACGACCGACGGCTACTGACGTTTCAACATTCATCACCTCGCCTGAGTCAATTGCATTGTCCAAAGATCTGAAAAAGCGGGGCTGGAGTTTCGTGGGGCCGACGACGATGTACGCGTTCATGCAATCGATGGGTTTGGTGAATGATCACCATGTGGGTTGCTTTGTATGGAAACAAGTCGAGGCCGCTCGCCTGGGGTTTGAGCGACCTACGTCAGGCTAAAACCATGACCTGAAACTTCGATGTCACAGGTCTTTGCCACCCACTTGTTGGGCTGATCTGAGAAACTGTCACTTGTGAGTGATCAAATCGATACCCGAACCGCGTGGCTGAGCACTGAGCTGCTGGCTTCAGTTCGTGCCAATGTGCCTCTCGTGTACGTCGACGCCATCCCTGTGCGTGTGGATGAGTCTGGTCGGGTGACTCAGGTGGGTCTGTTGTTGCGCGTTGCCTCGGACGGTTCAATCAGTCGCATGTTGGTGTCGGGCCGAGTTTTGTATGGCGAGCGGGTGCGTGATGCGCTCATCCGTCACCTTGAAAAAGATCTCGGACCGCTGGCTCTGCCAAAGGTTCCCACTAACCCCGCGCCGTTCACCATTGCTGAGTATTTCCCCGATCCAGACATCAGTGGTTTTGTTGACCCTCGACATCACGCGGTGAGTTTGGCTTATGTGGTCCCAGTTTCTGGCGACTGCACGCCAACTCAGCAGGCCCTCGACCTGGCATGGTTCACGCCGGCCGAGGCAGCATCAGCAAAGATCGCAGCCGATATGACGGGAGGCCAAGATCGACTGCTTCGTTTGGCCCTTGCTCATGTCGGCGAACTTCCGTAAGTAGGTCTTACTTTACGGTTCGTTTTTTGCGGATCCGGCGCGCGGCTTTGCCAGCGCCAAGTTGAGACACCACTTTGGTTTCATCGTCAACGTCGATGGTGATGCCATCGGTATCAATATCTTCGGGTTCGCCTGACGCCTCCCAGACGACTGCGCCTTCATCTTTGGGTTTGCGACCCAAAACTTTGTCAACTCCGAGCATCGCACTAAAGACCATTGCTCCGATTGTCCCGTGACGAGCGCGGGCTCGATCAAGTTGAGCCTGAACTGTGTCGGTCGGATCAATGGGAGCAACCGGTTCAGAGTCGTTGGGCTCGGGCTGGCTCATGCTCGAACACCGTATCGGTTTTTCTGGAGTATGCCCAGCTATGGGACTTGGGTGATTTATTCTCTGCATATGGCGATGCGTGGACAGACAAACCACACGGTGGCTGCCATGCGTACCGCACTAGTAGGACAGCCCACATTGCGATTTGATGCAATGTCGACGATTGGACCAGCTCCGGTTGAACGAAGCGTGATCGAAAGTGTCACGGTTAAAGGTCGCGAAATTTTGGTGCAGTGGGATGATGGAATTGTTTTGTCCACTGCATTGCGATTCAGTGGTGAGTGGCATCTGTATCGAACTGCAGAGATGTGGCGCAAAGAGACTTATCGTGCGCGCGTTGTTATTGAAGTTGAAGGGTGGGTCGCAGTTTGTTTTGATGCACCGATCGTCGAGACATATCGCCAACCCGATCGCAAACGCCATCCACAATCGGGTGGCATTGGTCCAAATATTTCTCACCCGAAAACCGATTTGTCGGGGTGCACGCAGCGTCTCCTTGATTATCGCTACGCCGATGCCATGATCTCTGATGTCTTGATGGATGAGTCGGTGATGAGTGGTTTTGGAAATGTTGCACGAAGCGAAACTTTGTGGGCAGTTGGACTCAGCCCCTTTGCCAAAATGGCTGACCTCTCGTATGAAGATTGCGCAGTGTTAATTGAAACGGCATCACGAATCGTTCGTAGTGATCCCGACACTTCGCCTTCGGTATACGGCCGCAACGGCCAGCGATGCATGCGCTGTCGTGGAACAGTTGAGTTCAAGATCGTGGGTGCCTCACGAAGAAATTTGTACTGGTGCCCAGACTGTCAAGGACGACTTGACCGCCGGCTGATTCCAAGCAATCTTCTGCAAGGCGATCACACGCCAACTCACCCTGCCGAATTGATCTATTTTTCAGATGCGGTTGCTGCTCGCAAACGTTTTAAAATCTTTGATGATTTAGACAAACTCGGCTGATTCACCAGCAGATTTAACGACTGCTTCAGGCTCGGCCCATCACTTTGTCAACAGTGATTTCAATGACGACTCGATCTTCACGAACCTTGGGTTGGCGGTAGCGGCTGGCATACGCATCAACGGCCTTGGCGATGATCTCGGCCTCGGTTCGAAGCCGTACGGTTCCTTCAAGGGTGATCCAGCGTCCACGATCAACCTGACTGACGACGGCTCGTCCACCTTGGGCGGCATGCCGAGCCTTCATCGATTTCGCAAAAGTAATGACGCGCACAATGTTGTTATCGATATCGAAGGTAAACCCAACAGGGACGACATGAGGTGAACCATCGGGGCGTAACGTTGTCAATGTAGCCAAGTAATTTTCTCGCATGAATTCAAGTTGGCTTGATGTGAGATCAGAAGATTGAAAAATCATGAGGCACCTTTACTGAGTTGCTATGGCATCGAGAATGTCGAGCTTCGCTGCTCGGCGAGCCGGGAAGATCGCCGCAAAAATTCCAACCACAACTGAAGCAATCAAAATTGTCACGATCGTGTTGATTGGAACAACCGTGGCCGTCACGAACGAATCGGGAAGAGCAATGGCAACGGCGATTCCCAACGGAATACCAACGACGATTCCGAGCGTTGCGCCAAACACTGAAACGATGATGGCTTCCCACCTAACTGAGCGCTTCAAATGTCGGCGACTCATGCCAACCGCGCGTAATAAACCAAACTCTCGAGTTCGTTCGAAAACCGATAAGGCCATGGTGTTGGCGATACCGAGAATGGCAATAAAGATGGCGAAAATCAATAGGCCATAAACAATGGATAGCAACTGATTGAGTTGATCCTCTTGACTCTTTTGAAATTCGGCCTGATCTTGAACTTCAGCGCTGGGGAAATCGGCGGCAACTTTGTCCATTGCGGCTCGTGCATCGGCAATAGAAACACCGTCGGCAATTTTCGCACCGATAAAGAAGTCGACCGGGGGTGCTGATGACACTTCAGCAAGAGTGTCGAGACCGATAAGCCAGTTGCCAGCAACTGAAGAGTCGGCGTAAATGCCGCCAACTGTCAAGGTCGACGTTTTCCCATTTTGCCAAGTGACATCAATAGTGTCGCCAACATCGACGTTGAGATCACGGGCCGGATCTTTGTACAGCAAAATGTCGCCGTCGGTGAGGCTGTTGATTGATCCCTTTTGAATATCAATGTCAACCAAATCGCCAATCTCGGGCTTCACCGCGCCAATCTGTTTTTCTTCGCCATTGATGAGCGCCACTGTGGCGCGGAATGGACTGACCGAACCAAGTTCAGGTAGTTCAGCAAGTCGTTCGCCAAATGCCACTGGTAGACCTTGGAAACTTAAGTTGGTCACGAAGAAATCGGCAGTCACCGAAGCTTTGAGTTGATCAGTGAACGACTTCTTGACCGATCCAGCAACAACAGAAACCGTGCTGACTAATGCCAAACCAACCATCAGTGCCGAAGCGGTTGAAGCTGTGCGGCGGGGAGTGCGTTGGGCGTTGCGACTGGCGAGTCGTCCAGGAACCGAATTTGTCATGGGCCGAAGCGGGAACGGCAAGATGCGGCTAATGACTCGACTTGCTGGTGCGGCAACCGTGGTAGACAAACTTGCCACGCCAAGGAACAAAAGAACTGCTCCGATCGCCGAACCACCAAGAGTTCCGACAGTGCCGCCAGGCTGCACGAACAAGCCAATGCTAAAGAGCGTGATTCCAGTGATCAAGGTAACGACTCCGACAACTAATCGTTTGCTGCGTTGTAGAGCCGAGAATCCGAGTTCGGGGCGCATGGCTGCAACTGGGGGTATGCGGCCAGCGCGTAATGCTGGAACAATTGCTGCTGCAAGAGTGACACCAATTCCGATCGCAACCGACAAGATGATCGTGCGACTTGAGATCAACAAGTCGGCAGCGGGGAACGCCGCGCCGGCAGCGTTGAATGCAAAAGTAATTCCTTTGGCAACACCGAGTCCGCCGACGAGGCCAAGACCGGTGGCGACGATTCCCACAACAAGACCTTCGCCGATAATCATTTGATGAATTTGCCGAGTGCTTGCACCAACGGCGCGAAGTAACGCAAGTTCACGCAAACGTTGACTGACGATGATGGCGAAGGTGTTGAAGATTAAGAAGGCACTCACAAACAATGAAATTGCGGCGAAACCCAAAAGCACTTTGCCAAAGATGTCGATGATTTCGTTGATCGCACCAGCAGTCTCTTTTGCCGATTGCTCTCCGGTGATGACCTCGTAGCCCGATGGCAAGACTCCTTCAATTGCCTTTTGCACATCGCTGCGTGCTGCATCTGGTGTTATTCCTACATAAATGCTGTCGGCTTTGTCATCGGCGCCCAAGAACTCATTTGCAGTGACCGGGTCGAAAGCACAAACGCTTGCTCCTCCGCCTCCTGAAGTCGATCCAGTTCCGGTGAGACCAACAAGTGTGAATTCACCTTTGCCGATTGGGCCAACCAGCGTGACTTTGTCACCCAACACATATCCGGCACGTTTGGCTGATGACTTGTCGATGGCAACTTCGCCAGATTTAGTGGGAACGACTCCTTCCAGAAGTGTTCGGCCGTCGAGTCCGTCTGGGCCCGTCCAACTAATGCCAAATGCTGGACCAGATGTTTTTAAAGGCTCACCGTCGGGCTTGATAATCGTGGCTTGGCGAAGAAGGTTGGCCTCAACGAGGCGAACTCCGTCAAGCGCAGCAATATCTTTCATGAGCGAGACGTCAACTGGATCACGTTCGGCTCGTGCAGAATCACCAAAGGCAATCTTCGTGCGAATTTCAAGATCGACTGCACCGCGCAACTCGACAAACAAGTTATTGATTGCGCCCTTGACACTGTCGGTCAGAATAAATGCACCTGAGACGAAAGCGACGCCACTGACGACGGCGAGAATGGTTAAAAGGATTCGAAACTTGCGCGCGAGTACACCGCGCAAAGTGAGTCGAACAACTGGGGAGGGCATCATCAACTTCCGAGGCGCTTCATGCGGTCAAGAACAAGTTCAGAGGTCGGATTGTTGACTTCATCAACAACTTTTCCGTCAGCCAAGAATATGACCCGATCGGCGTACGCGGCAGCTACGGGATCGTGGGTCACCATCACAATTGTTTGGTGCAAGTCGGTCACGGCGTGCTTCATGAATGCCAAAATTTCGGCCCCAGTTTTGCTGTCAAGGTTTCCGGTTGGCTCATCGGCAAAAATGATTTGTGGGCGGCTCGCCAGCGCGCGCGCAACTGCAACGCGTTGCTGCTGACCACCAGAGAGTTCACTGGGGCGATGACTGAGGCGATTGCGCAAATTCATTTTGTCAATGACGGTATCGAGCCATTCTTGGTCGGGCTTGACTCCACCTAAGTCCAAGGGCAAGGTGATGTTTTCAAGAGCGGACAACGTTGGAATCAAGTTGTAGGCCTGGAAGATAAAACCAACCTTCTCGCGTCGTAACGAAGTGAGTTGTTTGTCATCAAGTTGTGCAAGGTCGGTGTCACCAATTAACACTCGACCACTCGTGAGTGCATCAAGGCCAGCGAGACAATGCATCAATGTGCTCTTGCCTGATCCAGAGGGTCCCATGATCGCGGTGAATTGACCGAGTGCAAAATCGACAGTCACATCATCGAGGGCGCGAACTTCGCTGTCATCTTTTCCGTAAATCTTGGAGGCATTGATGGCGCCAGCAGCGGCCACAGTTGAAACGTCAGTCATACCCCTATTCTGCCTAAAGTTTTGCCTATATACGGCTCATGTCTTAGGGTGACTTCGTGCACGCCACCGGCTTAATTATTGGTCGTTTTGACCCGCCTCATTTGGGACATTCGTACATGATCGAATGGGCGCTTAACCATTGTGAACAATTGGTGGTTTTCGTGAATACCAAAG
>CAMDCI010000055.1 GCA_945889715.1 Bifidobacterium breve | reverse complement strand
CGTTCAACCGCGACACAGTCAGTGCGCCTTCAGTCAGAAATTCTTTGCACTCGAAAACCAACGGCTGGTCCCGAAACAAATTTCGGTGCTCCAACTGCGCCCTCCAGGAATCTCCAAGGCTCAGGCAGCGCCCCATTGTCTTCAAGATTTAAGAACTGGCTGAATAGACCCGCATCTCCCATCACTTCATCACAAGAAATACCAAAAGTATTTATTTGGTATTTCCCTTTTGAGAATTGCTGACCAGAGACAACTTCGGCCTTGGTAACTTCAAATATTCCACATGACGGAGTCTGGGGGCCGCCACCGCCTGGGTTCGCTGTGCTCGATGCCGGCGACGTCAAGGTACTGACAGTTGGAGCAGCCAACGTCGTATCAGATCCGCCCAGTGCTGAATTAGGAACTGAAATAGTTTCGTCAGCTATCAACCCGACTTCTGATGTTGTCGAGCCACTACCGACGCATCCGCTCAATAAATTCGTAACAATTACTAGCCCGATGACACCAACGAGAGCCCCTACGCTCGAGCGACGTGTGCACCAATAATTCACAATTTCAATGTGTCACCTGGAAGTAAAGATTGGGTAAGAATCAGTGCCGAAACGAAAAAGACTCGTCCCAAATCGCCCGCTACTGGCGCCACTTCGCGGCTTGGCTACGCAACCAACCCGATTCCCAAAAACTCACATCTCCACCCTGCGCCAATAAGGCTTCATGGGCTAAAACCATGATCTTGGCTGCACCCGCATGATCGGGCTCAACCCGCAGGATTGCTTCGGCCATATATATCGCCAAAACTGGTTGCCCCGAGGCAACCAGAGTCGCGGCCCGCTCGCAGGCCGCCTCAACTCCGGCAACCCGCACCAACTCGCTCATCGCCTCAACTGGCGCGACCGCATACAACTCGGTAGACGACTGCAGATGAAACCACCCCATGTAGGTTTCCCAAATCGTCCGCACTCCCCATGCGACTTTGCCGTATCCCTCACCAACACGCAGATCGGCGGGCAGGTTGATCTCATTCATCAGCGTGTAAATATCCACTCCCGCATTCATACCCTCGAGAGTTTTGCGATGAACATAATCCACGGCTCCATGCAACCGTTCTAAACAAGCGTCAACTAATTCGGTCCCCGCAATGGGTAAATGCCGACCGGGAACAATCATCTGCGGTTGCAAAGCGCGCAATTTATTGACTGTCGCCAAATATGGCTCAACAAAGCGATAACGATCACCGCGCAAGGTATTGAGGTTTGGGAAGTGCGGAAACAATGGTCCGAGCAGATTAGAAATCAGTGCTGTCTTGCTCTGCGGTAAAAACACAATCATTGAATCAATAGTTTCGCCCGTCGCCGCTATTAACTGAACTTGCAAATTTCCCACAACGAACTCATAGAGATCTTCGAAGAGCACATCGGGTACGGGCTTATCCTGACGCATCGGAACACCAGGATTTTTTTGCGCAATTCGCTGTGCCGCCGCTCCTGACACGTCAAACCACACTTGCGCAGTCTGATAACGGAGATTCGCAATGCGCGCATCATCTTGTTGACACGCTGGATTACTGGCCTGAGCAATATAAATAGTTTCTGGCTCACGAAATAATCCGACGCCACCCACATGATCAACGTGTGCTTGCGTCGTCAATATATGTGTCGTGGGTCCCGGACAAATCGCATCAAAGACAGCTTTGTGATGCACCGCCTCATAGCCCATCCCCGTATTGACGATGATGCGTCCAGCATCATGAACAATCATGTACGCCGCAGTCGCCCCATTTGAACGAAAAATATTCGGCGCAACCTCATACGCCACATCTTCATAGTTGGGTTGCAGTAATTCTTTTCCGGGTCGAGTGTCAATCAAATGATCGACTTGTTGTTGAATCTCGCTATTTGCCATCTCATCTCACCTCGGTACTGACGTTGAACTTGTTGATGTATCCACTGAACCGCTCGCGAATCTCGGATGGTTGGCGATCAAAATCGGCCCGCACGTCATACACCACGGTGGACTGTCCATCACGCGAACGAGTCCTCAGGCTGTCTTCGATACTTTGCGATGCTCGCTCGTTCAAAGAGTGTCCAGCGAAATCAAAGACACGCTGAATCGTCGCCCGGTCATCAGCCATGAACTCCTCAAAGCGCACATCAATGCGTTGGTCTTGCGGAATGAGGTGGACATCGCGCACGGCAGCCGTCAACAATTTTTCAATTCTGTCGGTCCAGTAATCGATGTACCAACCAGGATCAATCGTGCGGTACGCCATACGCGCGGCATACGTCATCATCGTGGCTGCCGATTGAATGACCGACACTGGGTCACGATGAGTCATCACGACAGTCGCATCAGGAAAGGTCTTCATCAACGGACCAATTTGTTCAAAGTGTTGTGGCGACTTCAAAATCCATCGATCTCTCGGGCGTAAAAAAGTCATGACTTTGAGCATCGTATGCATGTAATCGTAATGCGGCTGCTGATCTTGTGAGAGGTAATAATCGCGCCACTGCGGGCAGCGCGCCACCCACTCTAAGTTGTATGAAGAAAAGTCAGGCAACATCAATTCAATTTCCTCGTGCACATGATCTGGATCCATGGGATGCATCAACGCAATGTGCGGTGTCACCATTTGCATTTGTTCCCACTCTTTTGCGCAACGCGCATAGCGCGGATCAACACCCTGAGCGTCGGCATCTTCGCCCGCCATAGGTATTGGCTCATAACTTTCCCAGAGTGGCATCGAGCGCAGTCGATCATCGGCTGATAAAACATTCAACAGATGAGTCGTACCTGTTCTTGGCAATCCAACAATGATGATCGGGCGCTCAATTTTGATGTCATGAATTTCGGGATGGCGACGAAGTAGGTCATGCGTCAAAAGGCGATTCGCCGCATAGCGCACACAACTATTGCGCAGAGATAAATGACCAATGCCGAGGCGATCTGGATCGTGTGCCACTTCATCGAGCCACATATCAAGCCGGCCAACAAAGTCCATCGGACCAAAGTCGTCAAGACCAGTTCGCTCTATCGCCTCTTGCAAGATGCCCGCTGAAGACATATCCAAGGACAGGCTCTCTCCGTAGTCCCGAGCCATTTTCTGCAGGTCGCTTAACTGGGGCTCTCGCAGATCAGAGATGTGGATTTTCGTTGACATTTCACCCCACTTGTGACGCTGGTTACTGATCCACAGTAACCTCACAGAGGTGGGGAATCTTCGTCTTGGGCTTGTGGGTTGCGGGGCAATCGCTCAATGGCATGCAACTGCTCTACAACATGCTCAGCGCACGACCGTTACCGCCTGTGTCGATGTCGTATCGGCGAATGCCGACAAACTGGCCGAGATAACAGGAGGTACTGCCTGTTCGTCAATCGCCCAGGCACTAGAGATCGGCGTTGATGCCCTAGCGATTTTGGTTCCCCATCATCTGCACGAAGATTTGGTCACGCAAGCTTTAGAAGCGGGCGTGCATGTGGCTTTAGAAAAACCGATGGCTCCCACTCTTGAAGCTTGCGAGCGAATTTTGGCGACTGCGGCTCGTCACGGTGATCGAGTTTTTATGTTGACCGAGAATGCCCAGTACTGGCCTGAAGTTTTAACGGCTCAAAAACTCATCGTTGAGGGAGCGATCGGTGAACTTGTCACCGCACGCTCGTGGCACAACTTTGGCATTACCCCAGAGTTCTACCCCAGCGATCAATCGTGGCGCTTTCAACAAGCAGCCGCTGGTGGCGGAGTCGCTTTAGATACTGGCTCACATTGGATGCGTCCACTGCGGATGATCTTGGGAGAAATCGACGAAGTTGTTGCTGTCACTGGACGTTTATGGGAAAAAATGGAAGGCGAATCAATGGTTCGCTCTTTGTGTCTTTTTCAGTCGGGTGTTGTGGCCAGTTTCGATGTGATTTTGGCGACGGGCGCTGTTGGGCTGCAGCCCCATTTTCAGTTCACGGGAACAACCGGAGAGATTGTGATTTCGGCCCTCGGCGAAGTTCGTCTCTTTGACGGGAAAGATTGGCAAGGCACGGTCGTCGGCCATGGTAATTACATGGATAGTTATCAGGGTGTCTGGCAAGATTTTGAGGCAGCAATTTTAGACGGCACGCCCTTGGCGGCCGATGCAAGATATTCCCTCGGCGAAGTGGCGGCTGCTAACGCCATTGTGCGCAGCGCACAATCACGACAATGGGAAAAAGTCTGGTGAACAGCACAACTTTTAATTTCACTGGGTCACAGGTGTTAGTCACAGGTGGATCAAATGGAATTGGTTTTGCCATCGCATCGGCGTTCGCTGATGCTGGCGCGGTGGTGACAATCACTGGGACTCGCCTGACGACCAGCGACTACGAGAATGATCTTTCCCGTTTCACGTATCGTCAATGCAATATGAGCGATCGACAGCAAATTGCTGACCTTGCGCAATCTATGAATGCTCTTGATGTTCTCGTGAATAATGCGGGGCAGGTGATGCCCAATGGCGGGAACGAATATGACCCCGATGTTTTCGAAGAAACTCTCCAGATCAACATCTCGGCCGCTTTTCGCCTGACCCAGTTATTGAAACCTGTGCTCAGTCAGTCGACACTGGCTGGAGGGGCTTCTGTGATCAACTTGGCCTCATTGGCTTCGTTCTTTGCTGTTGAGTTTGTGCCGGGTTACGGGGCGGCGAAAGCAGCGGTGGTGCAGATGACGAAAACCCTGGCCGTGCATTACGCCGGCAGCAATATTCGCGTCAATGCTGTGGCTCCTGGTCTAGTGGCTTCAAATATGACCGCACCGATGCTGAGTTTTGACGCGATGACCAAACCTCATCTAGATCGCACGCCGTTGCAGCGAATCGGTTCACCCGATGAGATCGCACCAGCGGTGTTATTTCTCGCATCGCAAGCTAGCCAATTCACTACCGGCCACACCATGGTTGTGGACGGCGGATTTTCAGCGAAGGGATAATAGTCGTGGCCCAGAAAATACTCAGAGAATTAACTGCCGATGAGATTGAAACCTTTTGGCGCGATGGAATTGTGTGCCTGCGGGCGATTGTTGATCCACAGTTGTTGCATGACATGAGCGAACCAGTGGCCGCGCTTGTCGGTACGTCTGGTGTTGCTGATCTTTCGGCGATGGGTGATGCGATTGCGGCGAGTGGGCAAGATGTGCAGCGCGGTGATGTGCCTGCATCTGGACGTGGCAGATTTTTCGCTGGCGTTGATCATTGGCTTGAGCATCAAGAGTTTCGCGACTTCTCTTGCAACAGTGTGCTTCCTGCGATCGCTGGACAAGTCATGAAGTCAAGTCGGATTCATCTGTGGGAGGACAGTGTGCTGTTCAAAGAGCCGGGCACGATTGAGCGCACGGCTTGGCATCAAGATTTGGGTTACTTCCATTGCGAGGGTGACAAGGTGTGCACCATGTGGTGTCCGCTTGATTCGGTCACGGCCGAATCTGGTTCGGTGCGTTTTGTCGTTGGATCACATCTGTGGCCAGATCTGTATCAACCGAACTTGTTTGTGTCCTCGATGGTGATTCCTGGTACTGAGGGATCGGTTGTGCCCGATGTTGAGATGATGGCGCAACGCGGTGAGTGTCAGATAGTCACATTTGATACCGAGCCGGGTGACGTCACGATTCATCATGCGCGTACGATTCACGGAGCCGGGCCAAATACGTCAAACCGTTCACGACGGGCAATCAGTTTGCGTTACTGCGGCGATGACGCCGTGTATCTGACCCGACCAGGTTCACCCGCCAAGGCGCATCATGTCAACGTTGTTGAGGGTGCAGAGTTGCACAACGACGACTGCCCGATTGTCTGGCGCTGCGACTAGGAATCTTGGTCAATTGATCGTCGAAGTCCAAACTCAGGCCAGGGATAACCACCAGATGGAACTGTCACGCCAAGACGTTGAGGACATGGTTCAAGCCTGACTTACCCGGGTGCGAAATGTAGTGCGAAATTCACCGACACTTAGGGTACGCCTCCTTCCACCACGGGAAGGAGGTGTTACCCTCAAGTTATTTTACAAGAGGATCACACTCGGGCGAACCGCTCGGCTTCTTCGCTAAACCGCTGACGTATATCACTTGAGACTGAAGCCCTCGTGCGAGCGATCGCTGCATCAAGATCGTCTGAGGAAATGTATGAAGGTTCGATGCCTTCACGAATACGGTCAAACGCTGCTGTGGCTGCTCGCTGTGCAGCTAATTCAACATCTCCTGGGGTGTAGCCCTCGGTTTCTCTCGCGAGCTTTTCAATGTCAACTCCACGCTGATCTAGACGTGAAAGTGCAGCCTCCCAGAGCGCAAGACGGGCAGTGAGGTCTGGCGGTCCAATAGGAATGACCAAGTCAAATCTGCCTGGACGCAATACAGCTGAATCAATGTCACCAACAAAATTTGTGGCACACACCAAGAGATGTCCTGGTGTCGAACGGAACGAGGGAATCATCTTCAATAGTTCGTTGACGACCCCTTTTGTTGTTGGGTTGCGTTCTCTTGCCGATGCAATTTCGTCAAACTCATCGATGAAAACAACGGCTCGCTCTAACTGCAATAAATCATTCATCGCTTGACGAAGTTCTGACGACATCGAATCTCCCCCACTTTCTAATTTGGATGGGAGCAGCTCAATAAATGGCCAACCGAGCCGACCAGCAATTGCTTTGGCGAATGTTGTCTTACCAGTTCCTGGAGGACCAAAAAGCAGAACAGTCGCGGGTGCTTTCACGCCAACTTTTTCAGCAGTAGTTGGGTCGGCCAACGGCGCCACAACACGACCATCAATGATTTTCTTCTCGGCGTGCATACCCGCCACACGATCCCAAAGGTCGGGCGACAAAATTTCTCCACCGTATTGATCAACGATGCGCATCGCAGTCGGCGCAATTGGCTCTAATTTTTCATACAAAATGAGATCGTGGATGGCAGAAAATCCACGATTAACGAGAGCCGTTTCTCCGGCTTGCGATTTTGACAACAACGCGGATATTTTTCGAACACCAAGGTGCATCAGTTTTTCTTCAAGACGCAACAACATTTTTGAGCCAATGCCCTGATGACGCCAAGCCGGATCAATCGTCACAACATTTATCCACCCGTCATCAGACACAATACGAGCCTGAATCACTCCGATGATTCGTTCACCATCGACGGCAACTACACCCGGTGCGCTGGAAGAAACGTCGTTCACGAATTGCGCAATATCGGCCGGCTTGGTGTCAGGCAACGAGCGGCATTCTTCCAACAACCGCACTGCTGGGCCGATATCAGAAGATAGTAAGTCACGAATAATCAGAGCCATACCTACTTTTACCACTGAAATGCTCTATCACTGAAGTGGACCCCGAACATTTACCAAAACCCGAGCCACTACCCCCTCAGCACTGGGGTTTAGAGTGAACCACCAGCCTCACTCAGGCCGGGGATGGTGCGAAATTCGCCGAGACACCTTGCGGCTTCTCATGTGAGGTTACTCAGCCTGTGGCAAGTCGGCGGCATCCGCAAGGTCGCGTGGCCTACCTGTTGCCATCTTGTTGGTTCGAAGATCGTCAACGGAAATAAACGGCACGTCAACGTTGCCAATTTTCACTAAGACACGATTCTTGTAGGCATCAGAAAATTGAAGCCCTGACGCGTACGTCAAAATATCGATGCGTTGAGGTTCTCGGCCGAGCTGCACCATGACATCTGGTTCTTGAAAATCTGCTGCGGTGAGACCCAAATCACCGAACCCAAACTCTTCAATGGCGGCAAGAATTCGCTGTGCATTTTCCGGTCCGAGCCACACCCATACATCAAGGTCCTTGGTGTATCGCGGGTGACCATGTGCCGCTAGCGCGTATCCACCAACAATGAGGAACTCGACCTCATGAGCGACGAATAATTCGACAAACTCTTGAAAGTCTTGGTTCAGGTTCATGTGTCCATCCGTGATACTCGGCCCGAAGTTCTTCCACCATCGCCAGACGGTCAGCTACGGGTCGGGTGACCCAATAGGTCCACGCAGCATCGTCGTCGCCCTTGCGCTTTCGAGTTACGACCTTTTGGATGGAATGCATTGAGGAAATTCTATCCGATAAACGATCTCGGCTTTGTTGAGATTCGCTAGTTTGACATGGATTACCTTGGCAAATGGGTTCCGAAAATTGCCTTTTGCGTTCAAAAAATGTAGCGGATCCCTAGCCACCACCCCATCAATACCCCAGTAGCGATGGACGTACCTAAATCAATCGGCTTCGACAGTTAAGGCTTGGCGCAAACCAGCGCCATCGATGAAGACGCTCAGCCACAATGGTCGTTCTTCGTGTGCGGTCTCGGTATTCGTTGTCGCAAAGACAAGGGTGCCCACATCTGCCACTTCATATAGAAACTCTCGGTGCAATGAATAACTGAATACGACCGCAAACATTGCCTCGACAGGAGTCGTCAACCGCACGCCAATGACAACAGCATCATCTTGCCGAATCGCATGGGTGTTGACATCGCCTATTCCTTCAACGGCATGCACTCTGGCCAGGTCTGCGATCTCGGGTGACTCTGATACGTCAATCGTGACGGTGGGCATCCACACACTTTCGTCAATGAAGGTGTGGCCAATTTCTTGGGCGACAAACACTGGCACACTCACAAGGTCTCCTACGGTCGGATCACATTGTAGACAAGTCTCATCCGTGCGTAAATGTTGTTACCCTCTCGTCAATCATGATTTTTCAATACTGGGGTGCAACCGAAGAAGAAATTCAAAGTTCAGTGATCGGCGACGATTTGTGTCGCGACGCAACGCTCATTGCCACTCGGTCAGTCACGATTGCTGCTCCCCCAGAAAAGGTTTTTCCATGGATTCGGCAGATGGGTTTTGGACGAGCTGGCTGGTACAGCTACGACTGGCTTGACAATCTTGGTCGCAAGAGTGCAACTGCTGTTCACGATGAATGGCAAACAGTTGAATCGGGAGACAAAATTCCTGCTGGTCCGACATCATTCACTGCGACCATTGTTGACGCACCGTGTCACTTTGTTCTTGAGATTCAATCGCTGGGCAAGAAGTCTCCCAAACTACATTTCACCCTCGCCTACGAATTACGTGATGATCCTCAAGGAACTCGTTTAGTGACGCGCATGCGCTCGCATGTCAAGTTGCCCTTGGGTTCAGTGATTGAGAAAGTCATCCTTGGCCCTGGCGATGGCATCATGCTGCGCCGCCAATTACTCACCATCAGAAAGAACTTGTCACTCTGAAATTGGCCCTGCGCCTTCCTGTTCTGGGCGCACGAGGGATAATCTCAAGCGATGAATAACAGCAATATCCGCGTCGGTCTCCTTGCCTATGGCGCAATCGGACACGAACACAATCTCGCAGTCCAAAACACCAGTGGTCTTGAACTGGCGGCCGTGTGCGATATGAATCCAGACCGTGTTGCCGCAGCCCTCGAGCTTGCACCCGAAGCAACACCGTTCGGCGACGCAACAGAAACGCTCAATTCTGAACTTCTCGACCTTGTTGTTATCTCAACCCCGCCGAATACTCATTATCAGTGGGCTAAAGAAGCGTTGTCCCGCGGTATTCACGTTGTGCTTGAAAAGCCCATGGCCCTCACTGCCGACCAATGCGACGAACTCATGGCACTTGCGTTAAGCAAGAAAGTGATGCTTGTGGTGTATCAGAACCGCCGGTTCGATGACGACTTTGTCACGATGCGCGAAATCATTCGTTCCGGAGAAATTGGCGACGTTTACCACTACGACAGTTTCGTCGGTGGATATTCACGTCCGTGCGATTACTGGCACTCAAACGCCGAAGTCTCTGGTGGGGCGATCTTTGACTGGGGCAGTCATTTCCTCGATCAAATTCTGAACATCATTCCCGATGATGTTGCTCACGTGAGTGGACAAAACCACAAGCGCGTCTGGACTCACGCGACGAATGCCGATCACGCACACGTCACGGTCACATTTACAACCGGCAAGCAAGCGACCTTTGTTCATTCCGACCTCGCCGCTGCTCGCAAGCCCAAGTTTTACGTGTTGGGCACCAAAGGAGCAATCATTGGTGATTGGGATCCGGCTGGCGAACCAGCGGTTGCCGACTTACCCGCGATTCTGACGGTGCATCACACCGATGGAACCTCACGTGTTGCACCATTGCAGCCATTGCAACCCCACGAATTCCATCGTTCAATTGTCGAGTTGATTAATCATGGAACTCCGATGGAAGTCAACGCATTGCAATCGCGAAATGTCGTTGCAATTATGCAGGCCGCCGAACAATCGGCCGTGCAAAATGCCATGCCAGTTGTGCCTGCGATTCGGCGGTCATAACACGTGACAGTGAACTGGGGGTTTCTGGGTGCTGGTTTTGTCGCCAGTCGTGGCCTCGCCCCTGCTGTTCACGCATCTCGCGGAGCAAACCTCTATGCAGTAGCCAGCCGCGATGAACAGCGGTCAGCGACTCTTGAACCTCAACGAGTTCATGCAACATACGACGACCTCTTGGCTGATGAACGCGTTGATGCTGTGTACATCAGTTTGTCGAATAGTCAACATCTTGAGTGGGTCACGAAGTCGCTCGAAGCCGGCAAACATGTTCTCTGCGAGAAACCACTTGGCCTCAATGCAACCGAGACAGAAGCAATGTTTGAATGCGCTTCACGTCATGACCGCCTTCTTATTGAAGCAGTGTGGGGCCGATGGCACCCTCGGTTCGCCCGCATGGTTGAAGTAATCGCCAGTGGAGCCATCGGAAACATTGATCACATCGAAACTGCGTTCACATTCACGTCAGAGATGACCGATAACTATCGCCTCAACCCAGCAATGGGCGGCGGGGCTTTGCTTGACGTCGGTTGTTACCAGGCCCACGCGTGGGTTGCGCTCACCGCAGGAGCGACCGACCTAGAAATCATTGAACTTTCACGCCTGGTCGGACCTACAGGTATTGATCTCACAACTGATGTTTCGGTTCATGTCAACAACTCTGTGACGGCGCACGCAGTGAGTTCCTTCGCCCTGCCTAGCCAGCAGCAATTCATTGTTCAAGGTTCACTCGGCCAGATCAGTACCGAAACTGGTGAGTCTTTCACCACTTGGAATGAAGCATGTTCGCTGCGAATCAACGATGTGGTTGAAGAATTCGCTGTCACCAACGCATTTGTCGAAATGGTTGAGAATGTCAGTCAAGTCATCGATGGTGACGATGGCTGGATGGTCTCAAGCGCCGATTCAATTCGTGTCGCCCACATTCTTGACCAAATCGCGCGACACCCGTAACCATTAGTTTTTTTAGCTACCGAGATGAAAAAATGGCCTTCGACCCATCCCAATGGAGAGCCGCGTCGGCTATCTGACTAAAGAATGCAGCC
>CAMDCI010000054.1 GCA_945889715.1 Bifidobacterium breve | reverse complement strand
CTGAAATGGGTTCTCGTGATTTTCTTTTCGGCGATCGTCTGCACGACTTCTGGGATCTGCCAACTATTCGCACATTCGGCAATCACTGTTGAATCCTCGGGTGGATCGAGACACACCTTGATGGAGTTCGCTTCAGGAGCCTCCATCAGTCCAACATCAGCGACAGCATCAAGGGCTTCGCCAAATCGACGCTTACTTTGTTGCGGTCGACGGATGGGGTCATAACTACTTGGTGCCTGGATGAGGCCCGCCAAGAACGTTCCTTCAACGAGAGTTAAGTCCTCAACCTTCTTGCCAAAGTACACCTCAGAAGCCGCTTGAATTCCGTAGGTGTTGTTTCCGAAATAAATTGTGTTCAGATACCGCTCAAGAATCTCGTCTTTGGTTCGTTCTTTTTCCAGACGTAACGCATAGATAATTTGCAACAACTTGTAGCGACCATCGCGTTCGAGACCACCGAGGTATTCAACCTTTACTACTTGTTGCGTAATGGTGGATGCTCCTTGACGTGCTCCACCCTCAAAGTTTGACAACGTCGCGCGAAAGAGGCCGCGGATGTTGACACCGTGGTGGTTATAGAACTCCCGATCTTCGACCGCAAGAACCGCTTGGATGACTGGTTGCGGAATCTGGGTGATAAGAACTGGCTGACTGTTCTCAAGTTCGTACGCCGCGATTTCGTTGCCGGCTCGGTCGTACACATACGTTCTTTTGGCAATTCCCTCCCAAGGGGGAAGGGCCACGGGGGTTTCAACATGCGCATTGACAACTTTCCAGAGACGTGGAGCTACTCCGACGACTGCCGCCGTTATCACAAGTGCTCCCGCCACAACGACGATGCACAACCGCATCCACCAGGAGATCATTCGCACAACAGTTCTACGGTAGTTCTCGGTTCGGGCTGAGCAGTGTCACCCTCGACGCACTACCGTTTCATTCATGACTTCTACTTCTGCCGTGTCTCCTTCTGGCCATCGTCCCTTCCGATTCGGGGTGCAAGCCTCACAAGCCAATACGCGCGACTTATGGGTTGACCTCGCCCATCGCTGCGAAGACCAGGGCTATTCGTGCCTCACGATGCCCGATCACTTCGACGATCAATTAGCACCGGTTCCTGCGCTCATGACCGCAGCCAATGTCACCACCGATCTCCGCATTGGTGCTTTGGTGTGGGACAACGACTACAAGCACCCCGCAGTTCTTGCCAAAGAATTAGCCACGATGGACGTGTTATCTGAAGGGCGCCTCGAGCTAGGCATCGGCGCCGGATGGATGATCAGTGATTACGAGCAGATGGGCATCCCCTATGACTCGGCCAAAGTTCGCATCGACCGTTTCGTTGAAGGGCTCAAGGTCATTAAGGGCGCAATGGCCGAAGGTCCCTTTTCGTTTTCGGGCGACCACTACACAATCACCAACTACAACGGAACTCCCAAGCCCATCCAGGCTCCGTGTCCTCCGATTTTGATTGGTGGTGGAGGCAAGCGCGTGTTGTCGATTGCTGCTCGCGAAGCTGACATTGTTGGCATCAACGCCACTATGTCGGAGGGAGTTGTTGGCCTACACACTTTCAGCACCATGACCGCCGAATCTGTTGACGAGAAAGTTGCCATCGTCCGCGAGGCAGCTGGCGCTCGCTTTAACGATATTGAGATGAACATTCGGGCATTTTTGGTCAGCATTACCGACGACGCGAAACAAGCGGCTTCTGGGATCGCCACAATGCTTGGCGTTGAACAGCAGATGGTTGAACAATCACCTTTCGCTCTCGTTGGGCCAACGAGCAAGCTGATTGAAGACTTGCTCGAACGACGAGAACGATGGGGCTTCACGTACATCATCGTTGGTGCCGAAGATGTTGACGCGTTCGCTCCAGTTGTTGCTGCTCTCAGCGGGAAGTAAGACGGAATCATCCACATGTCTGAATCGAAGTCGATAGCACTTTGTGGAGCAGGGATGATCTCGGGCGCGCATGCAATGGCAGCACATGTTCTGGGAATGCCAGTCGTTGCAGTTGCTTCGCGAAGTCAAGAGAAAAGTACTGAACGCGCCAAGCAACTCAATGCAACAGCAGTCGAGTATGCGCAACTTCCAAGTGGGGCCGACATCGTCATCGTTGCGACGCCACCCGCCCAACACTTTGACCACGCGGTTTACTCACTACAACGCGGTGCAGCCGTTGTCGTCGAAAAGCCGCTCGCGTACACGCTGAACGAGGCCGACCGTCTCGTATCACACGCCGAACAATATGGGCAGAAACTTCTCTACGCAGAAAATTTGGCCTACGCACCAATCGTTCATGCATTCATCAAGCGCGCCGTTTCAATTGGTTCAGTGACTCATATGTCGTTTCGCACAGTTCAGCCGCTGCCCGCTTGGGGCGACTTCACTACCGCTGAATGGGGCGGTGGCGCACTTTTCGATCTCGGTGTGCATCCCTTGGCTGTTGCCGTACTCGTTGGTCGAGCAATCGGCGCTGGCGAAGTTGTCGCCGTGTCAGCAAAACTCGATGGCGCGATCACTGACACACACGCTGAACTTGAGTTGACGTTTACTAACGGCCTCAAAGCAAGCGTTGTTTCGTCGTGGCAAGGTTCAGAAACTCCTGAATGGAATTTTCAGGTGGCTTCAGATCAAGGCGTCGTCCGCGCTGAATTGATGCCTCATCTCGTTCTTGAACACAATGGAGAAGAAGTTACTCTGCCAACCCCAACTGCACCAATCCCCTTTATCCAACAATTCGGATATACCGGCCAACTGCAGGCATTCGCCGACGACCTCGCGAACCACACAACGCCATTCATGGATATGACTTTCGGGCGATGGATGATGGAGATCGTGTGCGCTGGGTATGTCTCAGCGCGAGAGAATTCAACAAAGGTGGCAGTACCGAGCGGCTGTGATCGATTCACTGCTCCGCTGCAACTGTGGAAAATGACATGAGATCTTTTCGACTCTTTATAACCACGATTGTGGGTTGCGCTTTAGTGGTGAGTGCATGTGGAAATAACGAATCAACTGCAAGTACAACGTCATCCAGCACCAAAGCACCGACAACGACTATTGAAATGCCTCCCGAAGTACCCACAACAACAGTTGCTCCGACAACAACGATCGCTCCTGATCCTTACGCCGCGCCTGGTTGGTTGGCAGCCGAAAATGCATTGCCCGGCACCGATGCGTGGCGAATCACCAAAGATGTTCCTGGCACAAAACCCATCACCGCAGAAGGAGTGATTGAGGGCTACGCCGACACCACGAGCGCTCAACCTGGTGACGTCGTCACGCTCTTCGTCGCAACTGACGCCCCCACCTGGCATGTTGAGGCTTACCGCATGGGCTGGTATGCCGGAATGCAAGGTCGGCTCATTTGGACTTCTGAGGAGACTCCGTCACAGTGGCAACTCGACATGTCCACCGACAGTGACACCAAAATGACACGCGCAGTATGGACTCCATCGCTCACATTCACGATTGACAATGCGTGGCCAACTGGTTCGTATTTATTGAAACTTGTATCAAGCACAGCCGAAGCGCACTATGTTCCCCTGACCGTTCGTCGAGATTCAACGAGTGCCTCTCTTGTTGTTGTCTCAGCGGTGACAACATGGCAGTCCTATAACCCTTGGGGCGGTTGCACGTTATACGAGTGTTTTATTGGCAAACCTCGAAGCCGTTCCACGGTGGTCTCGTTTGACCGTCCATACGCCGCTTCATACAACTGGGGATCTGCCGACTTTTTAACGCATGAACTGCCACTCATCAGTTTGATTGAAGAACTCGGCATCGACACGGCCTATGTCACCAATATTGATCTTCACTCCAGTGCGCTTGATGGTGATGGTTCAACAAACCCGGTGCTCTTGAATCGCACCGCACTACTGACGACGGGTCACGACGAGTACTACTCGACTCCCATGCGCGTCTCGCTTGAGCGGGCTCGTGACTCTGGAATTAATTTGGCGTTCTTCGGAGCCAATGCCGTGTACCGACACATTCGTCTTGAACCCAATAGCGAAGGTGCTCCGTTTCGGCAATTAGTGAACTATCGAACCGCCGACGACGATCCCATGACGGCACAAGACCCCCTGCAATCAACCGTGCAATGGCGCAATGCCCCACTCAATCAACCCGAGTCGGCGTTGATTGGAGTGCAGTATTTTGCCGCCGGTGTGACGGCTTCAATGAAATTGGTGAACACCGACAACTGGGTCTTTGCTGGTGTCGACTTGTTAACTGGCCGAAGCCTGCGCAAATTGGTCACTATTGAAGCTGATGGGCTGGGACCAGCAAATGTCGAACCAGAGAATCTTGAAGTGTTGGCCAGTTCACCCGTGGTGTTTAAAAAGTCAAGGTACAGCCACGCGATGACTTACTACTCTGCCGAGAGCGGTGCGGGAGTCTTTGCAACAGGAACCATCGGCTGGATCAATGCTCTTGATGCAACTGCTTGGGGCGACGAAAAGGTTTCAAAGGTCGTCCGCGGAATCACGACGAATGTTTTACAAGCGTTCGCAACTGGTCCGGCTGGCGTTGCTCACCCAAGTGTGAGCAACGCCAGCCGATACAGAAGTTCTGTGCAGCCTGCCGGCGAAGACTGATCACACCAAGACAAAGACAAAGACAAACGGGGTGGGCGCTGAGGGACTCGAACCCCCGACCTCCTCGGTGTAAGCGAGGAGCTCTAACCAACTGAGCTAAGCGCCCGTCTAGAAGTGGAAATCCTACCGCCACCTGGGTCGTTCAAAACGAGAAATAGCGGGTATCCACGATGTACGCGCCCCGCGCTACTACGGTTTTTCTTGTGGCAACCCGCCCTGGTGACGCTGAAAGCGAACTTCTTCGACAATATCTAGATGACATCGGGACGTACCCGTTGCTCAACGCCGATGATGAACGTCGTCTCGCTTCTCTCATTTTGGCCTCACGCGTCGCCCAGGAACGCCTTGATTTTGACCCAGCACCCAAAGGGCGCGAGCGCACCGAACTGATGCGGACCCTGCACTCCGGCGACGATGCCCGTGCCCAATTCATCCAGTGCAACCTGCGTTTGGTGGTCAGCGTGGCCCGTCGTTACGAGGGCGCCGGCCTCGGACTCTTAGACCTCATTCAAGAAGGCAACCTTGGCCTCATGCGAGCCGTTGAAGGGTTTGACCACGAAAAAGGTTTCAAATTCTCGACCTATGCAACCTGGTGGATCCGCCAATCGATCGGTCGGGCCCTGGCCGATTCATCACGAACCATTCGCGTGCCATCGCATGTGCGCGAGGTCTATTCGCTCATTGACCAGAGCACCGAAAAACTGGCCGCCGAACTTGATCGCCAGCCCACAGTTGAAGAAATCGCCGAACTATCGGGCGTCAGCGCCGAGCGCGTGGCCCTCGTTCACCAACACCGTCGCCCATTGGTCTCGTTGTCTACTCCCCTCGACAACGATGGCGACTCCGAACTTGGCGATCTGATTGCCGACGAAGGCGCGATCTCGCCATTTGAGTCAGCTGCTGCTGCTCTGGAGAAGAGAGCATTGGTTCAACAGTTACGCCGACTTGAAGAACGCGAAGAAGAAGTGCTGCGCGCTCGCTTCGGTATTGACAATCATCCAATGACACTTTCGGAGATCGGCGAAAAGCTTGGCATCACTCGTGAGCGAGTTCGCCAGATTGAATCTCGAGCGCTGGGCAAGTTGCGTCACCCAAGTGTTTCGCGAGTGTGGCATGAAGGCCAACGTTCAGCCGACGCCGTTTGAGCACTCGCTGCAACAGTTTTACAACGGCAACTTGCGGCGCGTCGCCAAAGCAAGATCAAAGATTCCATTCGGTGCCGCCACCGGAGTACGTCGAGCCCCATGATCGAGAACAATCAGTTCGCGGCCCTGAGCATCTTCGACCCGTACACCGACTTCATGACAGATTAAGAACGCCGCGGAGTAATCCCACACACCATGGGCACTAGGACTCATATCGATGAATGCATCAACTGTTCCATCAGCCACATAGCAAATATCTATCGCTGATGCCCCAAACGATCTGAACTGCGCCCAACCCGCTTCATCTGGAGGGCGACCCGACACTGCAACGAGTGCCGCATTCCATTCAGTCAGCGGTTGGCGCGACAATGCAACGCCATTTCTGAAAGCACCTTGCCCCCGCGTTGCCCACCAGCGCGTTCCAACTGCCTGATCGACGACAAGAGCCACCAATGGACCAACCGAGTCAACGGCACACAACGACGTGGCGTAATGCGGTATTCCACGACTCGCATTCGTCGAGCCATCGAGCGGATCAATAATGATGACGATGCTCCGGTCAAGATTCTCTGAGCCACTTTCCTCGGAGAGTATTCCCACGCCAGCGGCACGCAACATATCTAAGGCGATTTGATCCACTACTAGGTCGGCCGAGTATTGGGTGTCACGAAGACCAGACGGACCCCAATCTTCAATGCCTTTCAGAGCAGTACCGATTGCGTCTGCCACATCGTTCAGCAACTGAAGTGTTTGGGTTGCGTCCATCTCAACGAGGGTAGTGCGCCCATTGCCCATTATCCTGAACCCTGTTTCAAAGGACGGGTTATGGCTTTCATCGATGTTGCAGGATTTGTCTCTGACATGAAGAGTCACGCCATCGATCATGGCTTTCATGTACACGACGAACGCCACTTTGTCGAGACATATTCACTGCGCCAACTGTGGGAAGTAGATCTGCATCCCGAAGAAGCCTGCGACGGACCGATTGATCTACATCTCTCGCTCGAAGTAGACCCGCGCGCACTCTTAGGATTCGAAGATGAAATGGGCAAACTTGAAGATCCATCTGATGAACCGCCGCAAGGTTTTGAATTTCCTTTACTTTTCACGTGGACCCTTCCCCCGCTCACGAGCCGACCCGACCTCTTGGTACTCGCCACCGATCTTGCCGGGGTTGGCGGAACCGATTTACCGCTTGAAGTTTCGGCGATCGATTCAACTGCTTCGGTGATTGATGCCCCCGAACATCGCTTGTCAATCGTCGCGCGCCTGAGCGTGTCGCTTGCCGATGTGTACGCCAACGACGATTCATCTTTTTGCGGCGTCCTTGAGAAATGTAGTGAGGTCAGTTTGTTCCTTCTCGAAATAGCCCCGTCATGGATGTCTGAATCGTGAAGTTTTGGGTAATTACATGTCTCACACAGTCGGGCATGAAATACTGAGATCATGAATGTTGCCGAACTCATCGACATCTTGCGCGACCTCGACCCTGAAACAATCGTCGAGATGGCCATCGTTGCCCCAGTGACCGATCGCTCCGATGACATCACCGTTGATCAATACGAAGTTGAAGGCGTACTGCCTCGCGACCCGGCCGATCACGATGGCGAATCTGTTGTTTGGTTAATCGGTGGCGAAGCACACGATGTCGACGAATTCGTTGATGCCATCGAAGGTGCCGGCGACAATGTGCAAACTGGCGAATACGCCGATGTCATTGACATCGAGCGCGGCGCCGAAGCCCGCAAGGCCATCTTCGGAGTCTGATCTCACTCGGTCATCAAACAGGGTGCAATGACCACACTGCGCCATACCCATCGGCGAGAATGAACCATGGCATTTGGTCAACCCGCTGGTCCCCCAGCATCACATTCGCAGATGAAGCAGTTGCTTGAGCTTCTTAATGCTGCCGGCCACACCGACTTTCGTGATGCTCGCGGTCCCATGCAATTCAATCAACGTCAAGCCGGCGGAAAATTCACTCGTCAAGAAGCCGAAGACTTCATTGCCCAACTCGAGGCCGAGGCTGAACTCTTGATTGACACTCCCCCAGAAGTTGTCGTCGCGCGATCAATTAAGCCAACTCCACGAGTGACTAGTTCAGAGAAAACAGTACGTGATTTGCCCGATTCGGTTTTGGCTGCCGAACTACAGCGTCGCGGCTGGATTGTCGTCGAGCCGTAAACAACACTCTTGTCTAGTCAGTACAGATTTACTCGGCGAATAGCGGCGACGACATCAGACAGTCGGCCGTCGACAGATTGCTGGCTGTTGGAATGTCATACACCACCGCAATACGCAAGAGGGCTCGAACATCTGGGTCATGAGGTTGTGGCTCAAGCGGATCCCAAAAGAAAATCAGCATGTCGACTTGTTGTTCGCAGATCATCGCCCCAAGTTGCTGATCGCCGCCGAGTGGACCACTCTTCAAGCACTTCACGTTCAGGCCAACCATTTCGATCAACATGCGCCCGGTCGTCCCAGTCGCGACAAGCGAATGCTGGCTAAGACGTTCTTTGTTGTTCTTGGCCCACTCAATGAGCAGGTCTTTCTTGTGGTCGTGGGCAACGAGCGCAATGGTGTGAGTAGCCATACCGCCACTCTTCCACATGGCAAGCCCTGGTAGAACGACAAATTGGGCAGACAGAGATTGAAATTAATGACCCATTGACTCAGACCATGAATGAACTTAAGTTGAGGACTTCATAAGGATAAATGACCATTGGGGGAAAATATGTATCAGGTACAAAGGACAGGTCGCTTCAAAGGAAGTATGACCTCAAATATTGCTTTGGCCGTTGAAGCCAGCAAGTTATACGAAGAAATCACCGGAGCGCCGCTCGCTGCCTGGATCGCCAGTGCCGGAATGCCGACAGGAACACTTGGTTAGTCATCCTTGTTTGAAACTCTCGATGAATTAGCGACACGTAATGGACTAATACTTGCCAGTGCCAAGTGGAGCAAGCTCGAAGACAAGGGTGCAATTAATGCGACCGAGTGGGGCGTTGATCAAATCGCGCAAGTCATCGTTTGGCCAGCGACAACTGGCCCTACGGCACCAGTTGGTTCACAAGTTCTGCAATCGTTAGTGCGAGCCAATCAAGGCGCTGACCCCATGGAAATGTTGCAGTGGGCTACCAAGATGGCCGAAGTAGCAGGTCGGGTTTCAGGCGCATCATCAGGACTGTCGCAGTTTGGATTCGGTCCCGACTGGGGCGCATACTCCTTCACGTCGCTCTTCACAGATTCAGCAGCATTGGATGCGGGCATGGCAAAGAACATGGCAAGCGCCGAGTACCTCGGTGTCTTCATGGAGGGCCGCAAGTACGTTGATATGTCATCAATGCGACGAGTCATGTTTGCCAAGATCGCCTAACAGCGAACAATCACGTCGGCTCTGCCGATTCAACAAGTCAAGTGGCCCCGATTGTTCAACAGAACATTCGGGGCCATTTCATATCCCGAGCATTATTGAAGGCGCATTATCTAGAGCCATGTTGGTGGGGCGGGCAGGACTTGAACCCACGACCAAGGGATTATGAGTCCCCTGCTCTAACCAACTGAGCTACTGGCCCGCTTACTTGCTATGAATCTAGCAAGCGTGTCATGTTTTGGGTTTTGGGTTTATGGCGTGAGGAAACGAACGATTACTACGCCTGAGCCACCGGGAAAAGCAACAACTCCACCACCGCCACTGTGGGGGCGAGCAGCTGATTGTCCATTTGAACCGCCGTCAACAGAAACAGGGAACACGATGCCATTTGCTTGAGACCAACCCTCAACGCCGCCGCCACCGCCATAACCAAGAGTTGCTCCTGTGATATTTGATTGCACGCCGATACCGCCTGCAGTGCCATACTCATTGGGGCAGTCGTTGCCGCCAGGGCCGCCGGCACCGCCGCCACTGCCTGGCGAATTATTGCAGCTGTTGTAACTGTTATTACCTCCGGAATGACCGTTGCCGCTGTCACCGCCTTTGTTTAGCAATAGGTCGGACAAGGTATACGTTGTGTCTGGAGTTCCTCCACCGTCAGCAGAAATACTGTCAAAGTTTGATGGGCTTCCGCTCGTAGATATTGCGAGTGGCGGGTCTGAGTTATCGCAATAAGTCATGTGCTTCGATCCAACCGTGCCACCAGCCCCAACCGTGATGTTGACTGTTGCGCCCCCAGTTACCAGCCTCGTGCCAGTCAAGACTTCTCCACCACCACCTGCACGCGGATTTACGAGATTACAAATGCCTTGATCGCCCGCGCCTCCGCCGCCCACCACCAGATAACGCACTGACGTCACGCCGTTAGGGACAATCCAATCGCAAGATGCAAGCGACACAAATGTCAATATTGTGTCTAGACCGCTAGTTGATGTATCTGTGCCGACACATGATAGAGGATCAATGGTTGTCGTTGTCGTTGTTGCGTTGGTACTGGTTCCCGACGATTCGATCGAGAGGCTATTTACTGATTCGGCTGCAACTAGTTGATCGAGCGTGTACACAAACCCAGTTGAATCTGCACTCGCAAGTGCGGCACACGAACTTGATACATCAGTCGCAAACGTTGTATCCAACAACACAAACAGACCATCATCACTATCGCACAACGGCACAACAGCACCACCAGAGTCATACATCTTGATCATCAAAAATACCCCAGCGCATGTCGTGTCACTGACGCCAGACACCGTGATGTCTGACAAAACGAATGCTGAAGTATTTGTGTCATAGGTGGATGTTGGAGTAATCGTGATCGAATTATCACACCCTGTAGTCATCACGGTGCCCTGACCAAACTCAACAGTGTTATCGCTATTAATCGAAATAGACCCAGCAAGAGTTGAGCCAACTGTCGGAACCAAAATCAACGCGGCCACACCCAACACCACAAACAATCGCCGGCGGCTCGCCCACGAACGCTTCACAACACGTGGATCAAAATTCAACATCAACTACATCATCACCCACAACCCACACCACAAACACCAATAACCACGAGATGTAGTGCTGCCCCTACCCGCACCAAACAACACACTGGGTTAACCCAGCGTTACACCAACATCGAGCACTACTCACCACAAATACACAAATAGTTAGAAAGACCGCACTGGACGCACGTTGGCCTCGACGTGCTTTCCATAATAAGGTTGCGGATAGCCGGATGAAAATAAGACAGCCCAAGATGTGGTATGAACCTTCTCAGAAGAACTCAAATAGTAATAGGGCGAAAAACCCTCAGTTCGTATGGAATACATCTCCAACAATTCATCTTTCGATGGCAAAAACCAATCCTCGTACACAACACTATTCACAGTCACTGTATACGCATCAGCAAGTCGGGCTGCAATATCTTCAGTCAAACATCCAGCCAAAATATCGAGAGTGTTCTGTTCACCAGTGCCAATTGCCGTCCCTTCAGCACCAGGTATCGGATCACCCATACAACCCCACACCGCTCGCGGATCGGCATACCCTGATACACAATTGTGTTCCCAGCCGTAACACGCCGCCTCAAAATATTGTGAACCCGCAGGGCGTCTCATATTCACATAAAAGATTTTGCCACCAGCAGGACCAGGATCCCCCACGCTGAACAGAGCGGTTTCTACCCACTGTGCATACAAGTCGAAATCCGCTATCCCACCATGCGCATAAGGGAATGAGATTGCCGATCCACCAGTTCGAGCAACAAACCAACCATCAAACTCGTAACCAGCGCGCGTCGGTGTGCCAGGATCCGACATTGACCCACCACTAGTCGTCGAAGCGTTAG
>CAMDCI010000053.1 GCA_945889715.1 Bifidobacterium breve | reverse complement strand
TCCGTGATGTTGTAGACACGTTGCAAAATATCTCGTTGGGCGCCAAGTTGACGATGCGTGTACCGCACACCTTTGGCTGGACCCGTTGCGCCAGATGTAAACAAGATTGCGGCCATGGCGTCGTCTTTAGGCTCAGGATGACCCAACTGTTTCAGTCCTTCAAGTTGCATAGATTTTTGTAATGACTTGAGATCAATGAGCGATGCTCGCGGCGCCCAACGCAATGTTCGAGCAGCAATAACGGCCGAACGAATACCGACTAAGTGTTGTACCCGTGAAGATTTCACGGCACTACCGAGTCCGTTCAATCCAAGTCCACGATCGGCGATGACCGTCACCGCCCCAATACGCCAACAGGCATATACCAATGCAATGAGATCAATGCTGGGCGGTACGAGAACAGCGACGCGCTCACCCGCCTCAACCCCGTGCTGAACCAATGCTTGAGCAAAAGTTGCCACGCGTGAATCAAGTTCAGAAAAAGTAACCGACGACCGATCGGCGCCATCATGAATTGCCAAAGTGTTTTTGCGACTTGGATTCATAATCCGCGACCACAGAGATTCTTCAGGGCCTTGTGCTTCAAAAACTTGTTGCTCGACAGATTGTGATTGAGAAATCGCACTCTCGAGAAACGGAGCAATCGAAGTTTCAATGACTGCCAGATGCCCGCTGTTCGCAACTCTCTGAATCTGCACATCAGTGAATCTCTTGATGAGATCATCAGCAAAATCATCATTAAATACCGGATCTTTCGCGCCCCACCACAACCGCACCGGAACCCGCAAACTCGGCAGTTGTGCAGCAACTTCTGCAAGATCAGCGAATGTTTGATGCTTTTCATTAAATGGCACATCGGCAACAAAGCCGGCGACTCCATCGCGTTGATCGCTGCGCACATAGGGCGCTACCAATCCTTGGCGTTGCTGACGAGTGAGTCCAGCACCTGGCAGGTATGCGGTTCCACGCACAAACAATGAAGTGTTGCGGGTCATCGCGCGGTGCAATCCCCCACTTGCCGATATCTGAATCAGGCGTGGCGCTTTTCGACCAACTGGCACGGCAATCCCGGTGTTCGACAAAACCAAGCCTGCGACTCGATCGGGATGTGCGACGGCATATCCCATCGCAATTGCGCCGCCCCAGTCTTGGGCGACAAGCCATATCGGACCGCTCATACCAAGGGCGTTGACAAAATCGTTGATATCAGCAACACGATCGCGATATCGCCGTGGTCCGACTTGATCTGAAAAACCCATCGACAAATGGTCGGGGGCTACGACACGAAATTTCTCGTTGAGTTCAGTGAACAAACGCGACCATAAAAATGACCATGTTGGATTGCCATGAAGACATAACACCGTCGGCAAGTCGTTACTTAAGACTGGACGATCTAGATAATGCCAACGATGAATTTTCCCATCGTGACTTGGCACTTCAACGATGTGTGACCACGAAGGATTCAGCCCGATCTCGCCCAACAATTGTGCGGACGGAGCGGACATTGTTACCAAAGAATTTCTGAGAAACTGGTATTTAAACCAGAACCAATTCCCATACACAAGACGCGTTGACCGGGCTGAATTTGATCTTGCACGCTGGCCAAGGTGATGGGGACTGCGGCAGGGCCAACGTTTCCGTATTTCGGAAATGTCAATGGAACCTTTGACGAATCAATTGCCAAACGATCGCACAACATTGTGGTGTGCACTTTGCTCACTTGGTGGAAGATGTACCAATCAAGTCCCTCGGTCCAATCAAAATCAGTTTTCGATGCTTCCCATGCATCAGCAGCAAGATCGAGACCTGCAACCAAAAGCCCATGCGTATCGGTCGTCATGCGATCGAGGCTGCCAATACACAGCGCGTTATGTTCGGTTCCAGCGCGCCCAACTCCGCCAATGAGACGATGCACATTGCCATGGCGATTCTTACGAGCCATCACCATGGCCGCAGCACCTGAACCAAGGGTGAGTGATGCAAACTCGGCGAAGACATCGCCAGCAGTTGAATTTGGATGACGCAAACGTTCGAGGGTTGTTTGCTGGGTGTGGCGGCTTCCCTCTCCGTCAACGATGAGTGCGTACTCAACAGTGCCAGCATCCAACATAGTTGCTGCCAAATGCATCGCGTTGATAAATCCGAGGCATGCATTCGCGATATCAAAATTGAGACATGAAGTTGACAAGCCCAATTGATGATGCACCGCACACGCCACTGATGGTTCTAAGTTTTCTTTGCACACCGACGTTGAAATCAAAATTCCGATTTTCGACGGATCAATACCTGCTTGTTCAATCGCCGCACGACCAGCCATCGCCGCGGCATCAGTGAATGACACATCGTCATCCCACCAACGACGTTCTTCAATCCCTGCAAGGCCAGCAAGTAAACCTGGACGCAAACCGTTGCGCTGGTACGTTTCGGCCAACTGCTCGTCGATCCAGTCAGACGTGACAATACGCGGTGCCTCAATAGCAGCGAGGCTCAAGATTCCACTGTGTTGGTGCCGGAACACCGAATTCTGATTCATTTCCAGCCTTCCAACATGATGCGGTTCAGGTTAATGAAAAACTCAGGCAAAATGTCAGTCGTTCCAGAAACGTTGTTCTTTAAATGGATCGGCGTACATGTGGTAGCCATTCCGCTCCCAAAAACCTGGGGCATCCTTCGGAATGAGCTCAATCCCTCGAAGCCATTTGGCACTCTTCCAGAAATACAGATGCGGAATCACGATACGAACCGGCCCACCATGTTCGGCAGTGATCTCTTCACCTTCAAAGGCATAGGCCACTAATGCTTCGTCGGTCGTGATGTCGGCAAGCGGGACATTGGTCGTGTAGCCAAATTCGGCGTGTTCCATCACATGAGTCGCTTCAGGTTGCACACCAGCCATCTCGAAAAGATCTCGTACTCGCACCCCTCGCCAAGTGGTATCAAATTTGCTCCATTTGGTGACGCAATGAATATCAAAGGTCAACGACACACTTGGTAAGGCTTTCAACTCATCGAGAGTCAAGGTGAATGGTCGATCGACAAGGCCAAAAATATTGAGGTTCCATTGACCAGGTTCATAATCGGGGATATCGCCGACGTGAAGCACGGGAAAACGGTCAGTTAAATATTGACCCGGTGGCAAACGGCTGGCGTCCAGACCTTTGGCAGATATGCCCTGCCTATTGCGCTCAAAGAAACTCATATCTGCATTCTGACGCACTTTCACAAGAGAACACCGCCCGAGTCTGGAGTTTTTCGGCTGTAGTTTGAAGTCATGGTCGAAGTATCCACCATCTACCTCGTTCGGCACGCCAAAGCTGGCGACCGTTCTTCTTGGGATGGTGATGACACGATTCGCCCCCTTTCGGGAAAGGGTCGCCGCCAAGCGGTGGCAATCTGCGATCGGCTCTTTGATTTAATCGCAGTTCATCCAGACGCCCAACTCATATCAAGTCCCCACAGACGTTGCATGCAGACGCTTGAGCCACTCGCGGCCCGTCGGCGTTCTCAGGTCATGCCCGACCCACGACTCGCCGAGGGCTACAACCGCGACGGCGCACTTGAACTCATCTCCACACTTCCGAATGGCTCGGTGTTGTGCAGTCACGGCGATGTGATCCCCGACGTCATGGCCGCATTGCAACGACGTCGGACCGAAATTATTGGCGACCCCGATTGGCGCAAAGGCACCGTCTGGGTTTTGACGCGCGAAGATGGCGAAGTCAACGAAGCATCAGTCTGGGCACCGCCTGCTACTGATTGATCAGTGACGTGTCACGGAATAGTTGTCGTTGATACGGCAACTGCGTCATTAATTTGCGTCATTAAACCTTGCACCAATGAAGCAACTTCTGCTGGCGGATTTTGTTCAAGGCAGGCGCTCATCTCTGGTTGTGCTGTCAAAGCATCATCGAGGAAACGAAAGAACGCAATTCCTAAAAAGCAGTGCGCATCTGGGTAGGTCGCGTCGGTGACCGTGGCCTGCCGCAACAACACCATGCCGTTTTGTAACCGAGTGGCCGCTGCACTCGCATCGGCTTCTTGTGTTGATGACAACACCGTGAACCAACCGAAGTATGTCAATGCTTCAATGTTGTCCGGCTCAACGGCTAAAACACGTGAGTACAAATCAAGTACCGCCGGGATGTCAGCCATGCCCATTGATCGCGCTTGCACTAGCAATGAACTCACGCTGCCATCGTCAATCGCTCCAGTCATGCCCTGGCCAGGTAGACGTTCACCGGTATTTCGAGCAACCACAACACCTGCGGTGATTGCCAACAACAACACCAAAGCCGACCATGCAATCGGGCGCCATCCAATACGTTTGCGAACCTTGGATTGTTCAAGATCTGACAAGTCGCGAATGATGATCGCCGCGCGAGCCGTATACGAATCCTTTAACGAAACATAATCGTCATCAGCAACGTCACCAACTGCGAATTCACGTTCGAGATCGGTCAATGATGACAACAAAAATTCGCGTTCTTCTTGCAGTTGCTCACGCCGTTCAGGAGTCACTCTTGTCGCTCACTTCCCGCAAAGCTGATTCAACAAGTTCTCGATCGGCATCGGTCGCAGTTAGCGACCCTTGCATTTTCCAGCGCCTAAAAACCACGGCAAGCCCGACTATCGAAACAATCAGAACAACAATCGGCAACACCCAAATCAGCGCATCAAAACCCGTCCCACCTGGAACCAACTTGAGACTAGCCGTATAGCTATCGTCAATCGCTTTCACAATTTGGCTATCGGTCAATTGTCCATCGGCCACTTGGCGAACAATCTCTTTGCGAATTGCCTGCGAACCTGCACCCCGCGACTCGTACACACTTTCACCATCACATGTCGGGCAAGCCAATCGCTTTGAGACGCTCTCAATTCGTTCTTGTGGAGTCCCTGGTCCCGAATCTCGTTGAGTGCCAACGATCATCAGTGCAACAACACAAAACAACATCACAAACCAACTTGACCAGTGTTTCAGTTTTATACTAAGTCGATTTGTCACGAGCCACTGCCCTGGGTCATTGATGCAATCGCTGAACCAAGAAGTTCGGCGGTTACTTGGCCAGTGAATCGCTGCGCAACAACTCCAGTTGGGCTGATCAGCCATGTCTCCGGAACTTGGGCAACTCCATAATCCACTGAAACATTGGCATCTTCGTCATGAACGATGGGCCAGCCGCCCCCACTTTCATTAAAGAAATCACGTACCGCTTGTTCATCGTCATCATTCACGATGGTGTACAACTCAGCACCAGTTCCGTCAAGAGCTTGTTGGGTCTCGAAGAATTTCACTAATTCGGGATGTTCACGCTTACACGGAACACATGTGGAATTAAAAAAGTTCAACACCACCCATGAACCACGACGACGCGAAAGCAAAAACACATCGCCGTCATACGTTGTGCTCGTAATCTCTGGTGCTGGTTTCATCAACAAAGGCGTTGCTGCAGCTTCATCTTTGTCATTTGACGAAATTGCCAATATGGCAATGAAGAAAACCATCACTGCGGCAATCGCCCCCGAAATGATCGGTGCAATACGGCGTGGCTCCTGCTCAGACATGATCGTTCACGTTGTGCGCAGATGTCGCAGTATCGGCCGATACGGGGGCAGTTGGTTGACGCCGTTTACCAGGAAAAGCGGCAAGCACTGTTCCGATGGCCATTAATGCCCCACCAATCCATAGCCACAAAATCAGTGGCTTCACAAAAATCTTGATTCGCGCTTCGGTATCAGAGGGGCGAACATTTCCTTCAAGAGTGATGTACAAGTCGTTGACAAGACCTGTTTTCACGCTTGGCGTACCGATGTCCATCCCTTGCTTGAGGTACTTACTACGCGCCGGGCTGTACACCGCTTCACCGTCAATACGGACTGCAGCCTTGACGCTGGTCTTCACGTCGTCTGTTTCGAGTGACAAACCCTCAAAGGTGAAGGTGTGACCAGAAAAAGTCACTGTCTCGCCCACTTTCATCACAAACTCTTGAGTGCGCGTATACGACGAAGAGGCACTTAACGCGACAGCGATGATGATCACGCCGATGTGCACAACCATTCCACCGTTTGCCCGACCGACTACTCCACGCCATCCTTGACGTCGACTCGCTAAGGCAATCTGACGTAACGCAGCACCAGCAGCAAACCCACCGAGCGCAAAAGCGGCAAGCGATGCCCAGCCTTCGGCACCAACGAAAACTGACACTGCAAGCGCACCGACTCCACACCAGGCTGGCCAAAACAATCGATCGCGCAAAACTTCTTGACTGGCCTTACGCCATGGGAGAACTGGAGCAATGGCCATCAAGAACAACAACGTCAATCCAAGCGGCATGGTCATTCGATTAAAGAATGGTTCACCAACCACAATGCGACGATCATTCAAAGATTCAACAATGAGAGGAAAAACTGTTCCGAGTAAAACGACAAATGCAAAAACACTGAATATCACGTTGTTCGCTAAAAATGCCCCCTCGCGACTGATTGGTGAGTCAATTGCTCCAGGCGATCGCAATTGATCTCCACGACGACCAATCAAGACGATCGCAACAACAACAATGACTGCAAAGAAAGTCAACAACCATGGGCCAACACTGCCTTCGCTAAAAGCATGCACGCTGTTGATGACTCCCGAACGAGTGAGGAACGTTCCAAGAATTGTCAAACTGAAAGTGGCGATGACCAAACTCAAGTTCCAGACGCGCAACATACCGCGACGTTCTTGAACAAGTACCGAGTGCAAATATGCGGTACCCGTGAGCCACGGCAAGAAGCTGGCATTTTCAACTGGGTCCCATGCCCACACACCACTCCAACCGAGAACTTCATAACTCCACCAACTGCCAAGAATGATTCCGACGGTGAGGAAGCCCCAGGCATACAAAGTCCAGCGCCGGGTTTCAAGTAACCATCCTTCGCCCACTCGACCGGTGATCAGCGCCGCCATCGCAAATGCGAAGGGCACGGTGAAACCCACATATCCGATATACAAAATCGGTGGATGGAATAACACCAAAATGTGATTTTGTAGTAACGGATTTGGACCGGGCCCATCGTTAACGCCTAAGGCGCCCATGGCGAATGGGTTCGCAGGTCCAAACGACAATGAGAAGAAAAATAATCCAACGACAAATAAGACCACCATGGCCCATGCCAAAAGTTCATCACCGACGCGAGCCCGAAATTTACGAGCAACAGCGGCGATCAGTCCAGTTAAGGCGAGTAACCACAACAAGATTGATCCTTCAAGCGCACTCCACGCAGCTGTGAGATTAAAAATTGCTGGCGTGTCACGTGAACCAACTTGTTGCACGTACTTCATTGAGAAGTCACGGGTAATCAAGGCGCGTTCCATCATGATAAATGCCAATAGAGCGGCGGCAAATGCCACATACGCGTAGCGGGGAGCCGACTTCAAAGCACGAAGATCGTGCTTGCGAATTCCGGCCAAAGTAATTGCGATCCCCGACAGACATGTCAAGAGACCGAGCAAAATCGCGCCGCGGCCGATCGCTGCGTTAATGCTTACTGCGAGCACGCGGTTCCTTCGGCAGTCAATGCTTCGTTTTCGACCCGATCGGGGTTGTCTGCTTTGTAGTCATTCGAGTGTTTAACTTCGACACGATCGCCAAGAAAAACGCCCTCGGTCAAAATGCCATGAACGACGACTGGAATACATTCTTTGAAGATTCCGCCTGGATCGCCGTCGTAGGTCACCGGCAACGACTCTCCACCAAAAGACATGGTGAATTTGGTGGTGACGCCATCATTTTCTATTGACCCCTCGTCAACCACACCTTGAATGCGTAAACGACGTCCGGCTTCGCAGCCCGACTTTGCCCCAATTTCATCCACGTTGCAGTAGTAGTCGATAGCCGAAGTCAAAAACTTTGTCAGCACAATTCCACCCGTTGCCACGACCAATAACAAGACGATGATTGCCGGCCACGGCCGACGCTTGCGTTGCTGTCGTGGCGAAACTGGACGGGGTGAAAGATCAAGCGAGTCTGCAGAAGTGCCAATTTCATCGTCATTGACATTCTGATTCATGACCATGGCCTCTGATCTCGCGGAACCTCGCGAGATGACTTGCGAGAACGACGAATGACGCCAACTGCGTATGCGCCAACTGCGCCAAAAGTAACGATGTAACTTGCGACAATAAAACCTGCGTTATCCATCAGCGAGCGACTCCTGAAGCCTCGGCACGACGGGCAGTGAGCGCGTTATCAAGACCCGAATCATCGAGCATGTCTTCAAGTGCAAGCGAACGTTGGCGGTGCAATACCAACCACACATACATCAAAGTGAAGACAATGACACCAAGAAACAACGTGAACAACATCAAGCCGTCCATTTCAACATCGGTACCCCGACCAGCCACACTTGCCTCTTGATGCAGAGTGTTCCACAACTCGACTGAGAAATGCACCAAGGGAATTTCAAGAACTGCAAGCAACGCCAAGACCGCACTACGCCGTGCTCGTTGCTGATGCGTCCCACCTAGTCCGCGGACTGCAAGGTAACCGATGTACGTCACAAACAAAAATGCAGTTGTTGTGAGGCGTGCATCCCAAGTCCAGTAGGTACCCCACGTAATTCGTCCCCACAAACTTCCGGTAATCAATGAGATACCCATAAACAAAACGCCAACTTCAGCTGAGGCTCCAGCGATGCGATCCCAGGTGAGCGACCGTGTGCGCTTCCACAAATATGCAGCCGACGAAATACCCGTGATAACAAACGCGAGATAAGCCAACCAAGCCCCGGGCACATGGGCATACATAATGCGCACCGATTCGCCCTGATTGACATCGGCAGGAGAAACAAACAGACCAAGAACAATCAAAAGAACCATGCCGGCTAAAACGAGAATTCCGAGGCCACGCGTAAATTGCGTGCCAGTGACACGATCACGAGGAGGAGCATCAAGTGACGTTGATGTGTTCATAACTCTCCTCCTTGACTCGTGATCTTCAATCATCAAGCAACGGCCCAAAGGCCACTGCCCCAGCAACACTGAACAAGACCGCGAACACTGCGAGCAAGCCCAACCATGGCCAACCCTCGCTGATCGCAATTCCGTTCGTGCCAAACGCAGATTCGGTCGCCCGAGTTGCTCCGATCAACACTGGTGCAACCACCGGCAACAAGAGCAACGGAAGCAACGTTTCGCGACCCTTGGCACCAGCAGCAAGACCTCCATACAGAGTACCTACAGCGGCCAAACCACAGGTAGCGGCAATCGCAGTGGTGACCAAGAGCACGCCGCCCGCCCACGAAAAAGAAGCCCGATACAGCACAACAGCCGCCCCAACGAGCAGTGCCACCAAGACCATCAGTTGCACCATGAGGGCCAGCATTTTCCCGATGAAAATTCCGGTGGCTGGCACCCCTGCCGAACGCAACTGATCAAGCGCGCCATCGGCAGTTTCGACGGCAAACGACCGTGAAACCATGACGAGCACGCTGAAAAGGGTCGCCAGCCAGACCAATCCAGGCGCTACTCGCTCAAGGACTGCATCGCTATCTAGAGCAAAAGCAAACATGACCATCACGATGAGCGCGAATGGCAAGACCTGATTGAGAAGTACTCGGCTTCGCAACTCAACTCGTAGGTCTTTGGCCGCAATCAATCGAGCAGTTGCGATGACGGTTGACGAGCCTTTCAATGAGTTGCTCATGGCGCACCAAGTTCGCGTACTTGACCGGCTACAACTTCAACTTGCCGCGTCGCTAATTGGCCGGCGCGCTCAAGTTCGTGACTTGCCACCATGACCGTCGCCCCAGATGCAGCTGCCATCTTGAGCACTTGGTCGAGCTCGTCACGACCCGATGCGTCGAGACCAGCATGAGGCTCGTCGAGTAGCCATAGTTCGGCTCGGCGCGCAACTAAACCAGCCAAGGCGGTGCGTCGTTTTTGCCCCGCCGACAAACGCGACACTGGTAAATCGGCCAAGCGTCCATCAAGACCCATACGGTGCAAGGCTGCATCAACTTCTGCTGCTGAAGCACCGACCGTACGACCCCAAAAACGCACATTTTCTGTCACGGTTAAATCGGCGTACAGACCGTTGTTATGCCCGATCACTCCCACCCGATGCCGCACCAGTTCGCGATCGTTCTTCAAATCAATACCCAACACCTGACCCTGACCTCGCTCAAGCGGAATCAGTCCTGCGCACAACCGAAGCAAAGTGGTCTTGCCCGCACCATTTGGACCCCGCAACAACACGATTTCACCCCGCCGAACCACCATTGTTACGCCGGCCAATGCGGGGAATGAACCAAGAACCGCGACAGCGTCAGACAGGTCAATCACCACATCTGTATCGGGCTCGTGGGCGATCGGCGACATGCACTAGCGACGCTATCTGCAACCGCTGCACTGCCCTATTCTGTGAACCCATGGTGGGTAGCCTGTGACCTCTGTGGAGAATGACGAATCGGGCCAAAAACACGAATCTGGGTCATCCGGATTTGGCTCGTCCGAATTTGGAGGCGACCTCACTCCCCCCGATCATTACGACCCGTTCGAAACGTCACGACCCATCCCCCGCCCAACTGATACTGGACCGATTGAGCCGCTCTTAATCCCCAGCAATAACGGCGACGAACTCACTGCCACTCCTCTTGTGAAGGTTCCATTTTGGGATCGACCCAAGCCTAAAAAAGATTGGTATTGGCTTCTCGGTCGTCTTGGCTCAAGTTTGATCACACTCGGACTGTTGATGTTTTTATTTGTCGGCTACCAACTGTGGGGAACCGGAATAGAAGAAGCACAGTCACAGAACAAACTTGAAAACCGCTTCAGTGAAATAGCGATCCTTAGCAGTGCCACATCTTCTACGTCTCTCGCTCCATCAAACAGTGAACCCCCGGTCACAACAACATTGGCCCCACCCGAACCCATCGTTGTCAACGAAGGTGACCCCATCGCCATCATCGACATGCCCACGATTGGAGTCACTAAATATGTCGTGGCCGGAGTTCAAACCGCCGATCTGAAAAAGGGTCCTGGTCATTATCCCGGAACACCTTTCCCCGGCGAACTTGGCAATGCATCAATTGCTGGACACCGCACCACATACGGTGAACCATTCCGCCACCTCGATGATCTCAACCTTGGCGACCCGATCATCATCACCGATTTAATGGGCCGTCAATTCACTTATCTCGTCACAAACCAACAGGTCGTTGACGCAACTGATTCGTGGGTTGTCGCCACAACCGATCGCACCAAAGCCATTCTCACGTTGACAACTTGTCACCCCGAATTTTCAGCAAAACAACGTCTCATTATTTCGGCCGAACTTGATCTCACTCAAAGTGACATCGCCACCTCACCAGCCGCAATTTATGCAGACAATAATGCTGATACCACCACTGTTCCATCAACTGAAGTTGTTACTTCTGAAGTTGCAACAACAGTCGTCACCGAAACGACAACCGAGACAACGACAACGACAACTGCTCCAGCAATGATTATTGACGATTCAAACAACAGCGAAAGTGCCGATGCGCTGAGTCGTGGTTGGTTCAGTGATCTTTCGGCAATTCCCCAAACATTGTTGTGGGGATTACTCGAACTTCTCGTTGTGATGGGTGCATGGCAAGTGGCCAAGAAATACCGCAACCGCATTATTGGTACAGCTGTTGGCTTTATTCCATTCTTTATTGTGCTGTACTTCGTTTTCCAAAACGTGAATCGACTCTTGCCGCCGAATCTCTGATCATTGGGCGCGATAACACCCCGTTTTCGGGGGTCTATTT
>CAMDCI010000052.1 GCA_945889715.1 Bifidobacterium breve | reverse complement strand
AATGTGGGCCTCGCGCTTACCCGAAGCCCCGGTGATGAATCGAACGAATGGATGCTTTTCAATTCGAAGCGACTCATTCAAAAGTCGGTCGACCATGGCATTTCGTGATTCACCAGACTCTCCTACTCGGTGGTCAAGCAGTCGACTCGTTGAGGCGGACAACCGAAAACTTCTCTGAACCGATGACGTAGTCTCAGACATGTAGGACATTGTATCCCTTTGTATCCCGATTGCAAGAGGCATCTCCGCTCAGTTCGCGCCAGAGTTCAACCATCACGCCACTCGGTGAGGCGTCACCCCATTCGTCATTGGCTAAGGCTCGGCAATATCCCTGCCACTCGGCCCGTAACGCCGACTGATCATTGCGATCGGCATGAACTCGCATTCGTTGAGCCACCAAGTCTTCGTGTCCCGGCACCGAAAGCAACCCCTTGGCGGTTGCCCAATACACCCCGTCGAGATCGCCAACTTCGGCACACATCTCGGCCAACATCTGCGCCGCTCGCACTACCAAGACCGCTGCGTCGGACGCCAGCCCCGTCGAATCACTCCATATATATGGTGACGATTCAAACGGCAACCCACGGACCAACCCCAATCCGTGCCGGAGCACCTCAAGGCCGCCGTCTTCGGGCCACCGGCGAGCATGGTTCACGCAGATTCGCAAGACATCAACATCACTCACGATGCCCAAGTGCAATGGCAGTTCGTCGGTGAGAGTCACGCCCAACCATTGCTGACCCTCGGGTGGAAGCTCGGCGACGGTCAGACTGCGGCGCACATCAGAGGTGATGTTCGAAAACGTCGCATCTTTGATGGGGGCATGCCACATATCGGTGCGAGCCGACGACCGGCGTTGCTGCGATGGATGCATGGCCAACCACATCACCAACTCTTCGCTTTTGCTTTTTTCGAAATCCACGCGCTTGCCACACATATGTCGAACTTCGGGCCGACCAAGCACCGAAGCCACAAAGGTGTACGGCGGAATCGCTTTCTCAATAGCTGGGTGTTGGGTTGTGTCGATCCACCTTTCAATCGGCCACGTCTCAATTTCATCACCCTCACCGATCAACGATTTGATCAGATCGATTTCATCGGCGGTACAACCAACCGGAGTCACCTGCACTCCACTTGGACACAGAATCCATGAACCGTCCTTGTATTCCAATCCACTTTCGCCCTCACTGATCGGACCTCGATACAACACTGGGCAACCCTGGTGCTGTGGTTCGTTGTCGAGCAACAAGACCGCAGTTGATTCCTCGGTAGTCAATACTTTCGCCAACTCTGCGGAATGTTCACGGGCAATGACCAACCGCCGGCCTGGTAACACGACTGATCCTTCACCCACGATCGACACACCTTGTGCGAAAGGCGACAGTGACAACGACTGCACAAGACCATTCCATGCTTTGTCAATCTTCTCATCTTCAGCCTCAACGCCAAATGACCGCACTACGTCGAGGTTGATCCACACTTCACCCGCGATCGTCGTGCCAACCGGAAAGAGTAAAGGCACGACAGCATTCTTGTGTGAGAACATCACCAAAGTCTCAAGCTCTACCGAAGTGGGCAGTTCAATAACTCGCGAAGACAGTTGCTTCCAAGGAGAATCGACCTGAATCGGTTCAACAAACTCGGCCTTCACCGAATGGCTTGATGTCATGACCATGCGCAACGACTTCACTGTAATTGGGGGCAACGAACGCAGCGCAAGATCAAGTCGCGCCATGGCCAATTCATCATCACCAGAGGCGAGGTGCGCTTCGAATCTTAGAGCCTGGGGTTCAATTGGTTCACTTTGCCGTTCGGCTTGCTGTCGTTTGCTCCGTAGTCGTATCAATAATCCAACTACGGCAGCAATTGAAATAAAGCCAGCAGTCTTAGTGCTGTCATTTGAATCAAAAATCTGCGGTGCGACGCAGGTTTTATCATTTGTGATGTCTTGTTGCGCAACTAGCGCCGAAGCCTGACGTTGATGCAACGAGCTAGCTAATGAAACAATCGGAGTCACAAGCAACACATACTTCACCAACCGTGTTCGCCAAGATCGGCAATGGCTATTGATAGGTACGCCGCGGCGCACAATGCGAGTGACGTCGCGCAACACTGACGTAACGACGTAACTCACGCAGAGAATCGCAACAATTGCGAATACTGCAACAAAACGATTTTCTACCAATGTCATGACTCAACCAATTCTGCAGTACGAGTTGCAGTTACGGTTCGACTACTGATTCCTGCCAAGCGCAACAATGTCGTTTGCTGCGTCAACCGAACCGTCACTGTGACAGTTCGTAGACCGACTGTTATCTGTCCGTTCACTCCATGCTGAATCAAATACTCTTCGGCTGCACGTTTCGCTTTGACCGGATCAAGTAATCGCCAACCCAAACGCAACAGTGTCACTTGTTGGGCGCCAACTCTTGCAGCATTCTCCGCGTGGTCGGCAGCCTCAACCCGTGCTGCGACAATGCGCCCGCCGTCGACAGCCATGCCTGCAGTCACCATGAAACACATTGCCAAACCAAGAACAAATGCCGTCACCACACCACGATCACGTTCGCTAGCCATATCATCCACCCGCCCGGTAGCGGTCAATAACTTCGGTAGACGATGCAGCCATACTCACGGCGTGTGCACCCAATAGTGACAAGCCTTCGTTTGATGTCTGGCAACTCACTGTGACTGTTACCGAAGATGACATTGAAGACTGGACAAAGTGTGTGCCCACCCGCGGGCTCATGCAAGATAATCCGCTTGTCGAGAGATCGTCCACAACCGCTTGCTGCGCCACTGAATTCATACGTGGCTGCGACACCAACGAAGCAGCGCGCGCACCTTGATCGGCCGCGTGCTTCAGTTGATTAATCCCTTGACCCGCGCGTCCGGCATGCACCACGAACATCAACATGATGATCAGAAGCGGCGTGAGCAGAACCATTTCCGTTGCAACGCTTCCTCGGTCTCTTTTCATCGTGACAACTCTGTTGTGAAACGTTCACGAGGTTCAATAACTGTTCGTCGTACCGAGCTGGGAAAGAACGGAATAATTCGAGGCACGAGTGCTTCAACTGTGATTGTGACGGTTTCTGTGTTCACGGCAACCAAGGCCGCTGACGTTGTGTGTCCACCCGCTTCGATCACCAAATTTTCTGCTGCTCGCTGACCACGTCGCGCCGCGACTTCACTCGGAATTCGTGCAACTGATGCTGCCGCAGCTCCTTCGGCAGCGGCAGCACCAGCGATGCTTGATGCGTGGAAATACAAACCCGCCTGTATCGCCAGCATCATCAACAAGATGATCACCGGAATCACCAGCACCACTTGCGCCGATACTTCGCCACGATCTCGTCGATGAATAGACACATCAGCCCAAATTCAGATCATTGGCTTTATCACGAACCTTGCCCGAGACAATCACGCCAACCGAAATTGCCAGAGCAATGAGAGAGGCAGCCAACACAACTGTCGTTGCACTAACTTCGCCGCGATCACGATCGGTCTCACGCGAAGCCTGTAGCCGTATGTTGTAGTACTCCCATAATTGCTTGAATTGTTCCATTTTCTTTCTCCTTGTTTGTTGTTGAGATGTGTTTAAGACCCGAAGCCGGCGCTAATCATTTGCATTGCTGGATAACCAAGTAACACCAAGAAGCCCATGAACAAAAGCACCATCGGCAAACCCATTCGTTCGGTTGCAGCATTTGCATCAGCTTCAACTTCAGCTAGTTGCTTCTCTCGCATTGACGAAGCCTTGGCTACGAGCGATGCAGTCATTCGCGCCCCTTGTTCGCCACCAAGCTTCACGGTCGCTGCCAGTTCGGGTAACTCATCAATTCCTATTCGTTCGCCTTCATTTGCCAAGATCTCCCAGGGTGAACGCCGGGTGGCGCGAGCGACATCGAGGGAATCGGCAATCAAGCGAAAAGTTGGGCCGTCACCGACTCGGGATGCCGCAACCAACGCCGATTCAATTCCGGCTCCGCCAGCCAACATGATTGAGACCAGATCGAGGTATGCAGAAAGTGATGTGCGAAATTCCCGACGCTTCACTTTGGCTCGAGATCGCAGTTGTAAAACCGGCAACATGAATCCAACTGCTGATAAGGCCAACGATGTGATGAGAAGTAATGGGAGAGGTAAAGGTGACCCACCGATTGTGGTCACAACAATCATCACGAGGGGAATTGCTGCGCACACTGCAGCACACATCAGTCGTTCGGTTGTGATCTTTGCCGATGAACTTCCGCAGACTGCGAGATCTGTTGGTGACACTGCAAATCGATATTCAATTGTTTGGCGAAAGCTTTCGTATCTGGAGTCCGTAGCAATTGTTCCGTGACCATACTTTGAAAGCACGGTTGCGAGTACGGGCCTCCGTAGTGACTTGCGGATCAGCACACAGCCGATCCCAGCGAATAGACCCCACAGAATCACGACAGTGCTCGATCGGTACGTCGAGCAATAAATCTCTGCGGAGCACTAAATTGGCCGAGTCGTTGAAGCAAAACGAACGACACAGCAAACATCGAGATCACGATGGCGAGCGCGATCAAACCAGTTGGTGATGCATATGGCGCAAGATACGAGGGGTTAAACGCCATCAGCCCACCCACAAATGCAATGACGACGACTGAGATGATGCGGACAGCGCTTCTTATACGAGCTCGAGCGACCCACACGCGAGTACGCATTCGCACATCATCGCGACAACATTCAGCAAGGTTGCCGAGTAGCGAGCCCATATCGCGCACTTGGTTTTCAGAAGCTGTAATCAGAGCCGCGGCAACAAAGTCGGCAAGTGGGTGGTCAACAACGGTCGCGAAATGACGCACTGCGTCGGGCAAGTTGGTGAAACCAAGTTCGGCCGATAACTGTTGAACCGCTGGGCGAATGACAATAGGAGCTGTACTCGCCGTCACGGTGAGTGCCTGCTCAAGTCCTCGAGCACCTGCCATGGTGTCACGAAGCTGTTCGGTCCATACCGCAAGCGCTTCCACCAACTTGGTGTCATCGGCGGTTCGACGCGAAGGCCGTGGTGAGACTTGACCAGATGCCATCACCACGACCCCGCGCAGACCGGCCAGGACAAGGAGCGTGCCCGTAGCCAGACCTAAACCAAGAAGAAGACGAATCACGAAACTCATCGCCACGACCCCACTGTTTGCAACGCGGCATTGACCGAGTCGTCATAGCCGTGAGCTGCAAGTAGATCGCGCAAGTCCGAAGTCATTGGGTACGCCGCTTCGGCTAATCCATTTCCATTAGCTACAAATAACTCATTCGAAACGATTCGTGGGCCATCACAGTCAACAACTTCGCGAATACTGCTGATGCGGCGTTGGCCATTCACAATTTCAATATGAATAACCAGGTGTAGGGCGTTTGCCAAGAGCAAGTTGACGACATCAATGGGCAATCCAGTATTTGCCATTGAGACATAGGCCGCCAGCTTCGAGAATGCCGAACGAGTTGAATCAGCGTGCAAGGTACACATCGAACCGTTATTACCCTGACTCATCGCCATGAGCATGGGGAAAGCTTCCGCCCCGCGGACCTCTCCCACGATGACTCGGTCTGGATCCATGCGAAGCGCCATTCGAGTTAGATCGGCAAGTGGAATTGCTCCTTGCCCCTCAATGTTCGCGGCGCGCGATTGCAAAGCATCGTGATCGGGGTGCAATTGTGCGAATCGGACGAGGCCGATTTCGAAGGCATCTTCAATAGTGATGATGCGTTCGTGGAATGAGATCTCATTCATCAGTGCGCGTAGCAACGTCGTCTTTCCGCTTCCGGTGCCTCCGGCAACAATGATGTTTCGTTTTGCGAGCACGGCAGCGCGCAAAAAGTTTCTGACGTTAGGAGTCATCAATCCGCCACGAGTTAGTTCTTCGAGCGACGACAGATGAAACTGGTGTTTACGAATGACTAGAGACGGCTGTTGTGAAACATCCATAACGGCAAAAAGTCGGCTTCCGTCGTCAAGACAAAGGTTACATTCGGCCGTTGCTGCATCAAAGCGCCGCTCGCCGTTGCGTGACCTTGAAGCAACGTTTCGAACCAAGCGAATCAACTCGTCGTCGCTGCTCACAATGGGATCAATTTCATGACGTGACCCATCGGTGTGTTTGACCCAGACAGGCGAAGTTCCGCGGACATGAATATCAGTGATCGCCGGATCATCAAGCAGCCGTTGTAGCGGGCCAAAACCAAGCACAGCGTCGATCGCGCTTTTGGTAATGCTTGTCTCATCATCGAAAGATGGAGTATCACTTCCGGTTAAGAGTGATTGAGTGACCTTTTGATCAAAGAATCGTCGAGCAGTTTCACGAGCTACTTCGTTTTCTTCGTTGGCAGAGAGTTCGTCACCAGTAGCTCGTCGTTGTTGCCGCACATCAATAAGTGCCGAAGTAATTTGCGCAATCAGGTCCCGTAGTGCTGATGAAGTGTCGACGGCATTCATTATGCAACCGCGCGATCAACGAGTTCATTTGATTGTTGCGATGCGGCAATCTTGGCGATTGTCATTTTGAGAGCAGCGCTGCTTCGACGATCAGATGGCAAAAGATCAGCGATGACTGGCCACTCAATCGCCTTCGCGAGTTCATCAATCTTGTAGCGACCACCCGCAGCAAGTACCTGCCATTCACCCAGTTCTTTCAAGAGTGGTTGGCGATGAACTAATGCAACCACATCATCAAGGTCGGTTCGACTAATGAGTAGTCGCGAATCAGCCGCGCGCATAATCTCTGATGCCGGCGTATTTGGGCGAACATGTCCGACATTGATAATGACGTCAGTGCCGAGTACCTCACCAAGGATGCGAGTGTGAGGGGCAATGATTGATAGTGCAGCTATGACTTGTTCGGCTGATGGCGGAGCAACGACGACGCTCACATGATTGCGATAGGTGCGTCGCAATGTTTGTGGATCAAGTGTTGATGTGGCGGGTGTTCGAACGTGAGCTGCCAATTCAGCCAGACCAGGTCGAAGGTCCCAGTTATGACGGGCAGCGAGTCGACCTCCGTCGGGATCGGCTTCAATCACAGTGACTGGGTTCGGCCACAAAGTTGCGAGATGAAGTGAAATAGTTCCGAGGTCGGTGAGTCCGCCCGTTGTTCCGGTAACGATGATGCTCATGTCAGCCCACCACCTTGACGAGATGAAGTTCGTCATGACCAACAAGTACGTTCACCGATGTGATCGCGACACGAAGAGTGACCGAACGATCACCGCTCAGCTCATCTGGTTCAGAAATTTCCCACACCTGAATTTTTGAATCGATAACGGTGGTCAGATTCGTCCCGTCCGACTGTGAGTCAACAGCAATGACTTGCACATTGTCTCCCGCTGCGAGGTTGGCCGGGGCCTGCGACTTTGTCACTGTGATGCCAGCGAGACCTTCAGTTGATGAAAGCGGATCAACCGAGATGATTTGAGACGATGTGAGTGGACTTCCGGCGACAACGTCGGTCGAGACACGCATGCCAACGATGTCCGCGGCCGCTGAGCTTTGGAGAAGTGCGATGTCATCGCTCGATGTGAGAGTGATGGTGCTCAAGTCGGAGGCCTGAATTTCATGGCCCCGCTTGAGAGCTCGCGATGTCACAAGAACCTTGGTTCCGGTGGCGTCAGAGTTCTGCCACATGAAAGCGCCGATGATGCAAACACAGACGATCAAAAGTCCGATCGCGAATTCAGGAATGCGGACTCCTTTGCGTTGAAGGCCGGCGGTGAGCGAGTTGCCCATTCCGGAAAGGCGTTGCCGATAGGCACTGCCCTGTTGGCTGATGACTCCTTGACTCACTGGCTCCTCCACTTTCACGATGTCGATGGGCTGACTACCCATTGATGTGTGCGAAGAAATCTGCCTCACGGCGCCTTGACGATGAATAGGTCATTTGACCCACTTCCGCTCGAACCCGGCAATAACTCGCCACTTTGGAATTTGGTTGCCGCTAGGCGGCAGCCATATTCCAAAGTGGCAGAAAATGGGGGGTTGGTAGAGTTATTGGCGATGAGTGATTCAGGATCAACCCCTCGGACGCGGGCCAAGGCTCCGGCGGTTCTCCCCCAGTCGAACGACGACTGTTGGTGTGGTTCAGGCCGTAAGTACAAGCGTTGCCACAAAGGTCTCGAAGGTCGCATTGCTCCTGGACTTATCTCCCCCATGCGCACCGTCCCCGCGCACATCGTCAAGCCTCCTTACGCCGACACTGGTGAAGTGCCGCGCTGGAACGAACCCCGCGTCAAGACTCCCGACATCATCGAGCGCATGCGTTATGCCTGCGATATGGCCACCGACATCTTGCGACTTGCTGGCGAATACGTTCAGCCAGGCATGACCACCAACGACATCGATATTTTCGTACACGATCTCACTGTTGAACGCGGCGCGTATCCAAGTCCGCTCAACTATCACCGCTATCCCAAGAGTGTCTGCACGTCACTCAATGAAGTGATCTGTCACGGAATTCCTGACGACACCGTGATTGAAGACGGAGACATCATCAATCTTGATGTCACATGTTTTGTCAACGGAGTTCACGGCGACACCAACGCCACTTTCCTCGTTGGCAACGTCAGCGAGATTGATCGCAAACTTGTCAAAGTCACCGAAGAATGTTTGTGGCTGGGCATCGAAGCCGTGAAGCCCGATCGTCCACTTAGCGATATTGGCAAAGCAATTGAAGATCATGCCAAGATTCATCGCATGGGCGTTGTGCGCGCATTCATCGGTCACGGAATTGGCGAACAGTTCCATACTGATGTTCAGGTCCTGCACTACTTTGATTCGCGCAACAACATGCTCATGAAGCCCGGCATGATTTTCACTATCGAACCCATGATCACACTTGGCACCTATCAGTTCCATATGTGGGACGACGATTGGACCGCAGTCACCGCCGACGGAAAACGCACAGCTCAGTTTGAACACACCATCTTGGTGACCGACACTGGCTGCGAAGTTCTTACTGGTGGCGACAAAGCCGTGTCACCCCGCAAGCCATAGCGGGCAAACCCCCAGCCCAAGTCGCTAAATACCTCATTCAGCCCGTAGCGTAATGACCCGTGGGCGAACGCTATGTCAATTTTGATCGACAGCAGTGGGCCGACCTCCGTGCAGCAACTCCGATGACTTTGCGAGAAGCCGACCTTGAAGATCTTCGCGGTATCAACGAGCGCATTGACCTCGATGAAGTTGCTGCGGTGTACTTGCCACTCACCCGATTGTTGAACCTCTATGTCTCGGCAACCCAGAACTTGCACAAAGTGAGCGCCACGTTTTTAGGAACACTCTCACCCAAGGTTCCGTACGTTATTGGTGTCGCTGGTTCAGTTGCAGTTGGCAAGAGCACCTTCGCGCGTATTTTGCAAGCACTTCTTGCCCGTTGGCCCGATCACCCCAAGGTTGACCTGATTACAACGGACGGATTTCTTCATCCGAACCATGTGCTTGAAGAACGCGGCATCATGAACCGCAAAGGTTTTCCCGAAAGTTACGACACCCGTGCGCTGCTGAAGTTTTTGCGTGATCTGAAAAGTGGTCAACCTTCACTTGATGCTCCCGTGTACAGCCACGTTGTATATGACATCGTTGAAGGTGAAAGTGTCACGGTTTGTCAGCCCGACATTTTGATTCTTGAAGGACTCAACGTTTTACAAGTCGGCGCACCTGGCAACGAAGCCACCGAGTTCGTGAGCGACTATTTTGACTTCTCAATTTACATCGATGCTCTCGAAGCCGACATTGAAAATTGGTATGTCAATCGCTTCTTAAGCCTGTGTGAATCGGTCTTCCAAGACCCCAACAGTTTCTTCCAGCACTTTGCCCAACTATCCCGCGACGAGGCAACCGCCACGGCCCGCGGTATTTGGCAGGGCATCAACGGACTCAACCTCAAAGAAAACATTGAGCCCACTCGAGATCGCGCTTCTCTCATTTTGCGCAAAGGCGAAGACCATCGCGTGTCCGAAGTGCGCCTTCGCAAACTCTAAACCTGCCACAATTGAATCGTGGCAAACGCTCGAGCAAAAGCAAAAAAGAAGCGCCGCAAGGCAAAGGGCACCAAGGCTCGCGGACCGGCAATCTTTTTGATCCTCATGTTTGTTGCGGCCGGCGTATTGCTGATTTCCCAGATACAAAAATCGCCAGGTTCAGACACCACGCCCATCGGCATCGACACCACAACAATTGCACCAGATGTTGATATCAGTTCAGCCCCAATCAACACCGATGCCACATCAACAGGTCCATCGGCAACCGATCCGAGCAATCTTGGTAATCCAGTCATCGTCCATAGCGACACGCTTGGCGATCTAGATGTTGATCAAGTGATTGATGATTGGACTGGAGTTGATCCGCCACAGGTGCCAGCAGAAGTTTCAAGTGTTGAGTCAGCCACTCTCGAAGGCGATTACATCGCCGACGATTTACCTGACGGAATTTACGTCGGTTACCTAGTGAGTGCGCTCGACGAAAATGAACAAGGTTTTGTTTTTGATATACGTGACTCACTAGATAGACGGCTTCCTGACAATGAAGGTCTGCGTCTATATCCGGCGTATTTAGATTCGATTCTTTTCGTCTCGTTGTCAACATCGGGCGAGGCCAATACCGCAATTACCGTGTCAAAGTATTTTGAGCTGGCCAAAAGCGATGCGAGAGAATTGCAAATTCCAAATACTGATTTGTCAGCAATTGTGAAGGGAAGTCCGATGTTGCTCACCATTGTTGGTGGAGCGATAATTGCAATTGAAGGCGTTGACGCCTGGTAGCTAGCCTTCGGTCAATTGACCGCGGTCGCGTGCTTGCTTGATCAACATCTCGGTGTGGCTCCACAACGCCGATGAACCATCGCCAATCGGTGAGAGCCGCTTCACTGCCTGCGGGTAACTCACCCCATGACGTTTCCACGGTGACTCATCTCCGGCATGGTGATTGAGCATCGCGGGTTGCATGCGATCAACCGCATTAGCAAATTGACTCTCGGGAGTTTCTTGAGCTTCATATTCGTTCCACAATGAACGAAGGTGATCTCGTTGATCGTTGGGCAATAAACCAAAGATTCGATCGGCGGCCTTTTGTTCGCGTTCATCTTTATCGGCATAACCACTGGTGTCATACGCGAAAGTATCGCCCGCATCAATTTCAACAATGTCGTGCACCAAACACAGAGCGAGCACGTGCGCGATGTCGACATCGGCATTGCTCCACTCTTGTAACACCAACGCGTACATCGCCAAGTGCCACGAGTGCTCGGCAGTATTTTCACGACGCGAGCCGCTAGTGATTGCAGTTTGTCGTTCAACTTGTTTCAGTTGATCGATCTCCATCAAGAAGTCCAGTTGTTGTTGCAGTCGTTGTTCAGTCATGACAGGTCTTTACGACAAAAGGGTCGCCAAGGCCCAGATAGCAGCGATGAAACCGAGTGTGCCCATAAAAATGCTGCGGCTCAACGGTGCTCGAGACAGGTCACCCTCTTTAGGTGCCGGCGGTGGTTTGACGACGGCCATAACGTTGCCGGCGAAAAGTGCGCCACCTAAAGCCAGAATCAGCCAACCCAACAATGTCTTGGCGTCTCCGAACAGCATGGATCTATTGTGCCAGCACTCCATGGCTATCGGGAACTTTTCCGTTGAAACAGCCACGTTCAGGTCTTTCGCTGACCTCACTCATGCGTCATACTGAACCTATGGGATTTCACCACGTTGCCATCGCCATCAATGATGTCCAGGCCAATTACGACTTCTATACCCAAGTCATGGGTTTCGAATTGGTGAAGACCGTGACCGCGCCA
>CAMDCI010000051.1 GCA_945889715.1 Bifidobacterium breve | reverse complement strand
AACGAGTTGCCGTGAGCAGTCACCAACACCGTTTGGTTATCGCGCAACTGGGGGACAATCGACTCGTTCCAATAGGGCAACACTCGCTCCACGACATCCTTCAAGCATTCGGCCCCTGGCAACAGGCTCGGGTCAAGCAACCGATATCGACGGTCGTTCACAGGGTGTTCCGGGCTACTGGTGTCAACAGACGGGGGCGGAACATCAAAACTGCGTCGCCAGACATATGTCTGCTCGGCGCCATGTCGTTCGGTGGTCTCTTTCTTGTCGAGTCCCTGCAGGGCACCGTAATGGCGCTCATTCAGAAGCCAAGTTCGGTTGACCGGCAACCACACCTGCCCCATAGCTTCCAGCGCCATATTGCAGGTCAAGACCGCCCGCTCGAGCAGTGAGGTGTGCGAGGTGTTGAAATACAGCCCAGCCTCGAGCATCGTTCGGCCGGCGGCTACAGCCTCATCTCGACCCTTGTCGGTGAGCGGCACATCATGCCAGCCCGTGAAGAGATTCTTTTGGTTCCAGGTACTTTGGCCATGGCGCAAGATCACAAGTGTTCCAGTCACATCTTCCAAACTACATCGCCATCGGGCAGACTCTTAATTGCTATGCCCAATGACTTTGATGATGATGATCTCGAAGACGACCTTGACGAGTTCGAGGACGAATTCGACAACGAGGTTTTGCTGACCTATTCGATTTCCGAATTGGCCGACGCCATCAATGAGGTCCTGAACGACAACTTCGACGCCGGTCTGTGGGTGTGGGGCGAAATTTCTGGTCTCAGCAAGAAAGGTCCGCACACCTACTTCACCTTGGTTGAGCAGACCCCCGATGGCAAGCGCAATCAGTTGAACGTCAACTTGTGGGGCGGCGAAATGACCAAGATGCGACCCATCTTGATGAAGAGTGGCCTCGATCTTGTGAACGGAGTCAAGGTTCGTATTTACGGCAGCCTCGACTTCTACGCCGGCTTTGGCAAGTTGTCGATGATCATGCGCGGCATTGATCCCAATTACACGCTTGGCGAGATTGCGTTGCAACGCGAAGAACTCATTCGCAAGCTCAAAGAAATGGGTGTATTCGATCTCAACCGAGAAGTGGACATATCTCCAGTGCCACTTCGTTTGGGAGTCGTCACAAGTGGAACCAGCGCGGCGTGGGCTGACTTTAAGAATCAAATTGAAAGTAGCGACATCGGTTTTCACTTACACCTCGCCAATGTGAGTGTGCAAGGTGACAATGCAGTGCGCGAAATAACGCAAGCGATTTCTCGGTTAGGTCAGCGTGATGATTTAGATGCGATTGTTTTGATTCGTGGAGGTGGAAGTAAGGCTGAGCTCTCAACCTTTGATGCCGAATCAATTGCGCTGGCGATTACCGAATCGGCACTTCCTGTCTTCACAGGTATCGGACACGAAATCGACCGTCATGTTGCAGACGATGTGGCCTTTGAAGCGCATAAAACGCCAACGGCTTGTGCTGTTGCACTCATTGGGCGAGTGAACGATTTCATCAATGAAACTGCGGCTAATTGGGATGCGATTGCTCGATTAGCAACTCAACAATTAGCAGATTCAACGAATCGGCTGAATAATGTCGCTCGCGAAATTGGAATTCACACTCGCACCGCAGTTGAACGTGCCGACGAACGACTCAGTGATCGCATCGCGCGACTTATTCGACGAGACCCTCAATTAATTGGTGACCTCAACACCCGTATTGACAACTACGAATCACGCGTGCGTTTGTTAGATCCGAAAAATGTATTGGCTCGCGGTTGGTCAATCACTCGCGGTGCAGACGGAAAAATCGTGCGCAACGTTGGCGACGTCACAACCGGAGAAATTTTGACAACAGTGCTTCACGACGGAAACGTCACCAGCACAGTGAACTAAAGGAGACATCATGGCTACGAAAAAAGAAGAAGAAATCGGTTATGCCGAAGCGCTTAAAGAACTTGAAACGATTTTGGCCGAACTCGAACGAACCGATGTCGACGTTGATGTGTTGGCAAGTCGTGTTGAACGCGCATCAGAACTGATTCGTTTGTGTCGTGACCGAATCGGTAACGCCAAACTGCAAATCGACAATGTTGTGAACGGACTTGAGGGCTAGTCGCCTCTAACCTGACATCGTGAGTTCAAGCCCTCCGCAATCACTCGTCGATATCGCGCGACGCACCGAAGCGCATCTTTCGGCATTTCTTGCTGTTGAAGAAGCCCGCTGGTCGGGGTTTGATACCGATTTAGCAAGTCCGGTTGCCGAGATTCGACGTCTGGTTGCGTCGGGCGGTAAGCGACTTCGGCCGGCCTTTAGTCATTGGGGTTTCGTTGGTGCTGGTGGAGACCCCGAATCGAAAGTGAGCCTCGATACTGGTGCGGCCCTTGAACTTCTGCACGCTTTTGCACTATTTCACGACGACATCATGGACGGCTCGCTCACTCGGCGCGGCGCGGCAGTCACCCACGAGGTCTTTGCCGATCAGCATCGTGCGACTGGTGGTAGTGGCGAGGCTCGACGTTACGGAGAAGGTATCGCCATCTTGGTTGGCGACTTGGCCTTTGTGTACAGCGATCAACTCTTGGGCGATGCACCATTGGCGGCCCGCGAAATCTGGCACGAACTTCGTATTGAGTTGAACATCGGTCAGTTGCTCGACCTCATCGGTACTTCGCTCAATGAACGTCGTCGCTACAAGACCGAACGCATCTGCCGCTACAAGAGTGGCAAGTACACCATTGAACGGCCGCTACATCTAGGAGCAATGTTGGCTGCTCCCGAACGCCAGCACGAGTTGTTGCCATTGTTGAGCGCATACGGTTTGCCTCTCGGCGATGCCTTTCAGATGCGTGATGATGTGATGGGTGCATTCGGAGATACTGCATTAACTGGCAAGCCGGTCGGTGACGATTTACGCGAAGGAAAGCCAACGCCACTCATGGCGATTGCCGTTGAACGAGCGAACGAAAGCCAGTTGAAAGTGCTTGAAAAAGTTGGTCGTGATGCATTGTTGGACGACGATATTCGACAAGCCCAAGAAGCAATTCGCGAAAGTGGCGCACTTGATGAAATGGAAACCCTCATCAGATCCCTCACTGATCAGGCGATCAACGCGTTGAAGGCAATACCGATACTTGACTCAGCAAAAGTTGAACTTGAATTGCTCGCCCATTACGTGAGCCATCGCCACACCTGATTCAGTGTGATTCTGGTGAGGAAAATCACCGAAAATAGGGAATATTTCTCACCAGAATCCCATTACGCTGTGAACTTGTGAACAATCGTCGAGTCGTAGGTGTTGCTGCCCTGTCGGGTTTGATTTCGTTGTTGAGTGCTTGCGGTGGCGAAGACACCAAAGTTGCTGCCACATTGCCGGTGATGGTCGCTGAGTCAACCACAACAATTCCGCTCGAAACAACGACAACACTTGCTGCCAATCCCGAGTTCTACACGATTCAACAAGGTGACACGTTGTCGGCCATTGCCGCATCATTCGGTGTCACTGTTGCCGACATTGTGGCGGCCAACGGATTGGCCAATGCCGATGCGATTCAGGCTGGTCAAAAGTTGGCGATTCCTGGTAACGGAACTGCACCGTCGACGACCGCTGTTGTCGCAACGACTGTCGCTGCAACGGGCTCTTCAACAACAATGGCACCCTGACCCTGCGGGGCCATGACCTAGTGCCCTGAATACTTTCGTACCGATTCGTAGACTGAAACCATGAGCACGGACAGCGCCACCCCCTTCTGGCCGAATAAAGAACACTGGTCGGTCGCGATTCCCCTTCAGTCTCCGCACTATCGCATGTCGGCTCTAGAAAAAGACGGGTTCATCATTTTGCGCTCCATGGACGTGGACATTCCGAGCAATGAATGGGAATCACTCGAGTACATGGATTGGAAGAGTGGTGGTGACACCAACTTCGCACCGCTCGCATCGGCCGATGGCGAACTTGATTGCCGTGGCTTTTGGGACAAGGGCAAAACCGATAAGGACGCTCTTTGGACATCCAACGCTGCAAAGGCTCCAACCATCAAGAAATACGTTGATGGTGTCGGCGCCAATTTTGGTCGAGTGCGCATCATCAAACTCGAGCCGCAAGATCATGATGTCGCGATTCGTTCGTTCCACCGTGACGACAACAATCGATTCAACCCCGACAACGAAGGTTGGGTTGTGCGTTCATGGATCGAACTCACTGATCAACCCGACAGCTACATGCTCTTGATGGACAATGATGCCGACGGTTTGCCCGATCGTTCAACCGAACGGCGAGTGCCTCTACATCGAGGTTCACGTTTTGTTGTTGACACGCAACGTCTCTGGCATGTTGTGGTGCACAATCACAATCATCCGCGCTACGCACTGATTACAAGTTTCGAGAGCGGCCCGACGCTTGAACGTTGGATCGACTCGCAAACCCCAGTTGATGTCTGAAAAAGACTCCTGAAATTACTTGCGGTTAGCAGCAGCAATTTCGGCGATATCGCGCATGATGTCGCTCAACCGGAAGTCTTTTGGTGTGTACACGGCAGCAACACCAGCGGCTAAAAGCACTGGCCGGTCTTCTTCGGGGATGATTCCACCGACGACAACCGGGATGTCGACGCCTTCTTTTCTTAGTTCAGCAATCACCGCAGGCACGAGAGCCATATGTGAACCCGACAAGATCGATAGTCCAATGACATCGGGGTCTTCGTCGCGAGCACTGGCAGCAATTTGTTCAGGTGTCAGACGAATACCCGAGTACACGACTTCCATTCCAGCGTCGCGAGCAGCAACGGCGATTTGTTCAGCGCCACTTGAGTGACCGTCAAGACCAGGCTTAGCCACGAGAAGCTTCGGTGGACCACCAGGAATCGTGCGTACGTAAGCGGCAACTGCGGCGAGTTCACCAGGTCGCTTACCAACTGCAGCAGCGACGCCCGTTGGTGCACGGAATTCACCAAACACCTGGCGCAACACACCCGACCATTCGCCGGTTGTTCCGCCGGCTTTAGCCAGCGCGATTGAAGGGTCCATGATGTTGTCGTTACCTTGTGCGGCAAGACGAAGTTCGGTGAGTGCTGCTTGCACTGCTGCGTCGTCGCGCTTGGCGCGCCATGCCACCACATCTTCGATTATCTGGCGCTCAACATCGTGATCAACTTTGACGATGTTTCCTTCTCCGCCAAGTGGTGAGTCTTCAAACTCGGTGTAACTGTTAACGCCCACAACGATTTGTTCGCTACTTTCAATGCGGCGGGTACGCTCGGCCATCGACTTCACGAGTCGACCCTTCAAGGTATCAACCGATTCGAATGCGCCACCCATCGCCAAGATTTCTTCGTACTCGGCCCATGCCGCGTCGCGCAGATCGGCAGTCTTCTTTTCAATAACGGTGGAACCATCAAAGATGTCGGCATATTCAAGCAAGTCAGTTTCGAAAGCCAAAACCTGTTGCATACGCAGGCTCCACTGCTGATCCCACGGTCGTGGCAATCCGAGAGCTTCGTTCCATGCGGGCAACTGAATTGAACGGGCACGTGCATTCTTAGACAACGAAACCGAAAGCATTTCCAGTACAATGCGTTGAACGTTGTTTTCGGGTTGCGCTTCGGTGAGACCAAGTGAGTTCACTTGAACGCCATAACGGAAGCGACGGGCCTTTTCGTCGGTGACGCCATAACGCTCGAGACCAATGCGATCCCACAGTTCGGTGAATGCGCGCATTTTGCAAATCTCTTCGATGAAACGAATTCCGGCATTGACGAAGAATGAAATACTGCCGAATACCTGACTGAATTGTTCGGGCGGTACTTGACCAGAATCACGAACAGCGTCAAGGATGCCAACGGCGTTAGCTAATGAGAATGCAATTTCTTGAACTGGTGTTGCTCCAACTTCTTGCAAGTGGTACGAGCACACGTTCATGGGGTTCCACTTGGGTGCATTGTTCGCGCACCAAGCAACCATGTCAACGATGAGTCGACGTGATGGAACAGGTGGGAAAATATAAGTTCCGCGTGAGAGATATTCCTTCAGGATGTCGTTCTGCGTGGTGCCGCGCAATGCACCGGGTGCAACACCTTGTTCTTCGGCATTGGCAATGTACAACGCAAGCATCCATGCAGCTGGCGCATTGATGGTCATCGATGTATTCATTTGGCCTGGCGGAATTCCGTCAAGCAATGTACGCATGTGACCGAGGTGCGCAACTGGTACTCCAACTTTGCCAACTTCTCCGGCAGCCATCAGTGAGTCGGGGTCGTAACCAGTTTGGGTAGGAAGGTCGAAAGCGATGGACAATCCGGTTTGGCCCTTGGCCAAGTTGGTGCGGTAGAGCTCGTTTGACGCCTTGGCTGTTGAGTGCCCCGAGTAGGTGCGCATCAACCACGGTTCGTCGCGACGGATTGCTTTGTCTGCTGATTCAGCCATAGTTCGTAGTCTGTCGGGCTAGTTGCGATTTTGCGCCTGTGCGAGCAAAGCTAAATACTCCTCGCGAGGAATATCGACTGCGCCAAGAGATGCCAGGTGTGGCGTGGTCCACTGCACGTCGAAGAGCGTGATGCCCGCAGCTTCGAGGAGCGCCACAAGGGCCACCAGAGCGGCCTTTGAAGCATCGGTTTGCGTGTGAAACATGCTCTCGCCGGCAAAGAGCTTGCCAACCCGAACCCCATAGACGCCGCCGACAAGTTGGTCATCACGAAACACTTCAACGCTGTGGGCCCAACCCATCGCGTGCAGGTACGAATAGGCCCGAATGAATTCAAGATTGATCCAACCATGGGGTCGACTCGGATCACCACAGGCTTTCATCACCTGAGCGAAACATGTATCAACACGAATCGTGAATCGTTTGAGATGTTTTTGCAACGAGCGCGACACGCTTAGTCCGTTGAGTGGAATGATGCCGCGCGTGACTGGGCACCACCACCCAATTTTCTTGCCGTTCATGGGCATGGGAAAAAGCCCATTGGCATACGCGTGAATCAGTGTTGATGGTTCAAGATCGGCACCGATGGCAACGAGGTCATCGTCGCCCATCGGCACAGTGTCAAAGTCGAATTGAGATTCTGGAAACTCAATTTGTGGGCGAGTGAACGCGCCGATGTTGTCGGGCGTCAACACCCAAGGCATCACATCAGCGGCTCGCACATCAGTAACTGTAGAAGCCAGCCTTCGACTTGCGACCTAATTGGCCCGCAGCAACCATGCGGCGCAATGTGGGCATTGCGGCATAGTTGGGGTCGCGGAACTCGTTGTAGAGCGCATCAAGGATGGACAACGAGGTGTCGAGGCCAACGAGGTCGAGCAGAGCGAACGGCCCCATGGGGAAGTTGCAGCCGCCCTTCATGGCGGTATCGATGTCTTCCATATTTGCAGTGCCCTGTTCGAGCATGCGAATGGCGTTGTTGAGATACGGGAAGAGCAGCGCGTTCACAATGAAGCCGGCGCGATCTTTTACCTGTACTGGCTGCTTGCCGCACGTCGTGGCAAAAGCAGTGGCAGTTTCAATCGTTGCGTCGCTTGCCGACAACGGGCGTACGATTTCGACGAGGGGCATTGCAGTAGCGGGGTTGAAGAAGTGGATACCACACACCAACTCGGGACGCGAGGTACACATCGCAAGATCGATGACCGACAGAGTCGATGTGTTGGTTGCAATGATTGCAGTGGGCTTCACAATGCGATCAAGTTCGGTGAACAAAGACTTCTTCGTGTCGAGGTCTTCAACAACGCTTTCAATGACGAGATCGCAATCGGCAAGTGCGCTGAGTTCAGACACTGCAGTAATGCGTCCGAGAATTGCCGCCTTGTCATCTTCGGTGAGGCGACCCTTTTCAACTTGCTTGGCCAGTCCTTTGGCAACCGATGCAACCATGGCATCAGCGGTGGCCTGACTACGTGAGCGCACGATGACGTTCATTCCGCCACGAGCGATGACTTCGGCAAGACCCGAACCCATGATTCCTGAACCGACAACTCCGACAGTCTGAATAGCCATGTAATTACTCCTGAGATGGGCCAAATGGCCAAGACAACGAAGTGAGCATAGTTACCAATTGGTAACTATCGCAAAGCCAAGCGTTCACCTGGGGCAAGTACTCTCTAGCCGTGACTCCAACGCCTGCAGCCATTGCTGAACTTCTCGACCACCCCGATCGCCTCATTGAATTGTTCGCCGTTCATAACTTTCGTGACGTGGGCGGTTACCCCACAAACGATGGCCGCCGCACTGCTTGGCGGAAAGTGTTTCGTGCTGATGGCCTGTATCGCTTGACACCAGAAGATGTTGAGGCATTGCGCCCATTCGCATTGCGAACAGTCATTGATCTGCGTACCACCGAAGAGTTGTCAGAACGCGGCACGTTCCCGGTTGATCAATACGACGTCGAGTTTCATCATCTATCAATCATTGATCGCACGTGGGACATGAGCGAAGCCCACGACTGGAAGGGCGAGCAAGCCGAATTTCTACGAGAGAAGTATCACCTGATGTTGCAGCAGGGCGGCCACTTGTTGGGTGAGGCCTTGCGCATCTTGAGCGACCAAGACAATGGTCCGGTGGTCTTTCATTGCGCCGCCGGTAAAGATCGCACCGGACTTCTTGCAGCGCTCTTGCTATCGGGCCTCGGAGTGCCCGACGAGATTGTGTATGCCGACTATGCGATGAGCGAACTTGCTGGTGAAAAGACTCGCGAGTGGGCCAAAGTTGTTTCTCCCGAATTTGCTGAGCGTTTTGCCACCATGCCACCAGTGTTGATGTCGGCCCACCCAGATTCGATCAAGGGACTTCTGGCTGACATTCGTGAAACCCACGGAACGATTCGTGACTATTGCTTAACGATCGGTGTTGAAGATCAACATTGGTTGGCGCTTGAAGAACATTTGCTCGAAACGGCCTAAAGCGCTCTAGTGAGACGTCGTTACGGCGTACGCTCGTGACATGACTGGAATTATTGCACTGCAAGGCGGAGGCGCATTTAGCCTTCACGACGAACTCGACGCGCGCTTGTTGAAAGAAGTGAAGGCGAAAAAGATTGTTGTTTTGCCAACTGCCGATGCATTTGAGCAGCCAGAGGTTTTGGTGAACGCGGCAAACGCATGGGCCTCACGATTGGGTGTGGAAGTCAAGCCTTTGATGGTGATGCGCCGCAATGAAGCCGAAGATAAAGATGCAATCTCTGCTGTCCGTAAGGCTGATGCGGTGTGGTTTGTCGGAGACAACCCGATTCACATGCGCAGTGTTTTGAAAGACACTCCAGTGTGGGAAGCAGTGCAACATGTGTTGAAAGAAGGCGGCTTGGTTGTTGGCGTCGGGGCATCGGCCTCGGCTTTTTGTGATCCGATGATTGACCCACGAGGCGGTGCGCTTGCGCTTGGTCTCGGCCTATTGACCGGTATGGCAATAGTGACTCAATCAGAAACGGTCACCGTTGACCGACATGCTCGTGCGAAGAAACTTGCCAACGTGCCGTTGGTGTTCTTACCGTCGTCGTCGGCTTTGATTCGACGCGGACACGAATGGGAAGAAGTTGGAGCCAACGAAAAAGTTGGCCAACTACCGAGTTGATTATTCTTGCGTTTCGGGTGTGAAGTTCGGATCAAAGATCCATGCACCCGGGAAATAACGATCGCCAATTGGGCTGAGGTCAGCTAGAAACATCACTGGTTCGGAATCAGTTGGAATCTTGACGGAGAAGACGCCCTGGTAGACCTCTTCAGATTGGAGCGTGTAGTCACCGAACTGTTCGGTTGTGCTACCAGCTTCAGGAATGTATGACTTGCCGTCCAGCGTGTAGACCAGAAACATGCTCGGTGCAATAGTGAAGGGCTCAAGCGATCCACTCGTTACAGTCACGTCAAATGAGAAGACATCTTCTTCTGAGGATGTTGGAACTCCGATTTGAATCTTGACATCACCCAAGGCAACGAGGTCACCGGGCTTGTAAGGAATGGTGTTGATGTCTATAGGAACTGGCGGATCAGGATTGCCAACTTCTGGGGCAGCTGACGTTGTTGTTGACATTGCTGCTTCATCGTCACTGCACGCCACACCAAGTAAAGGCGTGAGTGCTATCAGCGCAATCAGAGTACGGCGCTTCATATTTTGATTGAAGGGTGGCGGCGGGCGGCGATAATCGGTGGCAAGAACACAATCAGCAAGATAGCAATCATGATGAGCAAGTAGACGAATACCGACGTACCAGAACCAGATTCTTCAATCACCACACTTGTTGCCATGGCAACACCAGGAGTCGGTGGTGCGGCATCAACTGGAGCGGCCTCTGCAACGGCGCCATCGGTTGGAACAGTTGAGTCGGTTGTTTCGCTGCCGGGCACAACTGTTGTCGTGACTCCAGGAGCAAGTGTGGCACCAGGAGTCTTGCTTGGAGCAGTCGTTGCACCAGGCGCGGTCGTCGCAGCAGGCGCAGCAGGCGCAGCCGTAGTTGCGACAGTCTTGGTCACGAGGAAGTCTCCAGTGATGGTGGGGTTGGCACAACTATCAATGGCCGGGGCTGCGGTAGCACCAGGAATCTTTGCGGTTGCTGTAAACCCATATTCAACCAAGTTCTTGGGTAGAGGTGCGTAACCAAGTTGTTCGGCTTTTTGTTGACCTGCACACAAGAAGTAGAAGATGAAGTCTGACAAAGTTGCACCTTTGGCGGCACTAAACGGCGAGGCTTCGCTTGTTGGAATGATCATGTATGAATAGCTCGATACTGGATATGCCCGAGCATCGGAGTTGCTGTATACGCCACTCAAAACCTGTGTTCCATCATCGTTGATGCGGGCTCCGAGCAAAGCAACGGTGACATTGACGGCAACGGGTTGGGTGTATGCACCAGATGCATTTTTCACTGAGGCCACAGGGAAACCACGTTCTTTAGCGTATCCATACTCGACGTAGGTGATTGCTCCTTCGTTATATGGAGCGGCAACATAGTTGGCAACACCGTCTGAGTACTGCTGGGCAGCAAAACCACTGTTGGGGTAATCGGGATACAGCGAAGTTGGCGCACAACCAGATCCGAGACTGGCTTGTTGACATACGTAGCTCCAAGCATCGGGTGCTTGGCTGGCCAAGTATGCCGTGAATTGCGCTGATGTACCCGAACCGTCCGAACGAATGACTGGCTTGATGCGTGTCGCTGGCATGACTCGCTGAGGATTATCCGCAACAATTGCTGGGTCATTCCACAAATTGATTTGACCACTGAAAATCTTGCCCAAAGTGGTTGGTGACAATTGCAGATCAGTAATTTTTTGACCATTTGCCTTGAGGTTGTACATGAATGCAGTACCACCAGCAACGATTGGCAGATAGGCGTATGGCCGCGAGGCCGCAGAGGCTGTCTCGTCAGCCGCAACGTTTCCGTTGCGATCAACAAGTGCAGCCTGAAATGGAATTTCTGAAACAGCAAAGTCAACTTGACCTTGGTAGTAGGCCGCACGACCTGCAGTCGAACCAACGCCTTGGAAGTTGATCACAAGTCCCTGCCGAGCAACGTCGGCACGCCATTGGTCGACGGCGATTTGACTCCAAGTTGAACCAGCTCCGTCAACGGGTGCTTCGGCGCGTACCGATGAGGGGTTTACCATCGTGACGGTAGAAGCCAAAATTGTGGCAGAGATCAATAGTTTCTTGATGCGATGCATCAGCCGAACCTTCCGTTGACATAATCGTTGGTACGTGAATCGTGAGGATTAGTGAAAATGTCTTTGGTGGGGCCTTCTTCGATGATGCGTCCTGGCTCGTTTTCGGCTGCCAAGAAGAATGCGCAACGGTGTGAAACGCGCTGGGCTTGTTGCATGTTGTGGGTCACGATGACAACAGTGATGGTCTCACTGATTTCGCTAATGGTCTGCTCAATGCGGCGAGTCGATGTGGGGTCAAGGGCCGAACATGGTTCGTCCATCAACAACACTTGCGGGCTCACGGCAAGCGAACG
>CAMDCI010000050.1 GCA_945889715.1 Bifidobacterium breve | reverse complement strand
TTGCGTATTTCAGCGAAGACCGGTGCCGGAGTTCCTGAACTGCTCGATGCCATCTGTGAGCACATTCCGGCTCCCGTTGGCGATCCGGATGCTCCATTGCAAGCCTTGATCTTTGACAGCCAGTACGACCAATATCGCGGTGTCGTGTCGTCAATTCGCGTGATGAACGGTCGATTGAACTCAACATCTCGGGTGCAGTTCATGCAGGCCGGCACGCAACAAGAAATCATTGAAATCGGAGTTCGACGCCCGGTGCCAACTCCGGTGGCCGAACTCGGACCCGGCGAGGTTGGATATTTGATCGCTGGCATCAAAGATGTCGCCGAAGCTCGTTCGGGTGAGACCGTGACGATTTATGGCAAAGCGGCAACTGAAGCGTTGCCGGGCTATCGCGATCCGAAGCCCATGGTCTTTTGTGGTCTGTATCCCATTGACGGAGACGAATTTGAAAACTTGCGCGAGAGTTTGCAAAAACTCAAACTCAATGACGCGAGCGTGACTTACGAACCTGAATCATCGGGTGCGCTTGGTTTTGGTTTCCGATGTGGCTTTCTTGGTCTATTGCACATGGAGATTGTGAAAGAACGTCTTGAGCGTGAATTTGGGTTGTCCCTCATCGCAACGGCCCCAAGCGTTGAATACCGCGTCATGAAAACCAATGGCGAAGTTGAAGTGGTCGACAACCCGGCCGATCTTCCGCCACCGCAGAATATTGATTACATCGAAGAACCATATTTCCGCGTCAGCATTATTACTCCGAAGGATTACACCGGAACTTTGATGGAACTGTGCCAGTCGCGTCGTGGAGATATGTCAAAGATCGAGTATCTGTCGCCCGAGCGCGTTGAACTTCATTACAAAATTCCGTTGGCAGAAGTGGTCGTTGACCTCTTTGACCAAATGAAGAGTCGCTCGCAGGGTTACGCAAGTCTCGACTACGAACTTGACGGGTATCAACGAAGTAATTTGGTGAAAGTAGACATCGTGCTCAACGGCATCGTTGCCGACGCCTTCTCGATGATCGTTCACCGCGATAAGTCATTCACTTATGGCATGCGGATGTGCGAAAAACTCAAGACGCTCATTCCTCGCCAAATGTTTGATGTGCCGATTCAGGCGGCCATTGGTGGCAAAGTGATCGCTCGCGAAACCGTCAAGGCCAAGCGTAAAGATGTGTTGGCAAAGTGTTACGGCGGTGACATCACGCGTAAGCGCAAGTTGCTCGAAAAGCAAAAAGAAGGTAAAAAGAAGATGAAGGCCATTGGGCGCGTTGAAGTGCCTGGTGATGTTTTCATTTCGGCCCTAAAGTTGGACGACTGAACCCCATGGGTTCTTCGCAGACCTTCCGTTCGTTACAAAATCGCAACGCCCGTTTATTTTTTGCTGGGCTACTCGTCTCAAATGTAGGTTCGTGGTTGCAGTCGACGGCGATGTCGATCTTGGTGTATCGCCTCACTGGAAAAGCGACTGACCTTGGCATCACTGTTGCCATGCAGTTCTTGCCGATGTTGATTTTTGGTGCATGGGCTGGGGCCGTTGCCGATCGGCGCGACAAGCGACTGATGTGCTTGTTGATGCAATCGTTAATGACTGCTCAGGCGTTGCTTTTGGCCGCTTTAGATTTTGCCGGCTTGGTGTCGGTGCCAGTTGTGTATCTGTTGTCGTTGCTGCTCGGTTTTGCCAATGCCTTTGATAATCCGGCGCGACGGGGATTGGTCGTTGAACTGGTTCCGCCCGATGACATCAGTAACGCCATGGCTTTGAACACCGCAGTCATGACTGGGTCGCGTATTTTTGGCCCAGCATTAGCAGCAGCGTTAGTCGGTCCGTTGGGAACCGCGTGGTTGTTCACGATCAATGGCATTTCATTTATGGCCGTTCTGGCATCACTCATGATGATCAATCGCGAAACCTTGTTCAGCTCACCAAAAGCAGCACGTGGTGGTACGCCGGTTCGTGACGCACTGCGTTTCGTGACTGGCAACCGCCAATTGTTGTCGCTGCACATTGTGCTGGTCGTCGTGAGTACGTTCGCCTTTAACTATTCGGTTTCGTTGCCCAAGTTGAGTGCGGTGCGTTGGGGTGACGAACGCTGGTTCGGTTGGGTGTTGTCGGTATTGAGCATCGGCAGTGTTGTTGGTTCTTTGTATTCGGCATCTCGTAAACAAGCATCGCTGAAACTGTTCTTTGGCAGTGTGGTGGTGCTTGGAATATCCGGGCCGATGGTTGCTTGGGCGCCATCTGGTTGGCTGGCCTTCGTCGGTGCAGTGCCATTGGGTATTGGGGGAGCGATCTTCTTGTCATCTTTTAATGGACTGGTGCAGCAGCAAAGCCCATCCGATATGCGAGGCCGCTTGTTGGCCTTGTCGGCGGTGGCGTTCTTGGGCTCAACGCCAATTGGCGGACCAGTGACTGGTCTGATTGCCGACTGGGCGGGGCCAGAGTGGTCGCTCGCATACGGAAGCTTCTTGTCGCTTCTGATTTTGGCCATTGTGGTGTACTTCTTGAAAACAACTTCGTCAAATTCGAAACCCCTAGTACTCTGATCAGTGATGTCGCGTTCTTCGGTACTTCGTCAATTGACATGGTCGCAGCTTGATGCGGCACAACGTTTGGCATTAGTCGACCGCGATCTGAACAAGGTCATCACTCATGAACTGCGCGAACAGATTTCGGCCTTGGTTCTAGATGTTCGTGAACGAGGCGACGCCGCAGTGTGTGATGCTCTCGCCAAGTTTGACAAGGTCTCAGTATCTCCATCCGGTCTACGCGTATCAGATGACGAATGGGAATCTGCGCCAGCCAAGGTTGATCCAGCGTTACGTGTGGCAATCACCGACATGGTTGATCACATTCGCCGGTTCAATGAGCAACTCTTGAGTCACCTTGGCAACTGGCAATTTGAAAGTGATCCGGGCTTGATGGTGGGCGAGCGTGTCAGCGCGATTGCTTCTGCCGGTTTATTCTGTCCGAGCGGTAAAGCAAGTTACCCAAGTGTTCTTGCGCAACTAGGTACGCCAGCGGTTGTCGCCGGAGTCAAGAACATCGCAGTCGTTGTGCCACCCCAGCCTGGTGCCAATGGTGCGGTCGACCCGGTTGTCATCACGGTGGCGCGCGAACTTGGACTACGCGAAATCTTTCGGGTGAATGGTCCAGCAGGTGTGGCCGCACTGGCCTTTGGAACCGAATCAATTCCGCGAGTGGTCAAACTGATGGGACCAGGTTCGTTGCCGGTAACCGTCGCTCAACTTGAGGTGCAGCGGTACGGAACAGCGACACAAATGGCGCTTGGGCCAACCGAAAGCGTTGTCATTGCCGACGATTCGGCCGACCCGATTCGGTTGGCTGCCGACCTGTTGATCGAAGCCGAGCATGGCACCGACAGTTGCACTTTGTTAATTACGACGAGCGCCACATTGGCCGCAGCAACCGAAGTTGAATTGGTGAAACAGATTGCGCAGTTGCCAGAGGTGCGAGCCGAAGCCGCTGCATCATCGCTTGGTGTCAACGGTGGCTGTGTTCTCGTAAAAGATATGACCGAAGCAGCGCTGGTTGCCAATGAATTTGCGCCAGAACACTTGCAATTAGTGGTGCGCGCAGAAATTGAAGAGTCAGTTGTTGAGATGCTCGTGCACGCCGGAGAAATTTTGCTTGGTCAAGACACGCCATTTTCGGCTGGTAATTTTGTTTTGGGTCCGCCAGCCTCGTTGCCGACCAACGGTTATGCGCGAGTTACAAGTGGCGTCACAGTTGATGCATTCTTAAAGCGCACCGCGATTGCGCGTGCCGATAACGCGGCTCTACGTCGTTTGGCTCCGACCGTTTTGGCACTTGCCGATATTGAAGGTTTTCCCGCACACGGCAACGCAATTCGTTTGCGATTCCCCGATCTGTAAGGTTTCACTATGACTCGTGCGATTATGTGGTTTCGTCGAGACCTACGACTGAACGACAATCCAGCACTTCTTCGGGCATTGGCCGAACACACAGATGTCGTTCCAGTTTTTGTCGTCGACCCGAACTTATTGAAGAACGCTGGGGCGCCACGGGTGGCCTACATGTGCGATGCGTTGAATGCGCTCGACAATTCGATGGGTCGAGCTTTGGTCTATCGCCATGGTGACCCCGTCGATGTCATTCTTGCGCTTGCCGAAGAGGTGGGTGCTGATGACGTGTATGTGGCGCGTGATTTTGCTCCGTACGGTCGGCGCCGCGATGCCGAGGTTGGTAACAGGCTGAAGAGTACGGGCAAGAGACTGCATGGCGTTGGTTCGTCCTACGCAGTTGATCCAGGCATTGTGACGAAAGACGACGGGCTCTCGTATTCGGTATTCACACCATTTTCAAAACGTTGGTTAGCCGCTGGCTGGACGGCTCCGCAAGACTCGCCACGTGATCCGCAGTGGTACGGAGCGCCCACCGTTAAGTGTGAAGGTCCGCCGGAGCGACCCGACATTGAATTTGATTTACCGCCTTCCAATGAAGATGCCGTTCTTGATCAGTGGAATGAATATCGTCATCGCGGCGAAGAAGGTCTTGATGGATACTCGGATCGGCGCAACGATCCATCCGTGAATGGGTCGAGTCGTTTGTCGGCGGCACTGCGATGGGGCATTGTGCACCCACGGCAATTGCTTGCAGATTTGGTGCCGAGCAAATCGCATGATGTGTATCGCAGCGAACTGGCATGGCGCGAGTTTTATGCCGATGTGATGTTCCGTTTCCCTGATACGGGTTGGAAGAATCTCAATCGCAAACTTGATGGTCTGGTTCATGATGAAGGTCCAATCGCCGAAGAGCGATTTGCGGCATGGTGTCGAGGTGAGACTGGCTATCCGATTGTTGATGCTGGAATGCGCGAATTAGTTCAGACCGGATGGATGCACAATCGTGTCCGCATGATCACGGCCAGCTTCTTGGTGAAAGATTTACACTTGCCGTGGCAGTGGGGCGCCAAATTCTTTATGAAGCACCTCGTTGATGGCGACTTGGCGAGTAACGCACATGGTTGGCAGTGGACGGCGGGTACTGGCACCGATGCGGCTCCGTACTTTCGAGTCTTTAATCCGATGTTGCAGGGTGAGCGCTACGACCCAGCAGGCGAATATGTGCGTCGTTTTGTTCCCGAACTTGCTTCATTGCCGAGTTCGCTGATCCATGCTCCGCACGACCCAAAACGAAAAGGTGCTGGTGTGCCTATCGGGTACGTCGCCCCGATTGTTGATCATCATGCCGAGCGCGACGAGGCCTTGGCTCGTTATAAAGCAATGGGTTTTGAGGGGACATGAGTCGTCGTGGCAGTGCGCTAGATTGCTGTTGTCATGTTGGACGACCGTAAGACCGCAATTCTTCGAGCAGTGGTGCAGGAGTACATCGGCACCGGCCAGCCCGTTGGCTCAACTCATATCGCGACCGCGCCCGACATCAACGTCTCTTCTGCGACCGTCCGCAACGAAATGGCGGTTCTTGAACAAGAAGGTTTCTTAGCTCAACCCCACACATCGGCTGGTCGTGTTCCGACTGATAAGGGTTATCGCTTTTTCGTTGATCATCTCAGTCAGCCAGGTCGTCTTGATGATGTCAAGGTTGGTCAGGTTCGTGATTTCTTTGACGGAGCACACGGCGGCATGGAAGAACTGCTGGCGCGCACGTCGCACCTTGTGGCTGGTCTCACCAATTACGCCTCGGTTGTACTTGGCCCCAAAGTTGAACGAGCAGAAATTCGATCTGTTCAAATTGTTGGTCTTTCGGCCCGCCAAGCGATGGTGGTTGCGGTGATGTCAAATGGTTCAGTCGAAAGTGAACATCTTGAGTTCGACGCTGAAGTATCTGAAACTCGTCTTGGAGCGGCAACAGTTCAGATGCAACGCCACCTCGTCGGGCATGTATTGGCGGGAGCACGTGAGATTCCTTTAAGTGGTGATGCAGGAGTCGATGCGATTTGTCAGAAAGCCAATGCGGCACTTCGACATGTCGGCGCTGATGATTCGGTGTATGTCGGAGGAGCGTCATCTATGGCATCAGCTTTTGACGCAGTTGATGTCGTGCGCCAGGTGTTGCAAACGTTAGAGCAGCAATATTTAGTGGTGACCCTGGTGCGCGACATTCTCGACCGGGGCCTGAGTGTCTCAATCGGTGCTGAACATGGCATTGAACCACTGGCGAGTTGCTCGGTGGTCGTGTCTCCAGTAGTGGTGGACGGTGAGCAACTCGGAACAATTGGGGTTCTCGGACCGACCCGCATGGACTATCCGCAGGCCCTCGCAACTGTTGAGGTTGTCTCAGATCGACTGGGTCGGCGACTCGGCGAGAGCTAAACAGTCGTGATCGAAAAATAACCTTTGTAGAATTGCGACGATTATGGCTGACTATTACGAACTCCTCGATGTACGGCGCGATGCCTCAGCCGACCAAATCAAGAAGGCCTATCGGGTGAAGGCTCGGCAGTTTCACCCAGATGCCAACCCTGGTGATGCGAGCGCCGAAGAAAAGTTCAAACAAGTTGCGCAGGCCTATGAAGTTTTGTCCGATGCCGATTCTCGGGCGCGCTACGACCGTTTTGGTGAAGCTGGAGTGTCGGGTGCTGGCGGCGGCGGAGGCGGAGACTTCTTTGGCGGTGGTGGTGGCCTTGGCGACATCTTCGAATCATTTTTCGGTGGCAGTCCTTTCGGTCAACAGCGTGGCCCAGCAGGTCCGCCGCGAGGGCAAGACCTTGAAGTCGTGGCCGATCTGTCATTTGAGCAAGCCGTTTTTGGTGCCAATGTTCCGGTGACTGTGCGCACAGCGCTTGTGTGTGACGACTGTTCAGGTTCGGGTGCTGGCTCTGGTACTCAGCCGGTGAAATGTTCTGAGTGCAACGGCATTGGCCAAGTTCAGCGTGTACGTCAAAGTTTGCTTGGTCAGATGGTTTCAATGCAGGCCTGTCAGCGTTGTCGTGGCTTTGGTCAAATCATCGCGACACCGTGCGCAACTTGTAACGGTGAAGGTCGCGTGATCACCGAAAAGACATTCCAAGTCGATGTGCCAGCAGGCGTTGATACTGGTTCAACATTGCGATTGACGGGTCGTGGTGCAGTTGGTCAACGTGGTGGTTCGGCTGGCGATTTGTTTGTGCACTTGCGCGTGAAGCCGCATGCAATGTACGAACGAGACGGCATCAACCTCATCACTGAAGTTGAAATTTCAATTGCACAAGCGACACTCGGCGTATCGATAGAACTTGAAACGCTTGATGGTGAAGAGACGTTATTGATTCCTGCCGGAACTCAACCGGGTCGACAATTCGTTCTAAAAAAGCGGGGCGTTCCTCGTTTGCAGTCAACGGGTCGTGGTGATCTCATTGCTGTTGTCAAAGTAGTTGTACCGACAAAATTATCCGATGATGAATCAGAGTTATTGCGCACATTCGCCGAAAAGCGTGGCGAAGATGTAGCGCCAACTGACAAAAGTTTCTTCTCGCGTATCAAGTCGGCATTCTCATGATTGAGCGGCGTCGTGCCGCGGCTCACGCGTTTGTCATTGACGTCAACGCCCCCTTTCTCAACGACGATGATTTTCATCACCTGGCAAAGGTTCTTCGTTTACGAAGTGGTGAGTCGGTTTCTGTGAGCGATGGTCGCGGCTCGTGGCGAATATGTACATACGAAATGTCGGCGGCATTGGCAATAGACGATTCGGTAGTTCACATTGAGACAAATCTACGATCGTTGACTGTTGCATTTTCGGTCACCAAGAACGACAAGCCCGATTTGGTGATTCAAAAATTGACCGAACTAGGTATTGATCACATTGTTCCGATCATTACTGAACGTTCAATTGTGCGCTGGGACAGTGACAAAGGTGCAAAGAATCAAGCACGTTGGCAAAAGATTGCCCGCGAAGCGGCAATGCAAAGTCGCTCGGTGTTCTTGCCGACTATTCACGAGGTGTGTCCGTCCGTCGAAAAATTTGTCGACACATACGGACCAAATATCGCAGTTGCCGATCCTGAAGGTGGGGCTTTGACCACCAATATTTCAACGCTTGTGATTGGCCCAGAAGGTGGATTCACCCATCAAGAGATGGACTTGATGCCACAGCGAGTGTCATTGCCTGGTGGTATTTTGCGAGCTGAAACCGCTGCAGTGGCTGCTGGCGTGATGTTGAGTCATATGAGGTCGCGCCATGGTTAAGAAGGCCCGCAGGTCGGCCCCGATCATTGACGAAGATGACGCAGTTTCGGCTGAGTACAACGTTCGAGTAGGAGAACGACTTCGAGCAATTCGTCGGCAAAAGAAATTGTCATTACAAGAAGTTGAAGCTGTTTCTCACGAAGAGTTCAAAGCTTCAGTTCTCGGAGCATACGAACGGGGCGAGCGATCGATTTCCTTGCCGCGTCTACGCCGTTTGGCCGATTTTTACGATGTGCCGATTGAGCAGTTGTTGCCCAAGGAAGCACAACTTGACGATGGTCGTTCTGTTGCGGCTTCGACAAAGTTGGCTATTGATTTAGTGAAGTTGGCAACAATTGATGGCTCGGGTTTTGCGACGTTGTCGCGGTATCTCTCGATGATTCAGGTTCAGCGTGGAGACTTCAATGGCAAGGTTCTGACAGTTCGGGCCGACGATGTGCGGGCGATAGCCGTCATGCTTGATGTCGCCATTGATGATGTTCGAGCGCACCTTGAAGAAATCGGCGTTCTGTTTCAAGCATCGCCGAGGACATAATGCGCGCAACTTCCGAAAATCCGGGTTACGGGGCTTACATCCATATTCCGTTTTGTCGCCATCGTTGTGACTATTGCGCCTTTGCAACCTTCACCGATCGTGATCACATCATCGAGAAATATCTTGACTCGTTGGCGACCGAAATATCGCGAGCAGTTGTGCAGGGCATGCCGACGGCAACGTCAATTTTCGTCGGAGGTGGGACTCCTACGCGTGTTCCGCCGGACGCTTTGATGAAAGTTCTGTCGCATATTCCAACGATAGGTGACGCCGAAATAACCATCGAATGCAACCCTGACGACATCACGAGTGAGATGTTGCACATTTTCCGCGATGGTGGGGTTAATCGCCTGAGTTTTGGTGTGCAGTCAATGCAAGCCCATGTTCTGCAATCGCTGGGACGCACTCATAATCCGGCAAATGTTGAAAAGTCCGTTGAACTGGCTCGGCATGCTGGATTTGCCGATATCAATCTCGACATCATTTATGGTGTCCATGGCGAATCTGTTGCCGATTGGGCCGCAACGGTTGCATCGGTTGTGCAACTTGAACCAACCCATATCTCGGCCTACGGACTCACTGTTGAAGGGGGAACACCACTTGCTGATGATCCCAGTCGGTATCCCGATGATGATGTTCAGGCCGAGATGTACGAAGTCGTTGATGATTTGTTGACCGCAGCAGGCATGGAGAACTATGAGGTCTCCAACTGGTCACGTCCCGGACGAGAGTGCCAACACAATCGCTTGTATTGGTTTCAAGGCAACTACGCCGGTTTTGGAAGCGCTGCGCATGCGCATCACGATGGTCGACGTTCGTGGAATGTGCGCACGCCAGACAGATTTATTGAATTGATTGAGTCATTGCAAAGCGCTGAGTCGTCAAATGAAATTCTTGATGTTGATGCTCAACGCATTGAAGGATTGCAACTGGCTCTGCGGATGCGTGAAGGTGTGCCCATTGATTCGTTTAGTGCAAGCGATCTTGAATTGATGAGCGAATTGGTACGGGTCAACAACGGGCAGGTCACTTTGACTCGTGCGGGCCGGCTGATGGCCAATGAAGTCGCCCTGCGATTGCGATAGGAAAAGTTGATTGGGGCGCCTCAAATATGGCGACCATGGGGTGGGCGAGGACCCCGCACAGGCTGTAGGGTAAGACTGCTTTTGGGCGTGTAGCTCAGTTGGTTAGAGCGCTACCTTGACATGGTAGAGGTCCCGGGTTCGAGTCCCGTCATGCCCACCAAAAGCCCCACCACGCAGTGGGGCTATATGTTTTTTGGGCGTTTGGCTGAGGTCCGGTACTGGACGCTGCCTCATTGGGCGGTTAGACAAGAGGCATGTCCACATTGTCTGATGCCGTCGGCAACAACGTTTACCTCTCGGGAAATTATGCTCCCATATCTGAAGAAGTCACTGCCTTCGATTTGCATGTCGTTGGTGAGTTGCCCCCAGAGTTAAACGGACGGTACTTACGTAACGGGCCCAACCCGATTGGTGGGGTTGATCCAGCAACTCACCACTGGTTTGTGGGCGATGGAATGGTGCACGGCATTCGATTACGAGAAGGACGCGCCGAGTGGTATCGCAATCGTTATGTCGGATCAACGGCAGTGAATGCAACAAAGGGATTGCCCGATATCGCTGGCAGAAACTGGAACAACTCTCCGACCGGACCCAACACCAACGTCGGTTCATTTGCGGGTACCACTTGGGCGATGGTTGAAGCGGGTGCATGCCCAGTGGAGTTGTCGTACGAATTAGAAACCGTTGGCCGTAATGACTTTTTTGGAACATTGCCTGGCGCATTCACTGCGCATCCGAAAATAGATCCAGTAACCGGCGAGATGCATGCCATCGTTTATGCCTGGGCCGAGTGGATGGATCATGTGCAGTATGTGCGGGTTGGTAAAGACGGTCGCGTGAATCGCACGGTCGATATTCCTTTGCCAGGTATGTCAATGGTGCACGACATGTCAATCACCAATCGTTACGTCGTCGTTTACGATCAACCAGTACTGGTTGACTTCGATCTCGCTTTCACTGGTCGTTTCCCCTTCAGATGGAATGCCGAGTACGGCAATCGAGTCGGACTCATGCCGCGAGAAGGCACTGCAGCCGACATCGTGTGGGTTGATGTGCCGGTGGGTTATGTATTTCATCCGATGAATGCCTACGACACTCCGGACGGCAAAGTTGTGCTTGACGTGTGTTTTTACGACCTCATGATGCGCGACGACTTGTTAGGTCCATTCGGCGACGCAGTGTCGCGACTGATGCGCTGGGAGATTGATCCGCTTACCAAGCGAGTGTCGGTCACCACGATTGACTCATCGGTGAATGAATTCCCGCGACATCGCGGATCGCTGACTGGACTGCCGTATCGCTACGGCTATTGCGCTCAGGTTGATACAGGCTCAATGCATTGGCCGACCATCAAACACGACCTCATCAGCGGAGAGCGCAAAGTCTTTGATCATGGCGTTTCGCGGGCAGCTGGCGAACCAGTATTTGTTGCTCGTCCCGGAAGCACCGATGAGGATGATGGCTGGTTAGTGACCTTCGTGCATGATGGTTCGAATGACTCAACTGAATTTGTTGTACTTGATGCGCAGGACTTTGATCGGGGCTATGTGGCTCAGGTGAAATTGCCCGCACGTGTTCCGTTCGGCTTTCATGGCAACTGGGCGCCAGACCGCAATTAATTCAGCGGGCGTTATCGCCGAAGCGGTATTCGTAGGTCAATTCGTCGATACGAGCTTTGATGCCAGCATCAATGGGATTTCCCACTGCGGCTACTGGGTCGACGAGTTGTTCAGGTCGGCTTGCACCAATGATCGGAGACGTAATCGTTGGGTTGGCGAGCACCCACTGCACTGCAAGCGTTGCCATTGAGACGCCAGCCTCTTCGGCAATCGGGCGCAGTTGGTCAACGGTGTCAAACATGCGGTCGTGCCAGTACCTGTCTTGGTAGCGCCCAGCAGCGAATCCGAGTGTGAAACGACTCCCTTCGGTTGGGGCACCGCGTAAGTGCTTGCCACTTAAAAATCCGCCAGCAAGAGGGTTATACGGAATGACGGCAATGTTTTCTTCTGCGCACAATGGCAATAGTTCACGCTCATTTTCGCGAAACAACATGTTGTAACGCGGTTGCACACATTCAAAGCCACTGACACCGAGTACTTCGGCACGGCCAACTGAACGAGCGAGTTGATATGCCAGCACGTTTGAGCATCCGACGTATCGAACTTTTCCTGACTTCACAAGATCGTCCATTGCGGTCAATGTTTCGTCGACGCGAGTCTCGGTATCCCATGAATGCACTTGATACAAATCAATGTGATCGGTTCCGAGGCGCTTGAGTGAAATTTCCACTGAGCGCATGATGTTGTGACGCGAGTTGCCTGCTTCCCAAGCCTTTTTGCCAGTCGGGAAAAAGCACTTAGTTGCAACAATGAAATCATCGCG
>CAMDCI010000049.1 GCA_945889715.1 Bifidobacterium breve | reverse complement strand
CCTTGCGGACCGTCTTGACCCGACAGAACATTGGCGATGAGATCGCTCGTGGCAACAATTGGAGCCGAAGCACCGATTTGGAACGAATAGGCGCCTTCAATAGCATGACCATCATTCGATACGCCTCGCCAAGCAACAACATAAAGTCCGTTGGGAATTGCTGGAACATCTTTGGCGATTAACACCGAAGGATCTTCAGGCGACACGAGAGCCTCGCCTAAGACAATGCGTTGTCCCTCTTGGTTATAGATCTCAATCGAACGGGCAACTGGCGTGACGGGTTCATTGAAATCAAGACTGATTTCGCTCGGAGCAGTCTCAAGTACCGCCGAAGGAGCAGGTGACGATGAGTCCAACTGTCCGTGAGCCGAAACTGGAGAACCCCACGCAAGCGAAGCAACAGTCGCTGCGACAATCAGCCATGACTTACGAACTTTCTTCAAAGTGGTCATCCCATCAATCCAGCCGGTGCTAGCCCGACAATTATCACACGCCCCAGCAACCAACCCAAGCGCATTGACGGCGACTGGGTGCGAATCTGCTGAGGAAGATCGGTCAAACCCATTGAACCCCGAGATTTCCACTGCATTGTCATCACAGACAGATCGTGTCGCACATAGTCCAACGACCATGAGTCGGGTCCAACGCACCGAAGTTCTGCTAATCCGAGATCACCCATATGAACTTCAACTTCGCGCCAACGACGCAACGGCAAATCAGTGACGGGCACTTCAACGCCAGAGACCATGCGTGCTGATCCGTACCAACCTTCGCGGGCCGAAGCAATGGCGCCTTCAAGGGCGTAGATCGAACGACGCACACCAGCAACATGTTCGTCCGCAGATAGGGATGCATCACGTTCGATGGCCGCCACTCGTGCAGCAAAGCCGCCTTCATATTGGTCAATAACTTCACCTAATTCGGCGGCGAGAAAAAGACGAGTGATGCTGTCGCCTTGTTGAGCGATGTGAGCAAGCACATGGCCCACTGTCCAGTCGGACAACAATGAGGGTCGTGAGACCATGTCGTCGGTCAAAGCACCAAGGCGCTCCAGAAGCAACTGATGCGATGCCGCGAGACCTTCGACCTGTCGGTTGATGGTCGTCGCATCAAAGGTATTTTCCACATCTCAAACCGTAGTCGTCGACCTGTGATTCTGGTGTTGTTTAAGTTGGCTATACCAACAGAAATGACACCAGAATCAAGCTAAAGGTACGGTTCGGCGCGGCACGACGACAACCGTGCCGTCTGGTTCGTGAAGGACGGTCACCGAGACTCCGTAGAACTCTGACAAAGTCTCAGCTTTCAACACTTGTTCGGCCGGACCTGTTGCAACACAGTGACCTTGATGGAGCAAAGCTAAACGGTCGCTGTACAAACCCGCAAGGGTGAGATCGTGCATCGCTGAGACAACAGTAAATCCGTGCTCGCGACGCAAACTGTCCACTAGTTCAAGGGCTTGTTGTTGATGACCAATATCTAATGCACTCGTTGGCTCATCGAGCAACATGATGGGAGCTTCTTGCGCGAGCGCGCGTGCAATCACTAAACGTTGTCGCTCACCACCCGACAGTGTTCCGAGTCGACGTTCGGCGAATTCTTCAAGATCGAGACGTTCAATAACTCGGGCAACCATCATGCGATCGTGTTTGGATTCATTTCCGAAATATCCAACATACGGATTACGTCCAAGCAACACATACTCAGTTGCCGTCATGTCGTCGGGCATTGCTGGTGACTGCGGGACATGAGCCACCAAAGCGGCACGCCGACGCGACGTTCGAAGGTGCAGAGGCGAACCATCAACCAAAATGCCACCCTCGTGCTTAACAAGACCAGCAGCCGACCGCAACAAAGATGACTTACCTGCGCCGTTGGGACCAATGAGACACAACCACTCACCTGGGCGAACTGTGTCGGTAAATCCTTGAACGGCGATTGAAGACCCGTACTTTACAGATACGTCAACAAATGCCAGTGATGTCATCGCGATGCTCCTTGACGAGAACGTAAAACGATAATGAAAAAAGGTGCGCCTAAAAACGCAGTGACCACACCGATTGGGGTCTCTGCTGGATCGGACAATATTCGTCCAGGAATGTCGGCGACGATTAAGAATGCTGCACCGAGAAGAACCGTGAGTGGCAAGATTCGGCGATAACTCGATCCAGCGAGTAGCCGAACTAAATGAGGAACAACGATTCCAACAAACCCGATGAGTCCGCTCACGCTCACGACTGCTGCAGTTCCTAAAGTTGCCGCTATCACAACAGTCAGCCGAATGCGATCGACACGGGCACCGAGTGACTGCGCTTCATCATCGCCAACTCGCAATACATCAAGTAGCCGGCGATGCCACAACAAAACTCCAGTACTCACGACAACATATGGCAGTACTAAACGCACGTCGTGCCATGTTGCTGTCGATAAACGGCCAAGAATCCAGCTGTACACCTGACGCACCACATCGGTGTTTCTTTGCAACATGAAAGTTTGAATGGCAGTTGCGAGTGATGTCACTGCAACACCCGCGAGAACGAGAGTCGCTGACGACTTTGCTGCGCCGAACGCCGCGCCAACTGAGTAGGTGATCATGACTGCAATCAGTCCGCCAACAAAAGCTGCAATTGGTAACGGATCAACTGGCCAAGAAGAACTACTCGCTCGCCCAGCAACAATGATCACTGTTGCTCCGAGTCCTGCACCAGCGGCAACACCCAACAGATAGGGGTCTACCAACGGATTACGAAAGACTCCTTGATACGACGCTCCAGCAATTGAAAGCATTGATCCCACAATTCCGGCGAGGACAACACGTGGCATGCGGATCTGCCACAGCACCGTGCTCTGAAGTTCTGTCGCACCCGTTTTAATGTGAATGAATGGCAAGTGATTCAACAATTCGGCGGGCACTCGCCACCACGCTGGACCAGCGGGTCCGACCATGGCACCGAACAAGAACGCGACCGCCAACATGATGCATGCCACGGGCACCCACCATGATCTTTCGGAATCGCGAACTTGTTCGGCCAACATCTTTGATTTAGCCCTGGCTCTTCACAAATGCGCTCAACCCGTCGGCGACTGCTTGGACATAGTCGACCAAACGCGGCCCCCAACGTGATGCGATGTCATCGTCAAGGGACACAATGTTTCCTGACATGACGGCCGACAATCCCGACCAGCCCGGACGAGCGGCCACATTTTCAGCAGTCGCTCCACAACAATTCACATCTGCCAAGAAAATGACATTCGGGTCTTGGCTCACGATGAACTCTGCCGAAAGTTGCGGATAATCGGTATCGCCTTCAGTCGCATCTGCGATATTGCGCATTCCGAAGAGTTCGTAGATCGAACCGATGAAGGTATTGCCCGTCACCGAGTAATAGGTGTCATCAAGTTCGTGGTAGTAGGTAACGGGTGTTGCAGGTGCTTCGATACCAGAAACGATTCCAGCAATATCATCCTTCATTTTTTGCGTGACAGTCTGAGCCTCATCGATATGCCCCACAACTTTTCCGAGATCATTGATCTGCTGGTAAGCCTCTTCAAGCGTCAACGGCGCAGGACTCACCCATGATGCGACACCAATCGCCGAAAGCTGCTCAGCCAAACCACTGAAATCATCACCAATGACGACAAGATCAGGCTCGAGTGCCGAGATCGCTTCGACATTGGGTTCGTACGCCGAGATTTCGGTTAAGACTGCGGCAGATTCTGCGGGGTAATTCGACATTGAATCGACTGCAATCACTTGATCGCCAGCACCAACGGCAAACAAAATTTCTGTATGAGTTGGCGAGAGCGAAACAATTCGTTGCGGCGCTTCAGTTTCAACACTGACTGATGACTCAGTTTTGTCATCGCCACACGCCGCCAAAAGCGACGTCAATGCGATGAATGACCCGATCAGGACACGACGCGTGGATTTACGTACGGGTTTACGGACACTTACTAGGTTCGCTTTCATTGAAGCTTCCTCCATTGCTTTGAGGAAGCAAGAGGAGTGCGAGGATGGCGAACCATTCCTGCGCGATCCGCCCTTGCCTCGAGGGTTGGTTATCGCACACAGATCAGGCGACCGGACTCGTTAGCCAAACTTTCGTTTGCTACACCACCGTTGCGGGACAGTGCCGGAATCTCACCGGACTTCGCTGTTTTCTGTATGTGTCGACTATTGCCGACGAAGTGAAACTAACACACGGTCCACCCGTGCTCAACCATTGAAAAAACTTGTTGAAGTTATGAACGCGCGACCAAGTCAGCGATGCGACGAATTCCTTCTTCAAGATCGGTATCGCCAAGCGCAAAGGAGAAACGTGCATAGCCAGCTGTTCCAAAGGCTTCGCCGGGAACGATCGCCACTTTTACCTCAGACAAAATAATGTCAGCGAGTTCCATGCTGTTGTTCGCAGTCTTACCATTGAAGGTCTTTCCGATTAAACCGCTGACGTTCGGGTAGCAATAGAAAGCGCCCTCTGGTTCTAGACAAGTAATACCAGGAATATCGTTCAACATACGATGCATCGTGCGTCCACGACGTTCGAATGCGTCGCGCATCATTGATACTGCAGTCAAGTCTCCGGCAACCGCTGCAAGTGCTGCTGCTTGTGCAACGTTGTTGACGTTTGATGTGGCATGGCTCTGGAAGTTGATTGAAGCCTTCATCACATCTGCTGGTCCGATCATCCAGCCAACGCGCCAACCTGTCATTGCGTAAGTTTTCGCAACACCATTAACGATCACGCATTGATTCGCGAGTTCAGGAACAAGTGTTGGCATGCTCGTGAACTTGTGTTGGCCATATGTGAGGTGTTCGTAAATTTCGTCAGTGATCACCCAGATGCCGCGTGACACGGCCCATTCACCAATGGCCTTCACTTCTTCGGGCGGATACACCGAACCCGATGGGTTGTCGGGAGATACAAACAACAAAACTTTCGTGCGCTTTGAGAGCGCCTTTTCAAGTTGCTCAACAGTGACACGGAATCCGGTTTCTTCAGTGGTATCGACCACCACTGGCACTCCACCGGCCAGAGTGACTGCTTCGGGATATGTGGTCCAATACGGCGCGGGCACAATCACTTCGTCGCCTGGATCGCACAACGCAGCAAACGCTGTAAACACTGCGTGCTTGCCACCGTTCGTGACGAGTACTTGATTGGCGGTTGTCTGAAAGCCGCTGTCACGCAAGGTCTTGGCAGCAATCGCTTCACGTAATTCAGGAAGTCCGGCCGCTGGCGTGTAACGATGCATCTTCGGATCGCGACAAGCCTTGACGGCTGCTTCAACGATGTGCTCTGGGGTCGGGAAGTCGGGCTCGCCGGCACCAAAACCAATGACGTTTTCGCCAGCCGCTTTGAGGGCCTTGGCTTTGGCATCGACGGCCAATGTGGCTGATTCGGCGATAGCCGCGAGACGAGAAGATGTGCGCTTGCTTTGGGGTAACGAACTCATGCCTGCCATGCTAAGACAGTGAGCATTACTGACCCCCGATCAATTCGCATTTCTTCCAATCTTTTGCCAGCCGATGGTCGCTTCGGTTGCGGTCCTTCGAAGGTTCGCCCCGAACAGATGGCGGCCCTCGCCGCCGCCGGCCCAGCCCTGATGGGTACGTCACATCGCCAAGCGCCGATCAAGAACCTCGTGGGTTCAGTTCGTTCAGGCTTGTCCCAATTGTTCGGTTTGCCCGATGACTGGGAGATCGTTCTCGGCAATGGTGGCTCCACCGTGTTTTGGGACGTCGCAACATTCGGCTTGGTCAACAAGCGCAGTCAGCACTTGGTGTTTGGCGAGTTCTCATCAAAGTTCGCTGAAGCCGTTGCAGCGGCTCCACATTTGGGCGAGCCGACAGTGATTAAGACCGACCCCGGCACTCACCCAACTGCAACATCCGAAGCGGGCATCGACACTTACGCATTGACGCACAACGAAACATCAACAGGCGTGATGATGCCTCTCGTACGGCCCGTCGGTAGCGACGACGCGTTAGTAGTCGTTGATGCAACATCGGCCGCTGGTGGACTGCTTTGGAATCCAGCGGAGGTCGATGTGTACTACTTCGCCCCACAAAAGTGTTTTGCCTCAGATGGTGGCTTGTGGTTCGCCGCTTGTTCGCCACGTGCCGTTGAGCGCATTGAAAAGATTTCGGCTTCAAAGCGCTGGGTTCCGGCTTCACTCGATCTCAAGATTGCGCTCGACAACAGCAAAGCGAATCAGACCTACAACACGCCGGCGCTTGGCACAGTGGTCATGCTTGATGCCCAAGTTAAATGGATGAATGAAATCGGCGGATTGAGCGCTTGCAATGCTCGTTCGGCCAAATCTTCATCCATTTTGTATTCATGGGCCGAATCTCGAGAATGGGCAACCCCCTTTGTGAGCAACCCAGCACAGCGCTCGCAGGTTGTTGGAACCATCGATATTGCTTCGCCAGCCGAGGGAGGAGTAGATGCCAACGATATTTGTGCAGCCCTGAGGGCCAACGGGGTCGTCGATACCGACAGTTACCGCAAACTTGGTCGCAACCAGTTGCGAGTCGGCATGTTTCCTGCCATCGATCCAGAAGACGTTCAGGCGTTAACAGCCTGCATCGACGTTGTGGTTGAGGCATTGCGCGGGTGAGACTCTAGGAATGGAAGTCGCCGATGTCTTGATATGGGAGGGCTTGTCAGCTCCGCTGCGCCGACCCGTCATGGTGTTGGCTCTCACCGGCTGGTTTGATGCCGCTGGTGTCGCAACTGCAGCAATTGAACACCTCGTTCAACACAACGCCGCCGAAGTTGTGGCATCAATTGATTGCGATCCGTTCTACGACTTCACGCAAATTCGACCCGAGGTTCGCCTTGATGAAAACGACGAGCGAATCATTGAGTGGCCCACCAACGAGATCATTGCACTGAGGTTTCCCGAGTTCTCCCGCGACATCGTCGTAATGTCTGGTGTCGAGCCCCATATTCGTTGGCACACATTTGTGCGATGTGTTGTTGCCGCATACTCACGGCTTGGATGTGAGGCAATAGTGACTGTTGGTGCGTCAGCCGACACGGTTCCACATACGCGTACGCCGTTTGTCGTTGGCAGCACGGTCGATCCGCAGTTAGCACGCACCCTTGGACTCTCGAGTCCGTCGTATCAAGGAATCACTGGTGTGGTTGGTGTGATGCAGACCGAATTTGAACGCGAAGAGTTGCCGGCGATTTCGCTACGAGTTGGGGTCCCCCACTATTTAGGAAATGCCGAACATCCACAAGCATCAGCGGCGTTGTTGCGTCAACTCGAGCATGTGCTGGGTGTACCGACGCGACACGGTGAATTAGAAGAAGAGATGGAACGTTGGAGATCACTTCACGATGACGCAGTCTCTGAAGACGATCGAGCGTTGCGATATGTGCAGATGCTTGAACTTGAGTTTGATCGGCGCGCCGAAGAACTCATCCCGTCAGGTGACGATCTAGCGGCCGAGTTCCAAAAGTTCCTCGACGACAACCGCCCCGACTAACCAACCCCCACGCAATTCCGCCACTTTGGAATATGGCTGCCGCTAGGCGGCAACTAAATTCCAAAGTGGCAGAAAATGGGCAGTTACTTGGCGGCGGCGAAACCGATTTCGAGGTCGGCCAAGATGTCCTTGATCGACTCGAGGCCCACGCTTAAACGCACGAGACCCGGGTTCACTCCAGAAGCAACCTGCTCCTCAGCGGTCAACTGACTGTGTGTCGTTGTCGACGGCTGAATCACCAAGCTGCGCACGTCACCGATGTTGGCAACATGGCTGTGCAACTGCAGACCAGCAACAAACTTTTCGCCAGCCTCACGTCCACCCTTGATGTTGAACGCCAAAACCGAACCGTAGCCACGGCCACCGAAGTACTTCTTGGCACGATCGTGCCACGGGCTGCTCGTCAAGCCGGCGTAATTGACACTTTCAACTTGCGGGTGCTTGTCCAAGAACTCGCCAACAGCGTGAGCATTGCTCCAGTGACGCTCCATGCGCAGCGACAAAGTTTCGAGACCCTGCAACAACAAGAACGCATTGAACGGCGAGACAGCCATACCGAGGTCACGCAGCAACTGCACGCGAGCCTTCAAGATGTACGAGCCAGCACCAAGCGCTGGCCAGTACGCCAAACCGTGGTAACTGGGGTCGGGCTCGGTGAAATTCGGGAAACGACCCGAAGCCGAGAAGTCAAACTTTCCACCATCGGTGATTGAACCGGCAACTGAAGTTCCGTGTCCACCAACAAACTTGGTGAGTGACTGCACAACAATGTCGGCACCCCACTCGAGTGGACGAATGCCGTAAGCGGTCGGGACTGTGTTGTCGACGATCAACGGGACACCAGCTTCGTGGGCAACCTTTGAAACACCTTCGATGTCGAACACGTCGTTACGCGGGTTGGCCAAAACTTCACCGTAGAACGCCTTGGTGTTCGGACGAACAGCGGCTTTCCACTGTGCAAGATCGTGCGGGTCGTCAACGAACGAAACTGCAATACCCATCTTGGGAAGGGTGTAGTGCAGCAAGTTGTACGTACCGCCGTACAACGATGGTGAAGCAACGATGTGATCGCCAGCTTCGGCCAAGGTGAGAATCGCCAATGTTTCGGCGGCCTGACCCGAACTCACAACCAATGTTCCGGGCAAACCAATGGCCGTCGTCACGCCACCTTCGAGCGAGTTCACGCGTGACTCAACGGCCAATTGCGTTGGGTTCATAATGCGCGTGTAGATGTTGCCCACTTCGGCAAGGGCAAAAAGATTCGCCGCATGCTGTGCGTCACGGAATTCGTAACTGGTGGTCTGGTAAATCGGAACGGCGCGTGCGCCAGTCGTCGGATCGGGTTCTCCACCGATGTGAATTTGACGGGTTTCAAAACCCCACTCTGCTGCAGACATAGTCGTGCCCTCCTGGTTAGTAACTCAGGAGGGCACGCTAACGGTCAATTCCCGACCTAACAAGTCGGATTTAGATTTTTACTAAATTTCTGGCTCAGCCGCCGGAGGCTTCACTGACCTTCTGCTTACCAGCCGAAATCCACGGCATCATCGAGCGCAGGTTCTTACCCACTGTCTCGATTTGGTGGTCGGCTCCGGCCTTACGCAGAGCATTGAAGTTGTTGCGTCCGCTTTCGCTCTCGGCAATCCATTCCTTGGCAAATTTGCCGGACTGGATTTCCTTGAGGATCTTCTGCATCATCTTCTTGGTTGCTGGGGTCACGATGCGTGGTCCACGGGTCACGTCGCCGTACTCAGCGGTGTCACTGATGCTGTAACGCATTCCTGCGATGCCCTCTTCGTACATGAGGTCAACAATAAGCTTCACTTCGTGCAAGCACTCAAAGTACGCCATCTCGGGCTGGTAGCCAGCTTCGACGAGCGTTTCGAATCCGGCCTGCACCAATGAGGTGAGTCCGCCACACAACACGACCTGCTCACCGAACAAGTCGGTTTCGGTCTCTTCGCTGAATGAGGTTTCGATGATGCCGGCGCGGCCGCCACCAATGGCTGATGCGTATGACAACGCAACGCTCTTGGCATTGCCAGTTGCGTCTTGTTCAACCGCGATCAAGCACGGAACTCCGCCACCTTCGGTGTACGTACGACGCACCAAGTGACCAGGACCCTTCGGGGCGATCATGATGATGTCGACGCCCTTGGGCGGACGAATGCGCTTGAAACGAATGTTGAAGCCGTGGGCGAACGCCAACGCTTTGCCAGCCTTCATATAACGCTTGATATCAGCGTCGTATGTGGCCTTCTGCTCGGTGTCAGGCATGGTGAGCATGATGACGTCAGCCCACTTGGCTGCTTCAGGAATGCTCTTCACGGTGAGACCAGCGGCCTCGGCCTTGGCTGCTGACGAGGAACCCTCGCGCAGACCGACCACTACGGGCACTCCACTCTCTTTTAAGTTCAGAGCGTGAGCGTGTCCTTGTGATCCGTAACCGATAATCGCAACCTTGCGGTTCTTGATAATCGAAACGTCACAGTCACCGTCGTAATACAACTTTGCTGCCATGGGTCAACTTGCCTTTCCATTTTTGTGAGGACGCGTGCGCGCCTCTTTGTCGAGTTTCGGAAGCGCCACGCGGCCAGTCCGTTGAAGTTCAACAATCCCGTAACCACGAAGAAGTTCCTCGAAGTCATCAAGTTTGTCGGGACTTCCCTCCAAAGACACCGTTATGGCCTCAGTTCCTACGGCCAAAATTTTGCCTTCGAAGATATTTGTCAGTTCAACGACCGGTCCGCGGTCCTCTGAGGCCACCCGAACGGTGGCCATCATGAGTTCGCGCTCAACCGAGCGGCGGGGGTCGAGTTCGCTGATTTTGACGACGTCGATGAGCTTGAACAGCTGCTTCACAATCTGCTCGAGCGGGGACGACTCGACATCAACCACGATCGTGATCCGTGAAAAGTCGGGATCTTCGGTCGGGGCGACCGCCAAGCTGAAAATGTTGTAGCCGCGTCGAGCGAACAAGCTAGAAACACGAGCCAAGACTCCGGCGCGGTTTTGTACAAGCACCGACAAGATGTGATGCGACGGCGTTGATGAGGTGTTCGGTGTCATGCTCATCGCAAGAACTCCCTTCGATCATTTTGATTCGGGTGCAAGAGAACATCGTCGTTACCAGCGCCAGCGGGGACCATCGGGAAAACCTTTTCGCCGGCGTCAACGCGGAACTCGACAACAACCGAACGATCATTGATGCTGTTTGCTAAGGCGATTGCTGGTTCAACTTCTTCGGGACTCTCAACGCGAATGCCGACGCAGCCCATTGCTTCTGCCCACTTCACGAAGTCGGGAAGTTCTGGCGACAAGTACACCTCGCTATAACGCTCGTCGTAGAACATTTCTTGCCATTGACGAACCATGCCGAGATATGAGTTATTCATGACCGCAACCTTGATTGGGATTCTTTCAACGCTTGCGGTCACGAGTTCTTGTGCAGTCATCTGGAAACAACCGTCACCATCAACGGCCCACACTGTGCGATCGGGTCGTGCGACCTTGGCACCGATGGCTGCCGGAATTGAGAAGCCCATTGTTCCGAGACCACCAGAGTTGACCCAGGTGTACGGCTCTTCAAACTTCCAGAACTGCGATGAGAACATTTGGTGCTGGCCGACTCCTGAGCACAAGATGGTTCCGGGAGGAGCCAATTCATGCAGTTTTTCTAAGCAAAACTGTGGTTTCAGAGCTTCACCTGGTTCACTGGGCGAGTAGAACAGCGGGAACTGTTCTTGCCATCCGCTGACGCGACTCTTCCATGCCGAAATGTCGGCTTGAACCTCGCCGTTAGCCAACATCTCTTTGATGGTCTTCACAAGTTCTTCGATCACGAGGCGACAGTCGCCAACGATCGGAACATCGGGACGACGAACCTTGCCTTGTTCGGCCGGGTCAATGTCGACGTGAATGATCTTGGCATCAGGAGCAAACGTGCTGACCTTGCCAGTGATACGGTCGTCGAAACGTGCACCAAGGTTGATCAGCAAGTCACTCTTTTGCATTGCAGTGATTGCAGTTGCATTGCCGTGCATACCTGGCATGCCAAGGCACAACGGATGGCTGTCGGGGAATGCACCACGCGCCATCAACGTTGTCACGACCGGAGTGTTAATAAGTTCTGCAAGTTCACGCAACGTATCTGCAGCCCGTGCTTTCAACACGCCACCACCGACATAGAGAACTGGCTGCTTCGAATCAAGAATGAGTCGCGCAGCTTCTTTGATCATGCGCGAGTGACCCTTGGTGTTGGGCTTGTAACCAGGAAGACTTTCAAGAACTTCTTCGTCGGTCGGCCAATACCACGTCATCATGTTTTGCAGACAGTCCTTCGGGACGTCAATCAAAACCGGACCAGGACGACCAGTCGTTGCGATATGAAAAGCCTGACGAACGATCAAGGGAATCTCGTCGGCCGACATCACCAGTTCGTTGTGCTTAGTGACGCTGCGCGTAATACCAACGGTGTCGCACTCTTGGAACGCATCGGTGCCAATGGCCGATGTCGGAACTTGGCCCGTGATGCAGATCATCGGAATTGAGTCCATGTAGGCATCACACAGTGGGGTCACCATGTTGGTTGCGGCGGGACCAGAGGTCACCAAAGCAACGCCGGGTCGACCAGTCACGTGGGCATAGCCCTCAGCCATATGCCCAGCACCCTGTTCGTGGCGCACGAGGATATGGCGAATGTGGCTGTCGAGCAGCGGATCGTAGGCCGGCAGAATGCATCCACCCGGCAAACCAAAGATGGTGTCAACGTTTTCCAGCTCGAGAGCCCGAATTAGCGCTTGAGCACCAGTGATCTGTTCTGTCATGTCGGTTCCTATGTCTTGTAGGTTCGAGTCCCGAAAACGAAATGGCCCCCCATCTGGGAGGCCGTACGACGCATTCGAGTGATCGAATGCGTCAGATGATTACTACTACGAGCGCGAACGAGGCAGCTAAAACCGAGGTCTTAGAGGTCAGGTTGGCGTTCATTG
>CAMDCI010000048.1 GCA_945889715.1 Bifidobacterium breve | reverse complement strand
CAACCGGTATTTGCCTGGAAATAGATAATTTCCTGCTAATTTCTTGAAGAAGTCACGAACTCAATCGACCGAAGAACCTGGAGTTCTATTCAAGGGGAAACATTCGTGACTCGGTATCAACGTCTATCGCAAACTTTTACGGGTCTTCTCATTCTGAGCGTCGGGTCAGTATTAGTCGCGAATCTATTGATCACTAGTCAACGCGCACTCTCCTTGGCCATCACCTTGCCAATCATTATCGCGGGCGCAACCTTGAGCGGCCACCGCACTTCATCATTAGGTATTACTCGGGCTGATCGTCAGATTGTTCTTTCGCCGATCGGCCACTTCTTTTTTGCGTCGGCAATTCTTCTCCCACCATTCGCCCTAGTAATCGTTGCATTGATTGTCCCAACCGAACGACGATCGCCCTCAAGTTGGTTGATTCGTTTTCAGAGAATGCTCACGATGAATTTGTCGAGTCTGATTTTCTGGTTATTCGTCAACAATCAACCTCTCAACGGTGACTTAACTAATCGGCAAGTGCTCGCATTTGTTTTCGCGATCACCATTCATTTGCTCGTCGATTCACTCGTTGTTTCGGTGGTCATGGGTCTGGCAAGTCACAATCCGGCTCTTATCACTGCACATTGGAATCCAAAATCGTTGCTTCGAGAATTCGCTGAGATATCAATCGGTTGTATTGGGGCCATTTTCGCCCTCATCAACCCACTACTTCTTTTCATTGTTGTTGCTCCCTGCTATTTGGCCGTTGAACATCTCCGGGTCAATCAGTCGGCACAACTCGGTAAACGAGATATACGAACTGGATTACTGAATTCATCTGGTCTGCAAGAGTTTGTCGACCACGAATTTGAACGCTCAAAACGTCATTCAACCGAACTTTGTCTTGTGGTACTTGATTTGGATTTTCTGAGAGATGTCAACAACGGCTACGGACATCAAGCTGGAGATCTTGCAATTAGTTCGGTTGCCAAACAAATTTCGGCAATGACTCGAACGATCGATGGAACTGCGCGTATCGGCGGCGAAGAGTTTGTCGTGGTCTTGCCTGATACAGATCTTGAAAGTGCCGTGGCAGTTGCCGAACGCATTCGGGTGGGCATTCAAAGTTTGGTCATTGAAACCGCGAGGGGCACTCTTCGTTTAACAATTTCGGCTGGCGTCGCTTTACGCCGCCAAAACGAAACGTATGCAGAATTGTTTGATCGAGCAGATGCTGCGCTTTACGCATCTAAGCGATCAGGTCGCAACCGAGTGTCGCTCGCAGAGGAATCAGTGAAGACTTTCCAAGCCAACCAAATAAACACAAACTGAAACGGAAGTCGTCCATACGCAACGATCTGCTTCGAAAATGGTTCATCACGCCAATCCCACACCATGTAGATGTTCGCTGGATACACCGCCACAAAAAGTACGATTACTGCCAAGGCGCCTTGTTTGCGATATCTGGGCCACAACAACATCGGACCAACAATCAGTTCAGCCACACCGCTGATATACGTCCAAAATCTTTCGCTGGGTGGCAACCATGGTGGAACGATGTCATCAAAGAACTTGGGATTGGCGAAGTGCATAACTCCGGCGAGCGTGATGAATGTGCCTAACGCAGTAGCGATTCGACCGGCGTTTTTGGAAGTCATCTGGACAGTTTGGTGTGCGCCAAACTCAGATCGTGCATCGTGCGCCCGGAGAGACTCGAACTCCCAACCGTCTGATCCGAAGTCAGATGCTCTATCCATTGAGCTACGAACGCATTTCGTAGGAAACTAGCGCCCACGAAAAGAAATGGCGCACTGGCAGGGACTCGAACCCCGAACCTTCTGATCCGTAATCAGATGCTCTATCCATTGAGCTACCAGTGCAACGGCACTCAGCCTAGAGGGCTAATCCGTGGGTGGAAACCTCAGAATCACAGAGATGTCAGGGTGCCGGGCACCAATTTTGGGTACACCACGGGCGCCACGAACCCGAGCGCTGCCACGTCGCATAGGCCAACTTGGCGTTGACTTCGGGGTTCAGCAATTCCGACGCATCGGTGATGCCGTAGTTCTTCATCCACGACTTATGCGAGTTCCAGTTCAATTGAAAAAGTCCGATGCAACACGAGTTGCGGCTCAGCGGATTCCAGTTGCTCTCACGATTCACAACATAGAACGCATTGTCCTCAAGTTCGTCGGGCCACGCATCGCGCACAAACTTTTCGAGTTCGGCACGAGTAAAAGTTTTCGTCGGGACATACTTCGGCGGTTGAGTCGTTGTCGGTGCTGCAGTAGATGGGGTCGCCACAGCCGAAGCGACGACGGCACCTTGAGGTAAACACAACTCTTGACCGGGCAACAACGTTGACCGTGATGTTTTGCCATTGGCTGCGGTGAGTTCAGAAATCTTAATACCAACTTTTTTGGCAATACCACTCCATGAATCACCAGTTTTCACTGTGTACTTACCCACACACGCGATCTTGGCAACTGTTGTTGTGGTCACGACATCGGGTTCAATTGCCGCTGGAACTACAGCTCCCGGTGGCAAACAAATCTCTTGACCGACCATGAGCGGCGACTGAATTGTTTTGTTGTTGGTGCCTGCAATCAAACTGGCTTTCACGCCGGCGCGATCGGCAATACCAAACCATGAATCGCCCGCCTGCACGGTGTACTTCGATGCACACACTCGCTTCGGGGCCTCAGTGGTGACTGGTTCAATAACTATGGCTTCAGTCGTTGGCGCTGCGGTTTCGGGAACAGCCACAACAGCGACAGAATCGGTCATGGCTGGAATGGTCGCAGGATCGACCGTAGGTGCAACAACAGACGTGGTCGCATCGCCGTTGGCATCAAACTGCACAATCGCTGCTGCGCCGCCGGTGTTGGTGACATCCACCGCATTGCCATCGCCCCGCAAGGCCCAAGCAATCGGCGCAATACACAGACCTACGACAAAAAGAGCTGCCAAGCGACGGCGAAAAGGGTCTTTGGGTCCGCGAGGAAACTGCCCACCCGAACGTGGCCGACGCTGGCGTCCCGACCCGTTCGACCAGAACTGATCAGTCACCGAGGATTGCTGGTAGGTGCTCATGATGGTGGGTCGGTCAACACTCGTTGACCGACCCCATCAGTGTGGTCGTTTCGTCATACGATCGCAACGGAGCCCCCGTGGCATCTGACCAGTATTGCAGTCTTATCCACAGGGACAATTGAGGTATTGCCTGCGCACAGGCATCACCTAGTGCTTATCCACAAATAGGGATTTTTGCCTGAAACCTCGGCTGGGATGTCAATTCAGTCGCAAAAAAGTCAATGCAAGCGGTGCTATTGAGCACCATTGACGACGGCACCCTCATGGCGCTGCAGCAATTCAACCGAATAGCCATCGGGATCGAGAACAAACGCGACTGTCACCGGCCAGCGGTCTAAACGTTGTGGAGCCATCGTCGAAGTGAAACCTGCAGCTACCGCACGATCATGAACATCTTGGCAATCATCGACGTTCATATAAATCTTCCACAGCGCAGTGCCGTGCTCAATTGGCCCCGATCGCTCTAACCATTTTGCTAACTGCAACCGGCCGCCACCGGCATCGGCAGCAAGAACGATCTCATCAACCCCAGGAATCTGGGTGCGAGATTGAACCTTTAAACCGATGATCTCGGTATAAAACCTTTCAGACCGTTCCAAGTCGGTGACGTTGATGCAGTACTGACCAACTGTTGAAGCCATGTTCTCCCCTTAATGAAGTTGCTTACGGAATTAATGAAAAATCGTGTTCAGTCAGCCAATGTCGACCGACTTCTTTCACTGGAGCCCAACGATCGGTCAAACGCTGACCAGTGGGATCCGTATCGGTTACCTGTCCAAAATCGGAGGGACGGGGTGCCATACGGTCAGCGTGAACTTTCAACTTTGCCAAATCGAAGCTGAATAATTCTGCTGCACTCAAACCAACCATCAACCGCGTCTCATCAATAGGGATGTCATGGAAAGTTTTAGTGAGCCATGCGCGCGTGTTGGGCCATGTTCCTTCGGGGTGCGGGAAGTCGTTGCCCCACATGATATTGCCGACACCAATTTCGTAACGCATTCCTAGTTCACGACGCTTAGTGTTTGACGCGCCGATGTACACATTGCGATCGATGTACTCACTCGGCAACATTTTGATCGCGCCCTTGAACGGATCACCACCCAATTTTTCTGTGCCTTTTTGTCCCAGAGCAAGTCGATCCCAAAACCAAATTTGCGGCGGCAACCACCAACAACCAGCCTCGGTCACACCGAAACGTAAACCAGGAAAGCGTTCAAACACTCCTGACCACAACATGAACCACAACGGTCGTGCTGGCCACCACACAACTTCAGTGACGTAGATGCCGAGATGATTGTCGTACTCATCGCGCGACGCCGGACCCGAGTGAGTCGAAATTGGCATATTGAGTTCTTCACACAACGCCCACACCGGATCGTAATGACGATCGTGATACGGCAACTGATTCACCCACATCGCGGGAATCATCACACCGCCTAAACCAGATTCCTTTGCTCGCCGAATTTCAGCTAAAACCCGAGTTAAATCAGCAGTAATCGGAATCAGCGCCATGCCCCGACGGCGCTCTGGACTTTCAGAACAAAGTTCGGCCAACCAACGGTTGTGGGCAATTGAACCCGCCAAACCCAATTCGGGATCCATATCACCCGACAGACCTAGGCCCGCACCAAATGGCACACAAGTACGACTTTCGACTGCATCGGCGTCAGGGAAAATAATTTCACCGGCGACACCATCGCCATCAAGTTCTTGATCGCGACGACCTGCTTCCCAGCCACTACGAAGAGCTTCTTCGTGCTCTTCAAACCATTTCTTCGCGTAATCCTCATTGCGCGTTCCAAGCATCGTTGATTGTTCAAGCACTTGTTCGCGTTCGGCTAAGAACTCATCAAATTGCGGATGAAATTTTTTCTCTAAGTAGCCGCGATACTCGGCCGTTGGAAGTCCAGCATGACTATCTGCCGAAACGATGATGTATGGATCATTCGCTGGGACATCAAGATACGGATCAATGTAGGGATTCGCTTCACGAGTCAATGGATTGTCGATTGCAGTCATAAAAATCTCCTTTGTAGTTATTTCAATTTCAGCCAGGTACTTGGCGCAAGTAATTCGGGTTTAAACGTGAACGCATTGATTCGTAACGCAGACTCATCGTGATGTCCCCGCGTTCGCTTGCGGGCATCATCCAAAACTGATTACTCAAAATACCATCTATAACAAACTCGGCTACTTCTTCAACGGGCGTATAGGCAATCTCGTGCCCTGCAGCCTTCATTTGAATTTCAAGTTGTTCAACAGTGGTATACGGAGTTTTACGCGGACGCTGTTTGGCAAACTCATCAGTGCGCGAACGCCACGATTCGAACAAACCTGTACGCAGCATGTTTGGGCCAGGAAACAAAACCGAAACTCCAATTGCCGATTGGACTTCTTGTAACTGCGCGTACAGACATTCGGACGCTGTAACCACGGCGGCTTTCGTCGCAGCATATTGCGGAGTGCCCGACAAAGGCGAAACTCCTCCGTTGCCCGACGATGTGTTCACAATGTGTGCCTCTTCGCCGTGAGCCAACATCGCAGGAACAAACGAGTTGATTCCGTGAATCACACCCATCACATTGACAGCAATCGCCCATTTCCAATCATTTAATTCGTGTTCCCACATTCGACCTTCGGCACCAGCACCAATACCTGCGTTGTTACACAAGACATGCACCGATCCATACGTCGACAAAGTGAAATCGCGCAGTGCATCTACTGACGACTGATGAGTCACGTCGGTGACATGACCACTAATTTCTAAACCCTTGGCCCGACATTCTTCAACGGTTGCTTCTAAGAGCGGCCCTTGAACATCGGCAAGTACAACCTTCATACCCTCGGCGGCGAAACGTTCTCCCATGGCACGACCGAGTCCGCCACCACCGCCAGTAACGACCGCAACTTTTCCTACCAATGTTTTCAAGGTAAACCCCTTCGACTACTGACGTTCACTCATCGGCCGTCAGACCGACAAAGGCCGGGCAACGTTGGGCTTCTTTAGGCACTCCACCCTTTGGCAACACCGTGGCGACTTCAGAAACTTTGGGTCCGATGCGTGCAGCAATCGGCTGAAGTTTTTGAAGGTCAAAGCCGTACACGCCAGCAGCATTGACGCTGAGCATCTGTTCAATTTCTTCGCGTTCGCACTCAGCAAAAGCCGCGCGTAACGCTTCGGTGGTGTATGGGAAACTACTTTCTTTATGCGGGTAATCACTGCCCCACATAATGCTGTCAACTCCAACTTTGTGTCGCGAAGGTACTTCGTGGGGGCGGATAAAACTAGAGCCCGTATAACACTGGCGTGCCCAGTATTCGCTCGGCTGAAGTGGCAATTTAGACATCACGGGTTCGCCCCAAATGTGTTCTTGCGATCCCACTGCATGACGCATGCGATCAAAGAAATAATCAAGTCGCATCAATTCACCCGGCACCCATTCGGTGCCTTGTTCGGTGAACACACATTTCAATTCGGGGTGCTTTTCTAAAGCTCCTGAGACAATCAGGTGAGTCAACGCTCGGTGCGACCACCAAGTAATTTCCAACAAGAAAATTACTGGCGACTCAACTGCTTCGGTCATGGCCGGGCTTGCACTTCCACCATGGTGATTCACCGGCATTCCTAATTCTTCACAAACCGTCCACAACGGGTCGTAGTAATCGATGTCGTATAACTCTGGCAATCCGACTCCTGGTGGCACGCCAGGCAACAAAATTCCGCCCGTTAATCCCGCCGACTTTGCCCATCGAATCTCGCGCACCGAGGCTTCGATGTCATACAAATTGATTTGACAAATACCAGCACGACGATTGGGGGTGCGACCACAAAAATCGGCAAGCCAACGATTATGTGCCTGAAGGCCAGCCCATCGACGTTCGGCGTCTCCGATATTGGCAGCCGGTGGTTGATAGGTCAGCGAACTCTTTGGATAAAACGGCGGAACAGTGTTGGGAAAAATCACTTCGGCGACAATTCCGTCGGCTTCCATATCGGCAAGTCGACGATCAGAATCCCAGTTGCGCGGACCATCGGGGCCCTTGAGGTCTTCGTAGGGAATCTCGTACGTGTCAACCCAACCGTCAAATTCGGAGTGATACTTCGGATCAAGAAATGGTCGATAATCGACCAGATCGGCTCCGGCATGACAGTCGGCAGAGATCACCACATAACGGTCTTCGTTCATTGTCCCCACAATGCTGACAATAGTCTGAAAATTCACCAAAACTGAATTGGCGGAGAGGGTGGGATTTGAACCCACGGACCCCGTTTCGGGAGTCAACGTCTTAGCAGGACGTCCCATTCAACCGTGCTCTGGCACCTCTCCAAGGTGTAGCGGGAGAAGCCTACAGGTAGGTCCCTGACAACATGTTTGTGACTCCACAGGATTTCAATGACATGTCTCTCGCAACACTTTGAGCGGAACGGGAGGGATTCGAACCCCCGGGCCTTGTGAGCCTTCCGCTTTCAAGGCGGATGCATTTGTCCGCTCTGCCACCGTTCCGCCTCTGAGGCTAGCGACAAAAACCGTCAGAGCAATCTGAAATAACTGATTGCTATTTTCTGATCGTCAAACGGAGTTGTTCAATCCAGTCGTCGGCTTGCTGCCACCGACCATCGGCATGTTCGCGAGTGGTGTGAACATGTGCAGAATGCGCTGGGTATGAACCCAAGAACTTGACGCCCCCTTGTTTGGCGTGAAGAGCTCGTAGAGCATCGGCCACCAATTCGTCGGCGATGTGGCCTTCGAGATACATCACGAAGCAATAGTCGCCCAGCCCGCCGTCTTTGGTGGGACGTGACAACAAGTTGGTGATGTTCACTCGTCGCGCTGCAAACTCTTGCAAGATTGAAATCAAACTGCCAGGTTCGTCGGCACGTTGAAACACGACGATGCCAGTGATGTCGTTACCGGTCGGCGCCGGAAGACCAGACTTACCGACAACAACGAAACGCGTTTGATTACCAGCATGATCGGCAATGTCGGTCGCCAAAATATTCAGTCCGTACAACGCTGCAGCATTTTTTGGGGCAATTGCAGCAACGCCAGCCACACCGTTACTGGCAACAGTCTTGGCGGCATCGGCTGTGCTGTTAGCAGCCCGAACTTCGGCATGACCAACTTGCTCGCGCAGATAGCGATGACATTGCGCAGTCGCAACCGGGATCGATAGCACGGTCGTGATATCGGCGAGAGAAGTGCCCGGCATCGCCATCAGGCAATGTTCAATATCAAGAACTAGTTCACGCTGGATCAACAAGTTGTAATCGAACGACAATGCGTCTTGGGTGAAGTTGACTGTGCCTTCGATCGAGTTTTCAATTGGCACTACTCCGAAATCAACGTCTGCGTTGTCAACGGCGTCAAGAACATCGGGTACCGAACGAAAGGCCACAAGTTCGCCACTGCCAAGGTCGGGTTGCGAGCGCACAGCCTGCTCGGTGAAGGTTCCGAAAGGTCCCAAAAACCCCACCCGCACAGAGCGGGCAGTCGGTTGCTGAGAATCAGTGGAAGTGTTCACAGTCGCCAAGGCTAGAGGCACGAGCGCCAAGTGGCAGGATGATTATGTGGATGTTGAGACCCTGCGCCAATTGATTGAGGGCGTTTCTTCAGGATCTATCGCGCCCGACGAAGCCGTTGAGCGTTTGAAGCGCCTGCCATTTAGCGATATTGGCGACACGCTGGTCGATCATCACCGACACTTACGCCAAGGAGCACCCGAAGCGGTCTATGGGCCAGGTAAAAGCCCCGAACAGTGCGTCTTGATCGTGCGCGAACTTCTCGACCATGGCACTGGACCTGTACTCGTGACGCGCACCACGGTTGATCAGCACAAGGCTCTTGAAGCTGCCTTCGGACAAGCCGAAACTGCGCACGGGTCAATGCTGTGGCGAAAACCCGAAACTTGGTACACCGGCAACGCACTAGTTATTTCAGCGGGTACCGCCGATGTTCCAGTGGTTGACGAATGTATTTTGGCTTTGCAAGCACATGGAATTGCTGCAACCCGCATCACCGATGTTGGTGTCGCTGGTTTGCATCGTCTGCTGAATCGACTTGATGATGTGATGGCCGCTGATGTGATTGTTGTTGTCGCAGGTATGGAAGGCGCGCTTGCAAGTGTGATTGGTGGCCTGAGCGGCAAGCCAGTCATCGCAGTGCCAACCAATGTTGGATACGGCTCGGGCCTTGAAGGTGTGACTGCACTCTTGGCCATGCACGCAACGTGCGCGAACGGTGTCACTGTTGTTGGTATTGACAACGGTTACGGTGCAGCGTGCGCAGTGGCACGCATTGTTCGATCACTACGCCCCGATCAAACACAGGCGAAGAAGCCGTGAGTACCGCTGCGTGGTTCCATTGTGGTGCTGGCACGGCCGGTGACATGACCATGGCGTCACTCGTTGATGCTGGTGCCGATTCATTAAAGGTCATTGAAATTCTCGGCGGTCTTGCACTTGACGACTACGCATTGATGTTTGAACGCACTCAACGCGCCGGAGTCGGCGCGACTCGGGCCATCGTTGGGGTACATCATCACGACGATCACGATCATCATCGAGCATGGCGCGATATCAAGCAGCTCTTAGTTGACTCCGAACTTCCCACTCGCGTTCGTGAACGAGCCCTGAAAGTTTTCGCCATACTTGCTGAAGTTGAAGCCAACATTCATGGCGTCGCAGTTGACGACATTGAGTTCCACGAAGTCGGAAGTGTTGATGCAATCGTTGACATTGTCGGAGTCTGCGCCGCACTTGAGGTTCTCAACATTGATCACATTTTCTGTAGCAATATTGCTATCGGCCATGGGCATATCAATTCGGCGCACGGTACCTTGCCCAACCCCGCACCCGCAGTCACCGCTTTGGCCGCTTTACGGGGAATCACTTTGATCGGACTAGACGATCATCGTGAACTGGCAACTCCGACTGGCGTTGCCTTGATGGCTGCACTCGCTGATTCATTTGGTGCAATGCCACCACTCACCGTGAGCAGCGTCGGTTATGGTGCAGGGACTAACGACATTCCTGGACGCGCCAATGTTGTGAAAGTTGTGATTGGTGAAACGTTAGAAAAGACTGTGCTTTCTGGAGCCGGGCAAGATGTACAACTTCTTGAAGCCAACGTTGATGACGTCTCTGGCGAAGTCATCGCCCACACCATTGCCGAATTGCTGAATGCTGGTGCACATGACGCATGGGCGACTCCCATCGTGATGAAAAAGGGCCGCCCCGCATTTACGGTTCACGCGTTATGCGATCTTGCGCTCACTGAAAAAATCTCGGCCGTGCTCGTTTCTGAAACTGGCACGCTCGGTTTACGTGGTTCGGTCATTCAACGTTGGCCGCAAACTCGCGAAGAAAAGTCTGTCACCGTTCAAGGTCACAAAATTCGTATCAAAATTGGCAGTGGTCGAATCAAGGTCGAAAGCGATGATGCAGTGATGGCAGCCCGGGCTTTGTCGCTGCCATTACGTGAAGTACTGGCTCTAGCAGAGCAAGCGGCTCGTTCACTTAACTAGTAAGTGCAGCATCCACTATCTGATTGAGTTGATCAATTTCAAGTTCGCCCGAACCGCGAACTTTCACTTTTCCGTCTGCGCCAACGAGCGCAAAAAACGGGTAACCAGAAACTCCGTAGGCCTCGGCTGCATCCATTGCTTCTGAGTCGACCATGACCGGCCACGGCCAACCCTTAGCCACGAGCCACTGTGACGGTGGGTAGTTAGGTCGATCACTCGCAACGGCTGTACTCACACCGATGATTTGCAAATCAGCAGGGATCGCACCCGATGCTTGCCATTCAATCAAGCGAGGAATCTCTCGATTGCAATGAGGACACCAATGCGCAAGAAAAACAAGCATGTACGGCTTGCCATCACCAGGTGTCACCGAAAGATTTGATCCGTCAAAGGCGTAACCATTCAATGTTGGCGCAGTTAACCCAATCGTTGGGTCATCGCCAGATTCGGGCAAGGCCTCGAGTACGTCGCCAACGACTTCTACTGGCTGATTTTCGCCAGCTGATACCGATCCGTCGCTACTTGGAACCTTTGTCGTATCTGAAGAACCCGAATCGTTTGAGCCGCCAGCAACAATCGCGATCACAAATGCGATAACAATCGCCGCAATGACTCCGCCGATAATCATCTTGCTGTTGTTCGACTTCTTGATTGGTTGCTTGGCCATTTTTGGTCACTTCTCCGATGACTGGTCGTGTGATGTATTCGGCTGAACGAAAAGTAGTGCAGCGATCGCGATGAAACCACTCAGGGCCATGAAGGCAAGCGTGACAAATCCCATACGACGGAACCAGACATCGGTGCACGATGGGCCAATTCCACAAGCGCCGTCACCAAGCGAAGGCTTCCACTCAAGGAGATAGTGGTAGGTCGACAAACAAAACCCAGCGATCAACAGCGGCAGCGCGTACCAGCGAACATTGCGATCTTTACGAATAGCGGCAACGAGCAAGATGCCAGCTAACGGGAACATGCAGATGCGCTGAAACCAGCACAAACGGCACGGGACGTAATTGGCGACTTCGCTGAAATACAGGCTTCCTGCGGTTGCCCCAGCGGCGACTAACCATGCCAACCACAGCGCCAATCGACGAATTTCGCCGACTACTGAAGCCTGGGGCGAAATCCAAAGTCCCAACAGGGCATATGAGACTCCCCCAACCAGCGCGATGAGCGCCAATAAGGACGCAAAAAGTTCAACTGTTCTTACGTCCATCTTTGTCAGTATGCCCGCCCCACAGGCAAGAATGGAAATCTTGAATGAGTTAGAGCCCAAAGTCCCGATCGTTATTTCGGCCCAAGATCTGCAGGCTCTTGACCGTACCGATGTCGTCATTGCTGATGTGCGCTGGTATCTCGACGGACGTGATGGTCGCAAGGCCTACACCGAGGGTCACATTCCGAATGCGATTTTCGTTGACCTCGATCGCGACCTTGCTTCGTCAGATCGAACCGACGCCACAAATGGTCGCCATCCATTTCCTACTCCATCGGCTTTTGCCGGAGCAATGTCACGACTTGGTATCGGTAGCGACTCTTACGTTGTTGCCTATGATGACACCGGTGGCATGACGGCATCACGACTCGTTGTCATGTTGCGCATGCTCGGTTGCAAGGCATCGGTGCTCAACGGTGGCATTGGTGCGTGGCAACGCGCCAATGAACAACCACTTGCTGCGGGCAAACCCACAACTGTTAAAGCAGCAATATTTGTAACTGTTGAATGGCCGACCGATCAACTCGTCACCAAACACGATCTTGAGTCAATCGTCGGCGAAGGCGCAATCAATTCTCGACGAGTCATTCTTGATGCTCGTTCGGCCGATCGTTTTCAAGGTGTTGTCACTGATGCCACCGCAAAGATCGACCCCCGGCCTGGTCACATTCCTGGCGCATTCAGTGCACC
>CAMDCI010000047.1 GCA_945889715.1 Bifidobacterium breve | reverse complement strand
CCAATAGTGCAACTTTGTTGGCTACTGGGATCTGGTGCAAAGTGCAAACCAAGGTGCGCGACTTCGCGAGTGAGATCAAGATTGAGCATGCCTGGTTCAATCCATGCCGTCCGATTGACCGGATCTACCGAAATTAAGCGGTTCATTTTTGCCGTTGAAATCACCACGGCTCCATCAAGTGGAGTTGCTCCGCCAGCAAGTCCGGTACCTGATCCACGAGCGACAAAAGGTTGTGTGAATTCGGCACAAATACGAATGATGTCTTGAACCTCGGACGTTGTCGTCGGAAAGCAAACGACCCCAGCACGACCCTCAATATTTGAAGCGTCACGTTTGTATAGATCGATATCGGCGGCATCGGTATGAACACGACGAGGTTCGAGCACCTGACGTAACCGTGATACTAATTTTTGATTCAATGGTTGAGCGTAAACGTCACTCTTCATCAGAGGGGTAGATCTTTTTGACTATGGACGACGGTGTCGGCTTAAACGCGAACGGCGAGGCTGTTTGGGATCGTCAACTTGGCGAAGAACGATGACCCGACCTGGTTCAACCCGTTCGCCGTCTACTAATACTTCGTCTCCGGGCTGTAATGGGTCGAGGTGCGAATGAGATGCCAAGGTCTCAACTCGTCCATCGCGGCGGGCTTTCAACTCATTTTCTTTGTCGTGCATGGCTTCTTTGCCCGTCGACCAAGCATCAGAGAGGGAAGAGAAACGTGAGCGAGTTGAGTTGGTAGCGCGATTGATAACTTTCACCGGTCCTAAACCTGTCAAGGTGCGGCGAACTTTCTTGCCAGCAAATAGGGCGCCACCAATTCCGGCAATCGCTCCCGAGATAAACCACATGACACGCTTGATCATCGGCTCTTCCTCACTACTACTTGACTCGAAGATGATCTACGAGATTGACGTTCAACTCTTTTTTGGTCCCGCTTCAATCGCTGAGCAGCGCGAGATGTGCCAGTAGCGAGAGCTGCCACTTTGATCACCGGAGTTGATAAAGCCAGACGGGTCATACGCCCGGTGTTGGCCATTGCTCCACTGATTGCTTCAGCAGAACCAAGGACGCGATCAAAACGGTCGAGATCTTCTCGGGCTTCTTCAACTGCGTACCTCGCTTCGTCGGTCGACGCTCGAAGTTCGGCAAGGAGCGGTCCCGTTTCACGCCGGAGCGAATCTACTTCGAGGCGAAGCGAACGTAATGTGTCAAGAACTCTCAATAAAACGACAATGAGCGCAGCGAATCCGAGAGTCAGCAAAACCGCGGCAAGCACAATGGCCAAATCCCCTGCTGTCATGATTCCTCCTTGCCGAGTTCGTGTTCTTGATTGGCGAGACGTTGGGCGATTTCTCGTTCACGTCCGTGCTGACTTGGTTCGTACCAGCGCTTATCGGTGAGTTCATCGGGCAGATACTGCTGAGGAACCCATCCGCGTGGGTCATCATGAGGGTAGTCGTAACCCGTGCCATGTCCAAGGGCGGAGGCACCTTGATAATGAGCGTCCCGTAAATGCGCTGGTACTTCTCCAACTGCCCCATTCTTAATATCAGCCCGGGCACCCCAGATGGCAAGGGCTGCCCGATTGCTCTTCGGAGCGGTAGCGAGGTGAATAGCAGCATGGGCCAAATTCAGTTCGGCCTCAGGTAGCCCAACATGTTCAAGAGCATGAGCCGCAGCGACTGCGATCATGAGCGACGTTGGATCGGCAAGGCCAATATCTTCACTGGCGAATATGACCATTCGGCGCACGATGAATCGGGCATCTTCGCCCGCCTCGAGCATTCGTGCCAGATAGTAAGTCGCCGCCTGTGGATCGCTACCGCGCAGACTTTTGATGAATGCACTGACCACGTCGTAATGATCATCGCGGCCATATCGCAAGGCGCTAGTTCCGAGTGCAGCCTCAACATGTTCGACGAGTATTTGGTTCGGATGCGAAAGTGCGGCCGCTACTTCGAGCGAGGTCAACGCCTGTCGACCGTCTCCCCCAGATCTTTCGGTCAGCAAATCAACTGCATCGGGGGTTGAAGTAGTGGTTAATGCAACGAGACCCCGTTCGATCAGTGTGCGAATTGCCTCGCGAGACAGCGGCTCTAGGCGAAAGAGGGTGCTACGTGAACGAAGTGGAGCATTCACTTCAAAAAATGGATTCTCGGTCGTCGCCCCGATCAAGGTCAATGTTCCGTCTTCGACGGCAGGAAGAAGGGCATCTTGTTGACTCTTCGAAAAGCGATGGATCTCATCGAGAAACAAGATCGTTCCTTGACCGTGCATACCGAGCCGTTGGCGGGCGCGTTCAATGACTTCGCGTACATCTTTCACGCCAGCAGTCACGGCCGACAATTGCTCAAAAGCTCGCTTCGTCGTCCCGGCAACTGCCAATGCCAATGTGGTCTTTCCAGTTCCGGGCGGACCCCAAAAAATTGCGCTACTTAACTTGTCTTGTTCGACCAGACGACGAAGTGGTTTGCCGACGCCGACAAGATGCTCTTGACCCACAACATCATCGATCGTGCGCGGGCGCATTCTTGCCGCTAGTGGCGATTGGGATCGAAGTTGCTCTTCGGCAGCAGCACTAAAAAGATCGCTCACGGCAAGATCCGTGAAAAGGCTCGAGCGTATGCGGCCTGACGAAACTCAACGAGATGATGCACTAGATGATGGGGGTCCATCCATTGCCAACGACTGAACTCATGATCATCTGGTTTTGGGTCAATATTTTCTTCGTCAATCACCCCGAACAAGAACCACTTTTGTATTTGTCCGCGTCGTTGGTCACCGTTCTTCATATTTACCCGAATGTCGGATGGCCATTCGTAGGAAACCCATTCGGGCAATTCAAGAACCAAGGCAACATCAGAATGTGTGAGCCCCGTCTCTTCAGATAGTTCGCGCCATGCTGCGTCAAGCGGTTCTTCACCAATGTCAATACCGCCTTGTGGTAACTGCCATGAGCCGGGAACGTCCTTACGCTCAAAAGCCATCAAGTCGCCATTTCCCCGTCGGATAACAATGACGACTCCGGCACGAAAGGATTGCGAGCTCATGTGATTGCGATCAGTCCCTAGTTCAGACCTTGGGTGGGAGAACTCTGATACCAAGCTCGTCAAGCTGTTTGTTCTCAGCGCGGGTTGGAGCATTCGTCATTGGGTCTTGACCACTTTGCGTTTTCGGGAATGCAATGACTTCACGGATATTCTCTTCGCCAGCCAAAATAGCAACGAGGCGATCGAGTCCGAAGGCGAAACCACCATGTGGTGGTGCGCCGTACGTAAATGGCTTCAAGAAGAAACCGAACTTGCGGTTGGCTTCTTCTTCACTGATTCCGAGAGCAGTGAAAACCCGACGTTGCATTTCGTGTTCGTGAATTCGTATGGAGCCCGAACCCAATTCCCAACCATTGAGAACGAGGTCGTAAGCCAAAGAGCGCACTGACATCGGGTCGGTTTCGAACTTGTCAAGATCTTCGGGATGAGGCTGACAAAATGGGTGGTGACCAGGCTTTGGTTGACCGGTTTCTTTGTCAACCCCAACAAACAACGGGAATTCAGTGACCCATACGTAGCGGTACGGTCCTTGGTGAACTGGTGGACGACCAAGATCGTTGCGCAATGTTCCGAGAACTTCACATGTCATTGACCATTCGTCGGCGACGATCAGTAATAAGTCTCCAGGTGTCGCTTGCAGGATAGAAATCAGTTGGGACTGTTCATCAGCCGACAAGAATTTGACGACTGGCGACTCGAGAGTTCCATCGGCGGCTACTTTGAGCCACACCAAACCTTTCGCACCTATCTTCTTGGCGCGGTCGGTTAATGCGTCAAGTTTGTTGCGACCGAACTCTTCGGCCTTACCTTCAACTCTTATGCCCTTAATTGATTCGGCGCCGGTGAATGCCTTGAATTCGGTGCTCGAGAAAATTGCGGTCAACTCAGTGAGTTCCATGCCGAAACGCAAGTCGGGCTTATCAACACCAAAACGTTCCATTGCTTCGCGCCAGGTAATGCGGGGAATCGGATCAGGTTTGATACCAGTGACTGATTCGGCGGCTGCAATAACAGCTTCACTAATGGCAGCCAAGACGTCGTCTTGATTAACGAAACTCATTTCGGCATCAAGCTGCATGAATTCGTATTGGCGATCAGCACGAAGGTCTTCGTCGCGAAGACACCGGGCGATCTGGTAGTAGCGATCAATACCTGCAACCATCAGGAGTTGTTTAAACAACTGGGGACTTTGAGGCAACGCGTAGAACGAGCCTGGTTCTTTACGGGAAGGAACCAAGAATTCACGAGCGCCTTCTGGAGTAGATGGCACCAACATGGGCGTTTCTACTTCAACGAAGCCTTGTAGTTCCATGGCAGCACGAACAGCCGAGTTGACTTTGGCGCGCGTACGAAGATTCTTTTGCATACGTTCACGACGAATGTCGATATAGCGATATTGCAAACGCACATTTTCGTCAACATCGTCGGCGCGAGCATCAACTGGAAACGGTGGCGGCTCTGCTGCTCGAAGCACCTCAACGACACATTCACCAATTTCAACTGCGCCCGTGCTCAAGTTTGAATTGACTGTTCCCTCGGGTCGCGGGCGAACCACACCGGTGATCTTGACGACATATTCGCTTCGAACATCGACCGCGTTGTCAATGACGCACTGGATAATTCCTGAGTGATCACGAAGATCAACAAAAGCCAACTTGTCACCATGTTCACGACGCTTGGCGACCCAGCCACAGACAGTCACCGATTGTGAAACATCGCTGGTTCCGACCTCCCCACACATATGGGTGCGCATAGAAGTCTGTCGTTTTGAAATAGTCATGAGAGTGCTTTCATTATTGAGGGGATTAATTCACTGCGAGGAATTGTTGATTGCTGCTCGTCACCGCGTAGCGGACGTAAGACGAATGATTGTGCTGAGACTTCATCTGAGCCGACAATGATGGCTATTTGAGCGCCGCTTTTGTCAGCGGCCTTCATTTGGCTTTTCATACTGCGGTTTTCAAAAGAGCGGTCACTCGAAATGCCGGCATCTCTGAGTTGTTGTGTGATGACCAGTGCTTCGAGGCCGCCAGCAGTGTCAACCACAAACACATCGACAGGCGAGGGACTCGGAGCGAAAACTCCTTCATCGTCGCAAGCAATCAAGGTTCGGTCGAGGCCGAGAGCAAAACCAATACCACCAGTTGGTGGGCCACCTAAATCTTCTACTAAGCCGTCGTAACGTCCGCCGCCACCGATGGCATTTTGCGCCGACTCAAGTGTTCCCCCGACGAATTCAAAAGTGGTGTGCCGGTAGTAGTCGAGACCTCGGACCAACTTTTCATTCACAGTGAACGGAATATTGAGGGCCCGCAAACCAGATTGAACCGTTTCGAAATGTAAACGAGCATCGTCACTGTAGAACTCAGAAATTTTTGGAGCACCTGCGATGACTTCGTTATCTTCAGGACGCTTTGAGTCAAGAACGCGTAACGCATTTTTTGCGAGTGTGGTTTTGCTGGCGTCAGAAAGACGATCAATGTTGTCGGTGAAGTACGTCTGCAAAGCCGCAACGAAGTTCTGGCGATTTTCTGGTTCGCCGAGACTATTGAGATGGAGTTGCACTTGTTGCAAACCAAGACGTTTGAAAAAGCTCCAACCTAAGGAAATGACTTCAACATCGAGATATGGGTCATTGGCTCCGAGGACTTCAATGCCGACTTGATCAAACTGTCGGTAACGGCCTCGTTGCGGTCGTTCATAACGAAAGTTCGGTCCCGAGTACCAGACCTTCCAAGGAGTCGCTGGACGGTGCTGCACAAAGGCTCGGCACACACTGGCAGTCTGTTCGGGACGAAGTGCCACATGACGATCGCCTTTGTCAACGAAGTCGTACATCTCTTTTGTGACGATGTCGGTGGCTTCGCCAACCCGATGGAAAACACCGATGTCTTCGAGGAGTGGAGGAATGATTTGGCCGTACCCAGCCGCCGTCACGGTTTCGGCGAAAGCAGCCACGAACCGCCGCCAACGGGCAGATTCGGGAGGAAGGATGTCACGCATCCCTGGGCTTGTTTGAAACTCGGGCACAAGTACTCAGGATAGCGGTCACAGCGTCTTGGCTCAGGGAGATTAGGCCTCGCGAGTGCCCCTAATCGGGCAATAACTGTCACCCGATCCCGGTCAATCATGCCCGTCAATCAGGCCGGTCAATCATCATCTTCATCGAGCGCGCGACCGGTACCTGAACGATGCGCTTCGTAGACCCCGTCAATTTTTTTGATTGTTCGTAGAACCGCGTCGAGATGCCCGGGGTCGGCAAGTTCGAATTCAAAACGCATTTTGGCGATTCGGTCTCCCCCGGTATGGGTACTACATGCCACGATATTGACATGTTGTTCGGAGAGTTCGTGAGACACATCGCGTAAAAGCCCAGAGCGATCAAGAGCGATGACTTCAACACTGGCACGGAAAACTGTTCCGGTTGCTGAGCCATCCCATTCAACATCAACGAGACGCGACGACTGATCGTCGGCGAAAGTTCCAGCATTCACGCAGTCCGATCGATGGACACTGACTCCACGCCCTCGCGTGATGAAACCCATGATTTCGTCTCCTGGGACGGGCGTACAGCACTTAGACAGTCGGATCAGAACATCGTCAAAACCATCAACATGAATTCCAACGTTATTGCCCCGTCGACGTAAGTCATCGGGTCGCAATACTGACGCTGGAAGTCTCTCTTCAGAATTTGAATCTTCGAACCGAGCGGCAATCCTTTGCGCGAATTGAGTGGCTTCAACGTGACCTTCGCCAATCGCTGCGAGCAAAGTTTCGAGATCAAGATAATTCAAAGACTCCATTTCGGCGATGAGGTGTGAACTCTCCATGACCCGGTTGACGGGTAATCGCACCCGACGGAGCTCTTTCGACAAATCTTCGCGACCTGCTTCAATAAGATCTTCGCGTTTTTCGCGGGAGAACCATTGCTTCACCTTGTTGCGAGCTTTCGGTGATGAAATGAATTCGAGCCATTCACGAGACGGACTCGCTGACTCAACTTTCGATGTAAAGATTTCGCAAGTATCCCCAGATTTCAACTGATGAGGCAAAGGAACCAGCCGACCGTTAACACGAGCGCCAATACAGGCATTACCAATAGCAGTGTGCACCGAGTAAGCAAAATCAACTGGGCATGACCCAAGTGGTAGCGCAATCACGCGACCTTTAGGAGTAAATACAAAGATCTCGTCTTGGTCAAGATCGGTTTTCAAACTCTCCATGAACTGCGCCGGATCAGCGATATCGCTTTGCCAGTCGATAATCCGATTCAACCAATCAATATCTGGTACTTCGTTGTCATCTTTATAGGCCCAGTGAGCGGCCACTCCCCACTCGGCTCTTTGATGCATTTCGCGCGACCGTATTTGAATTTCGAGTGGTTTGCCACCGGGACCGATAACAGTGGTGTGCAAACTTTGATACAAGTTAAATTTTGGCATTGCAACGTAGTCCTTGAAACGCCCAACAATGGGCTTCCAAGTTCCGTGGATACATCCCAGGGCTGCGTAACAATCTTTCACTGAATCGACAACGACACGTATGGCAACGATGTCGAAAATCTCATCGAATTCTTTACCTTTTTGAATCATCTTTTCGTAGATGCTCCATAAATGCTTTCCGCGACCGGTGACGTCTGCGTCAATATTCAAATCAGACAATTTGGCTCGAACATCAGACATTGCCTTGGCGAGATACACATCTCGTTCAGGACTTCGACTACTCACTAGGTGATCGAGCTCGGCGTAACGTTTTGGATACATCGAAGCAAAAGCCAAATCTTCAAGTTGTTGTTTGAGCCCTTGCATGCCGAGACGGTGTGCCAGCGGTGCATAGATGTCGAGTGTTTCGTTGGCAATACGTTGCTGCTTTTCAAGTGGCATTGCGGCAATCGTGCGCATATTGTGCAAGCGGTCGGCCAACTTGATAATCAATACGCGTAGATCCTTGGCCATTGCCACGAGCATTTTGCGCATAGTTGCGGCTTGTTGTTCTTCTTTAGAATCAAAGCGAATTCGATCGAGTTTGGTGACACCATCGACAATGGCAGCCACCTCTGGCCCGAAATCGCGCTCAACGTCAGCGACTGTGATTTCGGTGTCTTCAACGGCGTCGTGTAGCAACGCAGCGATGACTGTTGTTTCATCAAGCCCGATATCTGCGACGATCTTGGCGACCGCTAGAGGGTGATTGATGTACCCCTCGCCGCTTTTTCGAGTCTGTTGAGAATGCGCCGCCCGAGCTGTTTCAAAAGCCTTCGTCATCAAGGTTGTGGATGCCTTGGGGTGGCGGCGCCGGAATGACTGCAACACGGGAGCCATTTCGTCGTCGGGCGAACTGTGTTGTCTCCTCCACGGGAGAAGCCGAGTCACCGTTGCCATGGGCTAAGTATCGCAGGAAGTCACCAGTAACGGGCGGTTATGCCCTGCTCTTACTCGGTGGAGTATCAGTAGGTAAAGAGCGATTCGACGGCGATGCCATCAAGTTTGGCGCGACCTTCAAGGAAGGGTAATTCAATCAAAACTGCAAGAGCCACAATTTCTCCTCCGAGGGCCGCGACCAAACGGCAAGTTGCCGCTGCCGTACCTCCGGTCGCCAAAACATCGTCGACGACCAAAATTCGCTCGCCGGGGTGAATGGCATCGCGATGGATCTCCAGCTTGTCAGAACCGTATTCGAGGTCATATTCCTCACGCACCACGGCCCATGGAAGTTTGCCGGCCTTGCGGACAGGAACGAAACCAGCTCCGAGTGCTACTGCGATTGGCGCACCGAGAATGAAACCTCGTGCCTCAACTCCGATGACCCGCTGAATATTCGAATTTATAAAGCGTTCGGTGATCTGCGAAATTGCTTCCTGAAACGCAGCGCCATCACCGAGTAACGGCGTGATATCACGAAAGGTCACACCGGGATTTGGGTAATCAGGAATCGAACGTATGAGTTCTTGCATTGACTCGGTGCTCATGATTAACGGCGACGCTTCTTACGCGGGCGGGGCGGATGCGTTAACAACGCCGTAGATGTTGGAGATATTTGAGGCGCCATCGATGAATCATCTGGAGCAACAGTCTGGCGACGAATTGACTTCGCGCCCGTCGCTCCGCCTGAGATCACCATATGCGCAAGTTCAGGTCCGGTTGCATGGGCCCCTCTGAGGTTCTTGTAGCGGCTTTCGCGTTGCTTAAAAATTGTCAGCAACGGTGAGGCGATATAGATGGATGAGTAGGAACCAGTGATCAGACCGACCAACAAAGCAATGGCGAATTCGCGTAGGGCAATCGCTCCCAAGACTCCTGAGCCAAGAACAAGAAGTGACAACACTGGTAAAACTGCTGCTAACGAAGTATTGAGTGAACGCATCAGAACTTGGTTCATTGAGACATTGGTGATGTCAGCCATTGACGTTCGTGATGGTCCGAATTTGTCAATGTTGTCTTTGACCTTGTCGAATACCACGATCGTGTCATACAACGAGAATCCGAGAATTGTCAAAAAAGCGACAACCGTCGCTGGTGTGACCTCAAAACCGATCAGTGAATACACACCAACGCTGATGAGCACGTCATGCAACATCGCCAAAATTGCGGCGAGTGCCATACGCCATTCAAAACGCCAGGCGATGTAGATGCCGACTAAAACCATGAAGACTATTAACGCACGTACCGCTTTTTCAGTAATCGAACGTCCCCAGGACGAACTGACAGAACTTACTGAAACTTCGTTGATGTCGACAACAGCCTTGGTCGCCAATTCGGTCTGCACCTTGGCTCGAACTTCGGCCGTTTGATCGCCAACCTGGATACGAATAGATGTTGTCGTTCCACTCGTCAAGGTTTGGACCTTGGCATTCTCGGTTTGAATACCGTTGTCGTTAAGGACAGATCGGGCTGCATCGACATCCATGGTCGCGCTGCTTGGTACTTGCCAAGCCACTCCACCTTCGAAGTCAATTCCCAGGCTGAGTCCACGAGTAAACAATGAGCCGAGTGTTAATAACACCAAGATCAACGAAAAGGCAAAACCTAATTTGCGTTTACCGACGAAGTCAAAAGAAGTTTCGCCGTGATACAAACGTCCCAATATTCCACGACGTGAAGTAACGAGGTCGTTGCTCATGCCGCACCTCCTGTGGCATTAACAGTGTTATCGATACCGAAGAGTCGACCGCGTTGGAATCGTTTTGTTCGGGCAAAAAGCAACATAGTTGGCCGCGTAAAGAACCATGCGATGACGATGTCGCACAAAGTTGACAATCCAAGGAAGAAGGCGAAACCACGTACTGAACCAACCGTTAGGTACCACAACGTGAATGCGCCGATGAGTGACACGATGTCGGCGGCTAAAATTGTTCTCCACGCTGACTTGAATCCCCGCTCTGCTGAATTCTTAAGGGTTCGTCCAGTCTTCAATTCGTCTTTCAACTTTTCAAAAAACACAACGTACGAGTCGACGGTGACTCCGATGGAGACGATGATTCCAGCGATACCGGCCAAACTTAAAGCGAGTCCATTGGTCGTTGAGAGAAGTGAAATGACATTCCACTGGATGAGGCCCGACAACGTGATTCCGATGACCACAATGATCGCCAGAAGTCGGTAGTACAGGAGCATAAAGAGCAGGACTAGGAGTACACCGATCAAACCTGAGACGATCGCGGCGTTGAGTGAATCGTCACCCAAAGTTGGTGAAACGATCTGTACTGCTTGAACTTCCAGACGAACTGGCAAAGCGCCACTCTTCAGAACTCGAGCCAGTTCTTTGGCTTCTGATTCTTTGAAGTTTCCGGTGATGTCTACTCCACCAGAGAACGATGGCTGATTGACGCTTGGCGCCGACTGCACAACACCATCAAGAACAATGGCCATACGGCCAGTCGGGCAGGTCATTGACTTAGCGAAACATTGAGCCGCACCGATATTCCAAAGGTCAGCGCCAGAAGAGCCACTCTTTAAAGTGACACGCACTCCCCAACCGCTCGTAATAATGTCGGCCTTGGCATCGTTGTTGAAAACTTCACCCGTGGCAAATGATGGTCCGAGCTGATAAATCTCTGAACCGTCGGTGTTCTGCACGATAATTGTTGCCGTGGGATCGGCGGGATCGCCCATTTGGGAGGGTGGTGTTGGTGAGGTGATCTCTGAATCAGTTGGTGCTTCGGCTCCGAGGGGTGCTTCAGTGCCAGTTGATGAATCGGTTTCAGTCACCAATGTGGACGCACTGGATGGAGCATCGGTCGATCCGACAGGGACTGTTGTTGGCTCGGCACCTGGCACAGTTGTGGCGACTTGCGGAATACCCCGTGACGGTCCACCAGGCGCGGTCGTTGAAACTGCGAGAGTCGTCACTGGAACAGATGTGGATGAACCATCGGCGGTCGTTGTCGATGAGCCGTCGGCAACGGTTGTTGATGAACCGTCAGCAACCGTCGTGCTTGAGGTATCGACCGGCGAATTGGGTGCGGCCAAAAGAACCGGGCGAAGTAAAACTGCTCCGGTCACTTGAACCAGGCGCAATGCTTCATCTTGATTGTCAACGCCTGGAAGGTTGACAACAATTGCGTCGCCCTGACGAATAATTTCCGGCTCAGCGACTCCGAGAGAGTCAACACGGTCGCGAATGCGTTCGACCGCTAAGTCGAGACTGACCGAGTCATATTCGCCCACTGGTTCTTGAGTGACAGAAATTCCGCCCTGAAGGTCGAGACCAAGGGAGGGTTCGTTGTTGGCGACGAGGTTGCCAGCGAACGAGCCAAACACAACCACCAAGAGGCCAACCAGAGAAATAACAAGACGACGAGTCATAGCAGTTGCGGTTACTCGCTGTCGGGTTCAGTCGACTCAGCGGCGATATCTCCGCCTGCTGGTTCAACTGATGGATTTATACGGCGCAAGAGCGAGGTCCGTGAAACTCGGATCTCGGTACCTTCGGCAATTTCGAGCCAGACGACATCGCCGTCAATGGCGTTGACGAAACCGAAAATGCCGGCATTGGTAATGACTTCATCGCCTTCACCAATCGCGCGCTGTAGTTGCTGGCTTTCCTTCAGGCGGCGACGTTGCGGGCGAATCATCAAGAAGTACATGGCGGCTCCGATAGCACCCATGAACAAGAGGGTGACAACGAAACTTCCACCACTTTTTTGTGATGAAGATTCTGCTGCCTGTACGAAGGACGAGGAGTGAAGAGTAAACATGAAGTTCCCTAAGATCGAGGGTCAAATAACCCGTTGAACTCTAGTGCTTAGGGCGCCAATTTGGGGTCTTACGAGGGCCCAAAAAGCACCAAATCAGGTGTCTAGCCCCAAATCGAGAGAATTTCTTGGCGCAAAATGTGCAGTCGCCCGAGGCTGATGGCATTTCGCATGTCTTTCATCAGATTGAGGGTGAAAGCAATGTTGTGCAGACTCAAGAGACGGGCGGCCGTGGGTTCGTTGACCTGGAACAGATGGCGCAGGTATCCCCTGCTATGGCGTTGGCAGACATCACATGAACAGGCCGAGTCGAT
>CAMDCI010000046.1 GCA_945889715.1 Bifidobacterium breve | reverse complement strand
GTCATGGTGACGCCAGGTGTGCGAATGTCGAACCCGGTCCATTGGCCGGCTCGACGGACATTGATCGTGTACGCGGTTTGGGTGGTGTCGGGTGCGGTATGAGTGATGATGATGGTGTTCTGACCGCGTTTGACTGGAACTTGTGAGATGACACCCGAGGTGAGTGATCCACTGTTTGTGCCATTAACCCATGTTGCGGTACCTGTTGTGAATGTTGCCGTGAGACCACTTGTTGCATCACTACCAGGAATCAACGAACCCCCAAACAATCGCTCTTGTCCAGCTCCTTCGTCCAATGTTGAATTCGACAAATCAATGCTCGAGATTGGACCACTCGTTGACATCGCAGCCGCTCGGACTTTGGTCGCCGAAAGAAATGTATTTGATACGACATAAGCAGTCGACAGGAGTCCAAAAATTGTTGTCAGGGAGACCAGGACTTTGAGATATTTACGGGTAGTTGAAAAACTCGGGGGGCGCACCATAGGTACCAATTGTAACGCCTTATTACAAATAGTATGTAACTCTTAAGTACAAGATTCATCTCATGCGTCAAAATGTGACAAATGGGGCTTCGATTATGAGGGCCTACACGTGAAGGCGTAATGGCCGATTTTTAGCTGCCCCAGCGGGATTGACCGAAGCGGTATCCGACACTGCGAACGGTCTGAATCAGGTTGGCCTGCTCTTCACCCAACTTGGCTCGCAGGCGACGAATGTGTACGTCAACGGTTCGGGCGCCACCGTAGTAGTCGTATCCCCACACTCGTGACAACAAAATTTCGCGAGTGAAAACCTTGCCGGGGTTCTGGGTAAGAAACTTCAACAGTTCATATTCCATGTAGGTCAAGTCGAGCGGCCGACCATCAATCGACGCCTGGTAGGTCTCGAGGTTGAGGGCAAGCCCGCCGTAGTCAACTACATCGGGTTTAATGCTCGACGACATGTGAGCAAACACGTGCTTGAGTCGTGCTTCAAGTTCGCGTGGATGAAACGGGAGCAAGCAGAAGTCGCTATATAACTCGTCACGCAATGTGAGATCGTCTAACTGCGCACCAGTGACCAACAACATCAGTGGCACCTGAATTCCATCGCGCTTACGCAACGCGCGACACACAGCCCATGCGCCTTCCATGTCTTCGTCGGCCATCACAATGGCGCCCAGCCAACCTTCGGTTGGTTCAGCCTTAATCACGGCATCGGCAGAACCAAAGGCTTTCCAACGAAAGCCACCCATGTCGAGAGTGCGCGCCAATTCTGGCGACGGTGACTCGGGGAAGACTGCGATGAGATCCATGACCATGCTCTTGCTCAGATGCTCTTCAAGTAGCGCTGAAGTTCAAATGGAGTCACTTGCGTTTTGTAACCGCGCCATTCAGATCGCTTGTTACGCAAAAACCATTCAAAGATGTGTTCACCGAGAGCTTCACGCACCAACGTTGATGATTCCATCACATTGAGTGCTTCAGACAACGACTGTGGCAATTGTGCAATACCCAACTTGTCAAGGTCGCCGTCATGCATTTCGAATAAGTTGGCATCGGCTTCGGCCGGCAGTTCGTAGTTCTGTTCAATACCGCGCAAACCAGCAGCCAAAATCACTGAGAACGCCAAGTATGGGTTACACGCCGGATCGGGTGAACGATATTCAATACGTGTCGCCGACGGGTTGGCCTTCTTTGGCACGGGCACACGAATGAGTCCACTGCGGTTGTTGCGTGCCCATGACACGTGCACAGGCGCTTCAAAACCAGGTACTAAACGCTTGTAACTATTGACTGTTTGGTTAGTCACTGCAGTGATTTCACTGGCGTGATGCAATAAGCCAGCCATGAACTTCTTGGCGGTGTCGGACAAGTTGTATGCGTCATCAGGTGAATAGAACGCATTGCTGTCACTGTCGTCGGTGCCCTTGTTATTGAACAAAGACAAGTGTAAGTGCATTCCGCTGCCCTGCACACCTTCAAGTGGCTTCGGCATAAAGGTTGCATGCACACCTTGCGCCGCAGCAACTTCTTTCACTACTAAACGGAAAGTCATCACGCTGTCGGCCATGGTGAGTGCATCGGTATGACGCAAATCAATTTCGTGTTGCGACGGAGCATCTTCGTGGAATGAGTACTCAACTGGGATGCTCATGGTCTCGAGCGTGCGAATGGTTTCTTTGCGCAACGTTCCCGTGACATCGGTAGTCGTGAGGTCGAAGAATGATGCTTCATCGAGCGGCTTTGGCGGCTGACCATTCTCGGGCGGAGCGAAATAGAAGAACTCCATGTCGGGAGCGATCAAGAAATCGAGTCCCATTGCTTGAGCGCGCTGCAAGTTGCGGCGCAATACCTGACGCGGGTCGCCACCAAATGGCGAACCATCAAGATTGTAAATATCGCAGAACACGCGGGCTTCTGGCGATTTATTGTCAGCCCATGGCAACATCACGAATGTGTTGGGGTCGGGAATCGCGAGCACATCGCTTTCTTGCACGCGTGAGAAACCGTCAATTGATGAACCATCAAAGGTCATGCCGTCTTCAAGAGCATTTTCAAGTTCGGCGGGACTGATGGCGAAGCTCTTGAGGTTGCCCAAGACATCGGTGAACCACAAACGAATAAGTCGGACGCCGCGCTCTTCGACGGTGCGAAGTACGTAGTCACGCTGTTGATTCAGCATGTTCATAGTTTCAGTCTGCCTTTACAGTTTTGATAAATGACATGAGAAATGACTCGAAAATGAAACTGGGGGCCGGGTTTCCCCAGCCCCCAGTTCAGATTGCTTGCACCTCGATCAGTCGAGGCAAGGTGTGTGGCCTCAGCCGCAGACCGTCTCGAGAAGGAGACGGCACACGGTGTACGGATCCATGTTGGCGTTGGGACGACGGTCTTCGGCATAACCACGACCGGTCTTTTCGACCTGGAACGGAATACGGATTGAAGCACCACGGTCGGAAACGCCGTAGCTGAACTTGTTCCACGGAGCGGTCTCGTGCTTGCCGGTCAGGCGGCTTTCGATGTCGTGACCGTAATTGGTGACGTGTTCCATGATCTTCTTGCCAATGGCATTACATGCGGCGGTGATGGCCTTCATGTCCTTGTCGTTACGCATGGCCTTGGTCGAGAAGTTGGTGTGTGCACCAGCTCCGTTCCAGTCACCCTTTTGTGGCTTGGCTGCCAACGAGATCACTACGTCGTAATCTTCGGCGATGCGGTGCAACAACCAGCGGGCGACATGCATGTGGTCACTCACGGTGAGGGCGTCAGCGGCGCCAATCTGGAATTCCCACTGACCGGGCATGACTTCGGCGTTGGTGCCTTCGATCATGAGGCCAGCATCAAGGCAAGCCTGGGTGTGCTCTTCGATGATCTCGCGACCAATGACGCGGCCGGTGCCGACGCCGCAGTAGTACGGACCCTGCGGTTCGGGGAATCCGCCGCCGACGGGGAAGCCGAGCGGGCGACCGTCGGGACGAAGCATGGTGTATTCCTGCTCGATACCGAAAATCATTTCTTCAGCGGCGAACTTCTTGGCAGCCTTGGCACACGCAGCACGAGTGTTGGTGGCGTGGGGCTTACCGGTGGTTGCCGACGTGACTTCGCACATCACGAGAATGTTGTCGCCACCACGGATGGGGTCGGGACAAATGAACACGGGAATCAAGGCACAGTCAGACTTGTCGCCTGATGCCTGATTGGTTGACGAACCGTCGAAACCCCAGGCCGGAGGGACGGTGACGTCGTCGGCCAAGATCTTGGTCTTTGAACGGAGCAACGGTGTCGGCTCGGTGCCGTCGATCCAGATGTATTCGGCTTGATAGGCCACTTGGTCCTCCAGGGATTTGATCCGGCGATGCCGGGTTAGTTGTACGGGGCAGCGAAAGATTCGCAGGGGGGCATTTCTCGGTCGTTGCCCAATTGTGAACGCTGTGTGAACCATCTTTGGTTCACGGCGCAACAACGAACTCAAACCGCAGGTGTCACGGTAACCGCAAACCTTCCGAACGCCCACACTGGCGGTGCGGTTAGCCTCGCAGATGTGGCAACTTTGCGCGTCGGCTTGGCTCAGATGAACCCCACCGTGGGTGACTTGGCAGGTAACCGACGGTTGATCGCCGACCTGTATGCGCAAGCCGTTGCAGCCAAGTGCGACATCGTGGCTTTTAGCGAGTTGTCGGTAACGGGTTATCCGCCCGAAGACTTGGTGTTGAGGCCCGGCTTTGTGCGTGACAACAGAACCGTGGTGGAAGATCTAGCGAAACTGACTGGACCATGTGTTGCAGTGATTGGTTTTGTTGACAGCGGTATCGGCAATCAAGTTGCTTCGGGTCGACCCGTTATTTATAACGCTGCAGCGGTGTGTGCAAACGGCGCGATTCAACACGTGTACCACAAACGCCTGTTACCGAACTACGACGTGTTTGATGAAGAGCGAACCTTCGAACCTGGTGCTGGCGATCATCGCATCTTTGATGTGGCTGGTGTGAAGTGTGCAGTGTCAATTTGCGAAGACATTTGGCGTGCCGATGGTCCGGTGAACCAACAAGCGCGAGATGGCGCACAAGTGAATATCAATATCAATGGCTCACCATTTCACAGTGGCAAGTTGCAAGAGCGTGAAGAGATGTTGCGCAGTCGTGCCAAAGAAAATTCGTGCGCGATTGTGTACGTCAACCAAGTTGGCGGACAAGACGAATTAGTTTTTGACGGTTCATCAATGGTGTTTGATGCTTCTGGAAAATTGCTTGCACGGGCTCCGCAATTCTCGAGTGGTTTGAGTGTCGTTGAGATTGATATTGACAAGTCTGTGGTTGGCGAAGTCGCGCCAATAAGCGATCGATATGAAGAGATGTATGGCGCGCTGGTTCTGGGTACGCGCGACTATGTGCGCAAGAACAAGTTCACCGATGTCGTGATTGGCTTGTCGGGCGGAATTGACTCGTCCATTGTTGCTGCGATTGCCGTTGAAGCGTTGGGTGCCGAACATGTTCATGGCGTGGCGATGCCATCTCGTTATTCATCGGATGGTTCAAAGACCGACGCGTATGCATTGGCTGAGGCGCTTGGTATTGACTGTCGAACAATTTCGATTGAGCCAGTATTCGAGGCCTATCTGTCGATGCTTGCACCAAGCTTTGAAGGCAAGGCCGCAGATCTCACCGAAGAAAACTTGCAGAGTCGATGCCGCGGTCAGATTTTGATGGCGTTGTCGAACAAGTTTGGTTGGATGGTTTTGACAACTGGCAACAAGAGCGAGCTCGCAGTTGGTTACTTCACGATTTATGGAGACTCCGTTGGTGGCTACGCAGTCATCAAAGATTTGTTGAAGACCGATGTGTTTGGTTTAAGTCGATATGTCAATCAACGAGCGGGGCGCGAGATTATTCCCGAGTCAGTACTCACCAAACCACCATCAGCCGAGTTGCGACCCGATCAGCGTGATGATCAGAGCCTTCCGCCTTATGACGTGCTTGATCCGATCTTGGCGTTGTATGTCGAACAAGATCGCACAGCTGCAGAAATTATTGAACTAGGTCATCCCGAAGACATCGTTCGGCGCATCGCGCGACTTGTTGATATCAACGAATACAAACGTCGCCAGTGCCCGCTAGGTGTGCGTGTCTCTGAAAAAGCATTTGGTAAAGATCGTCGTCTGCCGATTACTAACGGCTATCGCGGTTAATTAGACGTTGCTTTTTGCGGTGCGGCCGTAAGCGACGATGCACCCAATCATCCCGGCGGCACAGACAGCACCCATAAATGCCGGAACATTGATACCGAATTTTTCGTAGGCCGCAGTGCCGATCAGCGACATGCTGGCGCGACCTAAAGTTCCGCCGGCTAACACAATTCCTAAACCTCGACCAGGCGATGACGGAATGAGGTTTGCCGATAGCGGCAACATGCTCACGATCGAGAACTCGAAGCCCAGTAGATAGATCCCTAACAAAATCAGGCCGATGACCGCGTTGTTGTGACCAACCGTGAGCAAGAGTCCCGCAGGCAAGATGAGTAATGCACCAAAAATAGTGCTGCGTTCTTTGCCCCACGTATCGGTGCGACGAGCACTCGTGACCGAAGCGAGTAGTTCAAAAGCACCAAGACCAAAAACAACTGCCGAGATGCCGGCTTCGGTAAAACCAAATTGATCTTCGAGCCACGAGCCAAATGTGACGAACAATGTCTGACTGGCTGCCATTAAGAAAAACATCGCGGCAAAAATCCAATAACCATTGCGGGGCATCGGGTACTTGGTGGTGTCTTTTGAACGTTGCGATCCCGCAACATCGTGACCATCAAGCCGAGTCATGACAACGATTGCCATAACGGCGACGCTGATTGCACCAACTGCGTAACCCCATCGCCACGAAGTTGCCGAAGCGACAAGGCCCATTGCCGTCACGCCAATCAATAGGCCGAGCGCCCATGATGTCTCGGTGAAGCCAATGACTCGGCCACGTTTTTCGTATTCAACGTGATCGTTGACCCATGACGCGAGACCAATATCAAATATGAACTTGGCAACCGCAATGAGCAACATGCCAAGCACGAAAATCCACACTGATGGACTCGCTGCGGCAACTGTTGCTGCTCCAGAAATGGCAAGCAGACCGCCGGCCAAAGCGGTACGGCGATGCATTCGATCGACGACTCGGCCAAGGATGGGCGAAATACCCATCACTATCTCGGTGATCATGAGTGCTAATCCAAGGCGCGACAGACTGATCTGAAAATCATCCGAGATGCTCGCAAGAAATGGTGGGGCGTAACGAAAACACGCGTTTGACGTCAGTCGCGCAATGGTGAGCGTTGTGACATGGCGACGCGTCTCTTCAGAATACGAGTCGTCAAGAAACCGATCGGCAAAATAACTTTTGTTGTGGACGTTCAATCAAGATCCGTTTCGTTATCGCCCGATTTGGCGATCAGATAACCAATGGCGCGTTCGGTCTTTTCGTAGCGGCGCGTGATCTCCCAAAAATCTGGACCGTGCCCCGATACATGTAAGTGGGCTAATTCGTGAACGATCACGTAATCAAGAACCCATGAAGGAAATCCCACCAGGCGAGTGGACATCCGAATGGTTTTGGTTGATGGCGTGCAGAGTCCCCACACCGATGTGAGATTTTCGGCCCATTCGATGTCGTTTGGAGTATGTAACGAGTAACGCTTGGCGAGTATTCGCGCGCGATCGGTGAGATTGACTTCTTGAGTCGCAATTTTTCGTTTGAAGCGGCGCACCATTTCGGCGATATTGGTGGCTTCTTCGGCCTTGCTCATCCAACTCGGAATTGAAACGCGCAAGACATCGCCATGCATCTGCGCGCTGACGGTACGGCGGCGTTTCTTTGAACGAATGACTTCAACCTGAAATGGTTCGGCTTGGATGGGGGAGTCGTCAAAAAGTTTGAGTTCAGAATTTTCTGATTCGGAATGATTGGTATTCATGTTGCTCATTCGACTGCACCGGTGTTGCGCAGTTCATCGGCAATGAGTTGCAACGGAAAGAGAAGTGATCCACATTTCCAACCGTCGGTGGGCGTGTGCTCAAACCATGAACCGGCCAAGTTGGGGAAACGCTGTTCACCGCCGCCGAGGTGTTCGTGCATCAGCCGCAACACACCTCCGTGCGAAATCACCAAAACACAACCGCCGGCGTTTAGTGCAACGATGTCGTCAAGCGCCGCCTGGGCCCGCGAGGTGGTTGAAGCAACGGTTTCAAAATTGGGTGGACGGCGCTCGGCCTCAAGGTAGCCCGGCCACTGCACACGAATTTCAGTCTGAGTCAGGCCCTGCCATTCACCGGCATCGTTTTCTCGCCATTGAGGGTCAAGTCGGTGATCTGAACAGCCGATGACTGAGGCAATGGTTTGTCCCGTGACTCGAGCTCGCTCTAAATCGCTCGTCACGACGACGTCAAAAGTGGGGCATTCGGTGGCGATCAGGCCGCCGGCGAGTCGGGCTTGTTCGAGACCGAGTGGGGTGAGCGGGGGATCGGCCTGGCCTTGCCAGCGACCAGTCGCGTTCCATGTGCTTTGGCCATGTCGCAGCACCAAGATCCGCGTCCGAAGTTGGTTGGAGGGTTCTGCTGGCACAACCCACGAGGGTAGTGCGGGTACGCTCGGCGAGGTGGCAACTCTGCGTCTCTTTGCTCAAGCCCGAGAAGTGGCTGGTACTTCAAGCGACACCGTCAATGGAGCCACGGTTGATGAAGTGATTGCCAACGCAGTCGCTCGTTATGGACAAAATTTCGCCAACTTGTTGCCGACTTGTCGAATTTGGCTGAATGGTGAAGCGGTACCCGCTTCGACCACTGTGAGCGACAAAGATGAAGTAGCGGTTTTGCCACCTGTCTCTGGAGGATGCCAATGAATATGACAACGAATAATCCAGATCAACCATCTGGTGATCCGGCGGCGTTGTCGTTGCCCGATTTACGCTCCGAACGTGATGCGCAGCGCAAACACGAAGACGCGGTTTCGTTTGTGCGGCGCTTAGCTCAAGGTCGTCTTGACTTGGTCACTGCAGTTCGCCGACACAAGGCCGACGGTACGGGGGAAGTTTCGGTTGCCGAGATCGTTCGCTCGGGTGTCGGTCCTGCTCCAAGCACAGGTTCGGCGCGTCCACCCCGAGATACCGAAGTCAGTGCCGATCATCCATTGTTGACCGAGTTTGATGCCCTGTGTGATCAATTGGGCTTTGACAATATGGCCGACCTTGATGAAGCGGGCTTGCAGGCGCTTGAGTCGGGTTTGAAGGCTTTTGAATCGCAGCAGTCTGAAATACGTCGGCAGTTGTTTGACCGTATTGATGCCTTAACCGCTGAATTGGTGCGTCGCTACCGCGACGGCGATGCCTCGGTTGACACCCTTTTGCAGAACTAGGGCCATCAACTTCAGTCCCTTCTTGGGGCACGTTCAGACAAAGTTGTCAGACCACCGATAGTTTTCATCTTCTGTGACGCGTGTAGCCATGCTCTCTTTCCACACCTCGCCTTTGGCTCAGCCAGGGGTTGGTGATTCGGGCGGTATGAACGTGTACGTCCGTGAACTTGTTGCGGGTCTCGCTCATGCCGGCGTCGAAGTCACTACTTATACGCGTGAGTGGCGCAGTGGATTGCCGCGTGAGGTTTTGGTTGAACCCAATCACCGCGTGGTTCATGTGCCGGCCGGCCGATTTGATTTGCCCAAAGAAGAACTTGAGGGCATGGTGCCTACGTTTACCGATTTCGTTTTGGACGATATTCGACACGCCCACGCCGCCGATGTCGTGCACGCCAATTACTGGTTGTCGGGAGTTGCTGGACATTCGATCAAGCATGAACTTGATATTCCACTAGTGACGACCTTCCATACGTTGGCGCGAGTGAAGGCCGAGGGTGGCGACCCCGAACCCGAACGTCGCGAACGTGCCGAAGCACAAATCATTGGTTGTGCCGATGCGATTTGCGTGAGTTGTGATGAAGAAGAAGATCAGTTCCGTCGTTTGTATGGAAATCCTCCTGGGTTAGTTGAAATTGTTGCGCCCGGTGTTGAACACGCTTTCTTTACACCTGGCGACAAGCGCGGTGCTCGTTTTGCTTTAGGTATGGGCGATGGCCCGGTGTTGTTGTTCGTCGGTCGCATTCAGCCACTCAAGGGTGTCGATGTTGCGGTTCGCGCGTTGGCAGCATTGAATCGTCGCGATGCTTCGCTATACGTCGTGGGTGGCGCGAGCGGAATGCAAGGCGACATCGAAGTTGTACGCGTGAACGCGTTGATTAACGAACTTGGAGTGACTCAACAAGTGCACTTTGTTGAACCCCAGGCGCACCATATGTTGTCAACGTATTACCGTGCTGCCGATGCAGTGTGGGTACCAAGTCGTTCTGAAAGTTTTGGACTTGTTGCTCTTGAAGCAGCCGCCTGTGGAACTCCAGTGATTGCCAATGCGGTTGGTGGACTGTTGTCATTGGTTGATCACGGTCTGACTGGTTACTTGGTTGCCGATCGTGATCCAGAGATGTTTGCGAAATACACCACCGAATTGTTGAACAATCCCGCGCTTGCGTCATCAATGAGCGCAGCCGCTGCAGAACGTGGTCGTCGTTACACCTGGAGCTTTGCTGCCGCACGCTTACGTCGCGTGTATACCGACATCACATCGCGCGCCCTCGTGAATTGCTCGTGAGCGATCTCTTTAACGATCCGTCACTAGCTGTCATCGAGCGTCAGATCGATGAATGGTTAGCCAAAATGAAATTGGGCGACGATGTGATTTTGGCGATTGATCATGGCGATCCAGATCCGGCATATCGCGCCCGTTGGTATGTACGCATGAAGGGTGACACCAAAGACTTCATCACGGTGTGGCTCACACTTGGTCAGCGCACCTTGCGTTACGAAACCTATGTGATGCCCGCACCCGAAGAAAACATTGCCGAGTTCAACGAAAATTTGTTGCGCCGTAATGACAAGTTGATTGGTGTCCACTTTTCGTTAGGTCTTGAAGACGCGGTGTATTTACGGGGCGAGTTAGCACTCTCAGGGCTTGCTGAATCAGAAGTCGATCGCATCGTGGGTTCTGTATATGCCCATGTCGAGCAATGCTTCCGGCCGCTGTTGTCTATCGGTTTTGCCACGCGTTTCAAGAACCAGTAGTCGCCGTCAGGGCGTGGCGCCTTCCCACACTGCAGTGGTCTTGCTGGTGTTGATCGGGAAGTCGGCATCGGCGAGACCGCCAATCGGGTTAGCGTGAAGGTATGAGCAACACCTCGGGTTCTTCAACTCTGGCCATTATTGGTGGCGGAAATATGGGCGCAGCTTTAGCGGGCGGCCTGTTGGCTTCGGGCTTCGTGTCTCCTACCGATTTGGTGATCGTCGAAGTGATTGCCGCTCGCCGTGAACAACTGACCACGATGTTCCCGGGAGTCACGATTTCTCCGCTCATTACTCGGTGCGGCTCAGCAGTGATTGCGGTCAAGCCGCCCGATGTTCCCGCTGCTGCGCAATCGGCGGTCACTGCTGGGGCGAGTCAAGTGTTGTCAATCGCCGCTGGTGTCACGATCAAGACTCTTGAAGCCGCGTGTGGATCTGGCGTTGCGGTGATTCGCTCCATGCCCAATACGCCGGCGTTGGTCGGCGAAGGTGCCTCGGCAATCGCTGGTGGCGCGCACGCCAACGAGGTCGATATTGCCTGGGCCGAAGCGGTGCTTGGTTCAGTGGGTCTGGTTGTTCGGGTCCCCGAATCTCAACTCGATGTGGTGACTGGCTTGGCGGGCAGCGGTCCGGCCTATTTGTTCTTGGTGGCCGAAGCCTTGATGGACGCCGGCGTGGCGTCGGGACTGCCACGGGCCACGGCAGAAATCTTGGTTCGTCAGTTATTCGTCGGGTCAGCCAAGTTGCTGGCCCAAGGCGAAGCCCCCGCTGACCTGCGGGCCAGCGTGACGTCGCCCGGTGGGACCACCGCAGCGGGTGTTGCGGTACTTGAAACCGAGGCCGTTCGAGCCGCCTTCATTCAGGCCGTCACAGCCGCAACCGACCGCAGTCGTGAGTTGGGCAACCGTTAGTACCTTGGTGAAAACCCCAGAAATGGGGCAGGAAATTTCGCAAAAAATCCCCGCAACAATTTTCACTTTTGGGGCGCCACGGGTCTAGGGTATGTCACAGGTCACACGACCGCTAGCTGAAGAGCTGGGAGACGCACTCGAAAGAGCAGCGCCGACTGGGCCGGTGTCATCGGGGGGTTGACACCGGCCCTGTCGCATTCTCCGGCCACATGTTCAGGCCACGTTTTCCGGCCGCATTCTTGATCGCATATTTTGAGTGATCCACTGACACACTGTCGTTCGTGAGTCGCACCTATGACACCGTGTCGTTTTTATCTGACTTGGGTTATGAGTCAGAGCACGTGGGTGTGGTGAAGGCAGTCCTTCGCGAATCGGCACCGCACGTTGTGGTGATTGATCTCACTCATGGCATTGCACCGTTTGATACGCGCGGTGCCTCGTTGTCATTAGCGCGAGCTGTTCCGTATCTCACCGAAGGAATTGTGATTGCGGCAGTTGATCCTGGGGCAAGTAGTGAACGTCGACTTGTTGCAGTTGAAGTTGCGGGCGGCGCTGGAATATTTATTGGGCCCGATAACGGAGTGTTAGCACCAGGAGTCGCACTCGCTGGTGGAGCAGAACGGGCAGTAGTTCTTGACCGCGATGAGTTGCATTTAGCAACGCCCGGAACCACGTTTGTTGCCCGCGATGTATTTGCTCCTATCGCTGCATTGTTAGCAAATGGTGAAGACCTCTTTGATGTAGGTACCGAAATTGATCCGTCGCTGTTGTTGCCCGGCATTGTTCCGATTCCGCGCGAAGAGAACGGTGGATTTGCGTGCGAAGTGCTGTGGGTCGATCGCTTCGGTAACTGCCAACTCAATGTGAGTCTCGATGATCTCGAAAATTCATGGGTTAATCCTGTTCAACGCGTACGAGTTTCATTCGGTGACACCACGCGCAATTTTGTTGTTGCTCAGTCGTATGCCGAGTTGGGTCAAGGTGCAGCCGGACTGGTGATTGACTCGGGTGGCCTGTTGTGTGTTGCAGTTGATAG
>CAMDCI010000045.1 GCA_945889715.1 Bifidobacterium breve | reverse complement strand
TTCCTCCGACAACTGATTCATCTTCCATCGACGAATCATCAATGACCTTCCCGCCGTCGGCTATGGACGATATGACTTACGAAGATGTCAACGCTGCTGTTGAACCTTTGAAGTCGACCAACTACCCGAATGGCTACATTAGTTCTGCTGGCCTCGAAGGAACCGCAGACGGTGGCACTCTTGTCACGGTTGATTTCGCCGACACAGACTCAGTTGACGCAGTCGCCGTGTGTGAAGCCATTGATGCAATGATTACCGAAAAGACCACTGACACAAATGTTTCGATCAAGGTCTCGGTGAACGGCGTAGAAGTCGGTGGACGACCGGTCGGCGGAACGTGTAGCGCCAATTAGTCGCTACTAGTTAACTCACTCTCCAGTGAGTTCTTTCTTCAGTTCACGCTTCAAGAACTTTCCACTTGCGTTTCGTGGAATTGGTTCATCACGGAACCAGATCTTCGTCGGTATCTTGTGCTTGGCAATGGTGCCCGACAAGAAATCTTGAAGTTCTTTCTCGGTGAGTGAACGGCCGGGACGCAACACAATCACGGCTGCAACTTCTTCGCCAAGTCGCTCTTCGGGAATACCGAAAACGCACGCTTCGGCAATGGCATCGTGGTTGTAGATCACAGTTTCGACTTCGCTGCAATACACATTTTCGCCGCCGCGAATCACCATGTCTTTGGCGCGGTCGACGATGTACACGAATCCGTCTTCGTCAATACGTGCAATGTCGCCCGTATTCAACCAACCATCACGAATGCTGTCAGCGGTTGCTTCTTCACGGTTGAGATAACCCTTAATCACGACAGAACCGCGAACGCACAGAACACCAACAGTGGTCGGTCCGGCAGGCAAATCGTTGCCGTCTTCATCGACTAACTTGCCTTCAAGCGTTGGCACCAATGGTCCACACGATTCGGGCTTAGCAATGAACCAACGAGCCGAGTTGGCAGTAATGATTCCGTGAGTTTCGGTCATGCCATAACCAGTTGACGGCTGCCCACCCTTGAGTGCGCCAGCAATCTTGTGCACGAGGTCTGGCTGCAACGCTGCGCCGCCGCCGCCCATACCTTGCACTGAAGACGTGTCGCGCTTTTCCCAATCGGCGTGCAACAACATTTCGCGACTCATTGTTGGTACACCAGAGAAACTCGTCACCTTTTCGCGTTCAATGAGTTCAAGCGCACGACCCGGATCCCATTTGTACATCAAAACAACCTTGGCGCCACTTGCGGTAGCCGCGTGCAAAATACAGTTGCATGCCGTCACGTGGAACAACGGTGTCGGCGCCATAAAGCAAGGAGCTAGCACTGGCTTGGGTTCACCAGTCGGAGCCGGAACATCGCCAGCAGCGATCGCCTTTTGTTCAGCCAACGCCGCTGCCATATTCATGACCACCAAGTTCAAAATGTTGGCCACCGAACCGCGATGAGTCAACTGCGCACCCTTTGGGAAACCAGTGGTACCCGACGTGTAGAAAATCGTTGCGTCGTCATCCTGATCAAATTCGATGTTCGGCAATACGCCGGGGTCGGCAGTTGCCATGACATCGATCCAACGCGCTCCACCTGCGGGCAACGCTCGGTCGGTGCGCACTGTAATGACATGCATCTTCGGCGTGTTCGCAATTTGACTCAATCGCTCTAACCGCTCATCGTCAACGATCAAGACGCCAGGCTGACTGTCATTGAGCGCGTACTCCATTTCTGAAGGCGTCCACCAAGCGTTCATACCAACGACTGCCGCACCAATTGAAACTGTGGCCCAGTAACCCACGACCCATTCGGGGTAGTTGCGCATCGACAAAGCAACTCGACTGTGGCGACCAATTCCTTGGCTCACTAAGTACTGCGCGAGCTTGCGCACCTGTGAATGAATCTCGGCGTAGGAGTAACGCTCGTCTTCGTAGACGAGATAATCCTTGTCGCCGTTGATCGCGGTCGCTTCCCACATCACTCGCATATTGGGCGGCGCAGTGGTGTACACCTTGACGGGAATGCCCCGCACTTCGGCAATAGAGGTCGCCAAAGGCGATCCGGGGGCATCAAGTTCGGCACGAGCGGCTAGATAATGGTGAATCACGATTCCATCATTACCGATTGCGGGTGCGAATTACGATCCCCAGGTGCCATTTCCTAAGGCTCTCCATTTATGCCAACATGTCATGTGCTTTCCGTGCCAATCGTTGACATTTCTCACCCAACCGCAACCTCGCTCGAAGCGCTTGACGCCGCCTGCCGAGATCATGGTTTCTTCCTTTTGAGCGGTCACGGGCTTGATGACCTCATCAACCGAACCTGGCAGCAAACAGCTCGGTTTTTTGATACTGATCGATCAGTCAAAAATGAAATCACCCGCGACATTGATAATCCCATGGGCTATTACGACCGCGAGCTCACCAAGCGCAAACGCGACAACAAAGAAGTATTTGATTTCCTCGATCCGACTATCGAACAAATTGACGCTCGCAATCGATGGCCGCGTGAGCTGCCCGGATTTCGTGACACGTTGCTCGAGGCCTACGACGAATTCAGCAAGCTCGCCGATCGCACTCTCGCCCTCATCCATACTGCCCTTCAATTATCAGAAGGCTCGCAAAAAGAAATGATGGGTAGTCGCTACGGAAGCATGATGCGGCTCAACCATTATCCAGTCGGCGATCCCGTGCCCGCATCTGAGCGTGAAGGTCTCCCCGAACTCGGCCCCACCGCCCTCGGTTATCACACCGATCCAGGAACCATCACTTTGCTGTTGCAAGACAACGTTGGTGGATTACAAACAGAATCGCTCGACAGTGGTTGGATCGATGTTCCACCGACCGACGGAACGATTGTGATCAATCTCGGTGATTGCATGCAGGCCTGGACCAACGATCGATATCGCGCTGCAGTTCACCGCGTTGTCCCAATGACTCAGCAACGCCGTTTCAGCATTCCGTACTTCCAAAACCCGGCCCGCGATTCGACCATCAAACCAATTCACGAACTGTGCGCCGACGGGGCCCGTTACCGCGAATTCTCATGGAAAGAATTCATGGCCGCTCGGGCCTACGACAACTTCACCGATCTCGGGACCGAAGACACTCAAGTCACCGACTTCCGCGTCAACGCGTGAACAACAAATGATTTTGTTGTGATGACGCAACCAGTCGCTTGGCAAATCAACGCGTCAAATCTTGCCGAGCACGCACGCAACCCAATACATACCGACGCTGGTGCGCAAGCCGCCGGATTTCCGCGAGCGCTCGTCGCCGGAGTAACGACCTATGCGTATTTAACCCATCCCTTGATTGTTGCCTGGGGCCAAGACTGGCTACACAACGGCGGAGGCGAAGTGAGATTTCGTCGCCCCGTTTTTGATGGTGATGTTTTGCGATGTGTGCCGAATAATGTTGACAAAACCACAACGATCGATGCAATCACTGATGAACCCGATCAACCTCGCGCTCAGTTTGTTGCGGTGAAAGATTCGGGTCCGGTCGCACCAATGCGCGATGGCGAATCATTACCTATTCTTGCGATCCCCCTCATTGGTGAATGGGGATCTGATTATGGCCAACGTGCTGGCGACGATCTCGACTTCTGTTTGGCGAACAACTATGTCCATCCCGCGGTGTGGCCAGCGCTCGCCAACAACGCAGTTCATCAATTCGTTGCCCGAGGAAGCTGGATTCATACCCGAAGCATCATTCGCCACCACGGAATCGCCTATGGCGGATCTGTCGCAACCGTCAAATCAACGGTGGTCCGGCGTTTTCAATCACATGGCGAGAGGGCCATTCTTGATGTCCAGATTGAAATTGATGGATGCATCGTGGCAACGCTTGAACATGAAGCAATCGTCGCTCTTCCATGACTTTCACGGTTAGTTTGTCGTCATGGCATCAACCACAGTTTCTACCGGCATCACCCTTGAATACGAAGTACACGGCGAAGGTGACCCGGTACTTCTCGTGATGGGTCTCGGTGGACAACTGGTCTCCTGGCCAAGTTCTTTTATTGCTGGTCTTGTCGATCGAGGATTCAAGGTCATCACCTTTGACAACCGTGACATTGGCTTGTCAAGCAAAATTGACGCTGCTCCTCCGACCAAATTGCAGTCGGCGATGTTTTCGATCTCTCGGCGATTCGCGAAGTCGACATACCTGTTAAGCGATATGGCCAAAGACGCAGTCGGTCTTCTTGATGCACTCAATATTGAACGAGCCCACATCGTAGGTATGTCAATGGGCGGAATGATTGCCCAGACGCTGACGATTGAACACCCAAGTCGCGTCCGTTCACTAACTTCAATTATGTCAACCACTGGCAATCCTCGCGTGGGGCGACCGAAGGCATCAGTCATTGTGCGTGCCCTCAAGTTGACCGGTGGCACTAGAGAAACTTTTGCTGACCGCCAAGCAGCTCTTTTCAAGATATTTTCTGGATCACTTTTTGATGAGTTAGAGATTCGAGAAGTTGCCAAACTTTCGGTTGAGCGCAACTTCACTCCCGACGGAACAGCCCGACAGATGGCTGCGATTATGGCGAGTCCCGACCGCACGCCGCAATTGAAAAAACTCAATGTGCCAACACTCGTTGTGCACGGACTCGAAGATGGCCTCGTGCAACCTTCTGGTGGCTATGCAACGACCAAGGCCATACCAGGCGCACGCCTTTTGGCATTCCCCGACATGGGACATAACTTGCCCCAGGCGCGCATTCCAGAAATTTTGGATGAGATCAAGCGCAATACCTTGCGGGCTTCATAAATTAGAGATTCCTAGAGGTTTCACTATGAGTGCGATGAGCCGTGAGTCCGTTCAACAAGAAGTTCGGGATTGGTTACAGGACAAGTGGGACCCGCAACTCTCACTGCAGGCGTGGCGTGAACGCCTTGTTGATTCTGGCTGGGCAGTTCCATCATGGTCAAGCGAGTGCTTCGGACGTGACTTACCTGCGTGGGCTGACCAAGTAGTCGCTGAAGAACTGCGCCTCATTGGTGCAGTTGGCAATCCGCTTGGCAGCGGAATGTCACTAGCAGCACCCACCATTGTCGAACATGGCTCTGACGAATTAAAACGACTCATCTTGCGTCAAACATTGACTGGTGAAAAAACTTGGTGCCAACTCTTCAGCGAACCAGGTGCCGGATCAGATCTGGCAAGCCTCTCGACTTCGGCAGTTCTTGATGGCGATGAATGGGTGATCAACGGGCAGAAGGTTTGGAATACGAGTGCTCATCACGCCGACTACGGAATGTTATTGGCGCGCACAGATCGCGAAGGTTCAAAGCAACACGGAATTACTTATTTCGTTTTGCCGATGCATCAGACTGGTATTGAGGTACGTCCAATCAAACAGATGAACTATCACTCATCGTTTAACGAAGTTTTCATGACCGATGCCCGCATTCCGGCCAACATGATTATCGGAACCCTCGACGATGGCTGGCGCGTTGCTCGTGCGACTCTTGCTCACGAGCGAACATTTTCGACGATGCGTCGACCGAAGTTCGCCCAGAATCACGCAATAGAGAGTCGTGCCGTGAACGAAGCCGAGCACGAGGCCGAAGAGCATTTCAAAACATACGTGTGGTATCCGCAACGTGCTGGCCGAGTTGATCTTGTAGTTGAACGAGCCCAAGCACTTGGGGTCTCAAACGATCCGGTGATTCGCCAGAACATTGCGGCGTTGTTGTCATTTCAGAAAACGAATGAGTGGACCGCGTTACGTGCCCGTGCAGCTCGCGCGCTTGGTCGCCCGCCTGGACCCGAAGGCTCAATTGGCAAGTTGGCCGCTTCAGAAGTTTCACGTATGGCCAACCGAGTTCATACGTTGATTAGTGGTGCACACGGAATGTTGCAGAACGGCGATCATGCGCACGATGCAACTATTGCCGAAGTATTGGTGAGTACACCTGCACAATCAATCGCCGGTGGAACTGATCAGATTCAGCGATCAATCATCGGCGAGAAAATCCTCGGACTCCCCCGGGACGCCGGCAATTAGTTGGTGATTCTGGTGTGTTTTTGTTGCGTAAAGCGCAACAAAACCACACCAGAATCACGCGCGATGTCAGCCAACAATCACATGTTGTTTCGCTATCGCCATTAGTCTGAGCACTATGGAAGTACTCGGAATACATCATGTCAATGTCAATATTCATTCGCTTCCCGAAGCACTTGAGTTTTACGTCGACGGCTTGGGGTTCACATCTTTTGAACGACCAGGATTCAAAATTGACGGCGCGTGGCTCAACATGGGCCCACACGAGTTGCATCTTTTCGTTCGACCTGACGCAGTCATCGACCGCAATCAACATTTTGCTCTCGCGGTGACTGACATCAATGATTGCGCTCGCCATTTAGAAGCCAAAGGTTTGAAGTATCGGCTTGCACCTGAAATGGCCGGAGTGAATCGTCAAATCTTCATTCACGACCCCAGCGGCAACCGCATTGAACTCAACGAAGTCCACATCGATAGTTGAGACCCGACCTTTTTCACGAATGATTCGTCTCAAGTTCTAGGCAAGAGACGTGATTATCCATGTTTTTTGACAGCTAATTCTGATAGAGATACAGGTAGTTATATCGAAGTCGGACAAAAAGAGGAAAAGATGAAATATCTTCTTTCAATTGCGCGAAAAATCAACTGGCTCATTGCCGGAATTGCGATCACACTTGTCGCAACTACTGGAGGCGTCATCGGATTAGTTCATGCGACTGGCGGTTCGTCCAGCGCTTTCGTTCCAGTCACCCCCGTGCGAATACTTGATACACGCGACCCGAACAATGTTGGCCTCAACGGACCTTTTGTTTCCCAGGTTCCGCAGGACCTAGTTGTTGTCGGTTCAATCGCCACCGCAACGGGAACCCAGTCAATTGTTCCCGCTGGCGCAACAGGCATTTCACTCAATGTCACGGTTTATAACCCACAAGCCGATGGTTACATTTCCATTCGGCCCGCAGATGCATCTGGGGCACCAACAACTTCCAACCTCAACTTCACCGCTGGGCAAACGGTTCCAAATGCTGTCACCGTCAATCTTCCGACAACTGGATCTGACGCAGGGAAAATTGAAATTTATTTCGATGCGCTCGGAGTCGTCGGACCCACCGCAGAAATATTCATTGACGTACTTGGTTATTACGAAACTTCTAGCGCATCAACGCCTGTCACCACCCCGACAACAGTCGCGTCGACCATTCCCGCTAATCCAGTTGCCACCGAAAACTGGAATTTACTAACGAACGAAAATTTCAATACTGGGGGTAGTAATTGGGGCTCAACGTTTGACGGCAAATATGTCTGGGTCGCGAATCGAGGGACCAATCAGGTTTATCAATTTCCATCAATGGTTGATCACGTTGACCGAAGAAGTGGTGGAGGAATCTACATACCGTCTTCGTTCCCAGGTGCTTCTCCCCACGATGTCGCATTCGATGGCACCAGTATTTGGGTCACAATAAGTGGAGGTGGGTTAGACAAGGTCGCCAAATTCAATCGTGAAAGTATGGCCCTTGAAGCAACCGTCACTCTTCCGTTGGGGGCCGACCCTAAAGGGATCCTTTGGGACGGGAAATTCATCTATGTCGCAAACTACGGGAACGACTCAATTTCTCGAATCGACGCGTTAGCGAACACGCCGTCAGTTGTACAAACTCTTCAACTAACTCCCGGTGATGATCCGACAAATTTAGCCACCGACGGAACATCAATTTTTGTTACAAACTATGGGTCTAGCACTGTTGAAGCTTTTGAACGAACAACTATGGCTCAAAACACGGGGCACCGTATCTCGGTAACAAGTCAGCCTCATGGAATCGTTTTTGATGGTCACAGCTTATGGATTACTGGATTTGCCAACAATGCAGTACAGCGAATCGATGTGAATTATCGGACTGCATTGCCAATTATCACCTCATCAGATACCAGTCGATACCGCGGATTAGTCTTTGATGGAACCGAAGTGTGGATCGCCTATTACAGAGGCTCATGTTTCTTGTGCGATTCGCCGCACAGCGAGATCGCGCCAATTGATCCCTTGAATAATACAATTTTGCGCTCTCGAGCTCAAAGATTTTCGTATGGGCAAACCCCAGTCTCAGCAGTATTTGACGGGCACTCCATTTGGGTTGCCGATTATGACGGAGATGTGAACCGAACGTATATCAAATAAGCATTCGCTGTCTGAATCAACCGACTAAAACGAGTACTTCACACCAGTCAGTTCTTCGCTGATTTCCCACAATCGTCGTGCGTCATTCATGTTGCGTGCCCGCTTGCTTGGAGTGACCTTGACTGGTGCACCAAACATTTGATACTTCGGTCCGTAATATTCACGACCAGTTGCCTGTGGATCCACCATTGCGCGCACTTGAGACTCACAGCCCTGGACGCCAGTCCGCGTCAGGACAGGCGTCAACCGACGCATCACCAAGTTCGTCGCCGAAGTTCCGGTCTTGCCAAGTTCAGTGCGCGCAGTTCCCGGATGAGCCGCCAAAGCAATCATCGTTGAAGATGTTTCTCGCAATCGTCGTTCCAGTTCATTCGTAAACAAGATGTTGGCCAACTTGCTTTGGAAGTAGGCACCCCAACGGCTGTATCTCCGTCGATCGCACATCAAGTCATCGAGATGAATTCTGCCGGGAATATGTCCCATGCTTGACACGTTCACGATGCGACTATTCGGTCGCTTCATTAATGATCGAAGTAGTAAGCCGGTCAAGGCGTAGTGCCCAAGATGATTCACCCCTATTTGAGTTTCGAATCCGTCTTCAGTACGACTTTGATCAAGAGCCATGAGCCCCGCGTTATTCATCAACCCGTCAAGTTCAATCCCGTCTGCCAGCAACTGCTCACTGAATCGACGAACTGACGCCAGGCTTGCCAAGTCAAGTGGACGAACTTCAACCGAACCCTTGCCGGAACGCAGGCTTTGGGCGGCCACCTCGGCCTTCTCGACATTGCGACACGCCATGATCACATGAGCCCCAGCACTCACAAGATTGCGCGCCGCCTCAAGGCCAAGACCCGAGTTTGCTCCAGTGATGCAGATGGTTCGACCCGAATTATCAGGAATATTCTGAGTGGTCCAGCGAGTTTGCGACATGCCCGATACTGCCATAAACATTCTTCAAACCACGATGTGTAGGCTTTACCGTATGACTCGCGGCATGGAAAACACCGACAGCGCGATCCGCCTTCGTTTAATTGACAGCACGCTTTTCATGATTGACCGCGATGGCATCGACGGTGCACGTCTGAAAGACATTGTTGAACACGCCAACATGACAACCGGTTCGCTCTATTGGTTTTTCAGAAACCGTCGAGCACTCATCAACGCCGCGCTCGCCGAGCGTTTTGTCCGCAAGATGCGCACGCTGACCAACCTAGTTGCCGAGGCATTTAGTAAGGATGCCGATCTCGTTGATCCCCACTTGATTCTGAAGGAAATTGTCGTCCAGCCAAATCAACCCGACAGCGTTGACGCTCGCGCCGAACGTGTTCAAGTTCTTGCTGCGGCACTTGAAGACCCCGTATTGGCTAAACACGTTGCCGATATTCAGCGACAACTCCTCACACAAATCAGTGGGATCATCAAAGAGGCTCAGATCAATAAAGTCATTCGAGCCGACGTTGATCCATATTCAGTTGCCGTCATGATGCAGTCCACCGCTATTGGCCTGGTCGGCGTTGACCTTGCCAGAGATCTGATGCCCGATATCAAGGCCTGGAACCATCTCATGGACATTGTGGCGAGCGCGCTCAAGGCTTGATTTTGCGATCTGATTTGTCAACTTGACTCCCGTCACCATGCCAACACCAGCGCGCTATCGCTGAGTAACCTGATTTCGCTGTAATTTTTGGCTTCACCCAGTTCTGATGACCCCCTTATGACGACACCTCAACAACGCAAAATCATGATCGCTGGCGTCGGCGTCGTCGCGTTCGGTTGCCTGGTTGCTGCCGTTGTGAGCGGCGGCTCAGGTTCTGACACCGCTGCACCTGACACCACCGCGGTGATTGAAAACTCGGTCGTTGAGATTGCTCCAGTGAGTGATGAAACGACGACGACAGTCGCAATTGCTCTTGACTCAAGCGTGCCCACCAGTGAAGTACAAGATTTGGCTGGCGATGATCCCACCACGACAACTGCGTGCACGATGACCGTTCGTTCACTCGGCGGTGGTGACACTGGCGAAAGTGTGACGTGCCTTCAGAACGCGTTGATCACTGCTGGTTTCTTAACGGGTTCAGCGACCGGTACTTACGACAACGAGACTGCCAATGCGGTGAAGAAACTGCAGACCGAGCGCGATCTTTTCGTTGACGGAAAGACTGGTCGCGAAACAGCCTTGTCTCTTGGTGTCTGGCCCGACGAAACTTCACTCGTCGTACGCACTCCGCCCCCTGCCCCTGGCGCGGTTGACTTGCTCGGATACGAACTTTCATCGGTCGCAACGAGTGGACCAGACGCTCCCCCGCTGCCCGCAAATTCAGGTTCGGGACGACGCCTCGTGTACGACCGAAATGGTCAACGCATTTGGGCAGTCGGTGACGACAATGTCGTCATCCGCTCGTGGTTGATATCAGGAAGTAAGTACAACAACGAAACTCCCGGAACTCACAAGGTGTATAGCCGTTCTGATGTGTCAACTGCATGGAATGGTAAGGCCTACCTCTACAAGATGGTCCGCTGGCTGAAGACCGACATCGGTGCGATCGGATTCCATGCGTTGCCCATTCACGTTGAGGACAATTCGCCGTATCAAACCGACGCCGAACTCGGCACTCGCTTGTCGGGTGGCTGCCAGCGTCAAGCAAATCTCGATGCCGACTTTACGTGGGACTTCGCACAAGTCGGCACGCCAGTCGTTGTGATCTAGCGCAAGTGCATTAACGCTATTTGCCAGCGATCAATCGCGTCATCGCCGATTCGGCAGCATCAACATCATCACGTTCTGAATTCACAATCGAACTGAGATAGCTGACTGCGACATAACCATCAGCAACCATTCCGCCATCAGTGTCAGTTGGAAGTTCGGCAGCGTCTCCCCATGCCATACGGACGTAGAAACTTCCTTCATGACCTTCTTTAGGTTCAAGGTTGGCGGTGCTCATGCGGCGAGGGGGTTCATGGCCAAGTCGTGCCGACTTCCATCCCTTGATTTCGCTGAGTTCGGTGTTGGGCACATTGATGTTGGCCACAATCGGCGTCGTCGGCATATTGGCCACCAGTCCTTCGACGAAGGCGGCAGCAACCGATGCTGCTGTTTCCCATTTCTGACCAACCAACATCTCGTCCCAACCTTGGCCCTCAACGCCAAATCCAGTGACGGCTTGGCTCACTGCAATACCCGAGATCAAACCATTGCGTGCCGTGAGAGCAGCACCAACTGTGCCCGAGTGGTACACCGAACGACCCACGTTGGCGCCAGGGTTAATTCCAGAAACAACCAAATCAAACGGCGCGCCAAAAGCACCAAGGCGCGAGAACATCACGCACAGTGCCGGCGGACCAGTGACCGCCCATGCTTCATCGATGCCCTCAACATGAGCACGATGCACTTCAGGTTGAATCAGGTGCAATGCACCAAGCGCGGCTCCAGCACCCGAGAACTCGCGATCGGGTGCGACAATCACCACTTCACCAAAAGGTCGCATCGCACGAGCTAAAACATGCAATCCGACTGAATCGATTCCGTCGTCGTTGGTAAGCAAAATTCTCATAATGACATCGTTGCCGATCTAGTAGTAGAGATCTCCATAAAAAGGGTGACGCTTGGCTTAACGTCCAGTGAAATTCGCGGGCCGCCGTTCAAGAAACGAGGCCACACCTTCACGATGATCATCACTCTTGAAACTTGCCGACATTGCCGAAGTATGTCGTTCCATATGTTCAGAAACTGGAGCGGTGAGGCCCATGTAGGTGAGTTCTTTGATGAGTTTCAAACTATGTGGCGAACCAGTGGCGATTCGTTCAGCAAGTTCATAGGCCCGAGGCAACAAATCTTTTGATTCAACGACTTCAAGGACATATCCAAGACGCAATGCTTCGGCAGCATCGATCATGTCGCCGGTGTAAGTCAGTCGCAGTGCATTTTGCACACCGATAATGCGCGGCAGCAACCACGTTCCGGCACCAGTGTCTGGGACAAGACCGCGATGCACAAAGTTCCAGGCGAACTTCGCATTGGTTGATGCCAAACGAATATCGCACTGCGACGTGAACTCGGCACCCATACCAACGGCCGGGCCGTCAATCGCGCAGATGGTCGGCTTAGGACATTGCACAATTGGCCACCATTTCTCGGTTTCTTCAGCCGATCCCCGTAATCCACGTTGTGCACCTGGAATGGTTGACAGATCTGCCAAATCGGTTCCCGCGCAAAAAGCCCCAGGGACTCCGGTGATGACGAGCGCTGCAATATCGTCTTCACCAGCGTGCTGAACTATTTCGATGAAATCAAAAAGAATCGCAAAGGTCATCGCATTCTTCTTCTCGGGACGATCAATGGTGATCGTGCCGATCTTGCCGTCACGCGTGTATTTGATGTGCTCGCTCATAGCAATCCTTATTTCGAAACCAATTTGTAATCGCTGC
>CAMDCI010000044.1 GCA_945889715.1 Bifidobacterium breve | reverse complement strand
AAGATCGTGTAGTCGATGCTGTCCATCATTTCTGCGTCACTCATAGTGTCAACGCGATCGCCCACCATCGGGCGCCAGCGATCGCGGGCGGAACTTGATGCGATGGCGCGAGCCGAAGCACCTTCAGGGATTGAGATGGGACTGTCTTGATCGACGCGTACGTCAAGCATGCCGCGCATCATCTCGTCTTGGCTGACTTCGTACCAAATCAATGGACTCGTTGACAGGCCAGCAGTGATGACGCGTGAATAGTTTTCCCACACATCAACTTGTGAGTTGGTGTCGGCAAGATACGGAAGAATTTGTGGGTGAGTGGCGTTGACGTGGTACGCCTCGCTGAAGGCCTCTTGGGCAATCTTCCAGTTGGCGCCGATGATCTTCGTGACATGGGCTTCAACCCAACGATCTTCAAGATTCCAAACGTCGAATTGTTCTTTGATTCCGCCAAGGAAATCGTTAAGTGGTTCACAATTCTTGTCGGGGTTAATGAAAACGAATCCGGCCCAGGTGTCAACTGCACACTCGGGCAAACTGAAATCCTGTTCTTGACGTTCTTCAACGTGAGGGAAGTCCCACTTCGCGGGAACATCGGCTAACTCTCCTTCAAGAGCCCAGGCGAAACCATGAAACGGGCAACGAATTTCTTCACAGTGACCGTCGTAGTCCTTGAGTTTGCGACCACGATGCAAACAGGCGTTGGGGTAAGCCTTGATCGAGCCGTCAGGCTGACGCACCACGATGTATGACTGATTGGTGATGTCGTAGACGATGTAATCGCCGGCTTCGGGGATGTGATCGGTACGGCAAGCGAACTGCCACACGCGACTCCAGAGGCGTTCTTTTTCGAGTTCGTGCCATTCGCGCGTGATGTAACGAGTAATGGGAATGTCCTCGTCACCCAAATATTTGGGAGCCTCGAGGCGCAGCACATCAGGAACCGGGTGGGTATCGGTATCAAGAAGCTCTTGGTAAGTAATACCTGGCGAGCGGGCTTGGCGAGGATCGACTGCGGTCATATACCCATTATTGACCGTCTGATTAGTTTGATCTAGTACCGAAACGCACTTGCGGTCTAAATACACGAATTAATTGTCAAGAAACCTAATTGTCGAGAAACCGGTCAATCTCCGAGATGGCGGCGAGGGGGTCAGAGACGTGAATCGTCGACCAGCCAAACGATTGGGCCATGTGAATGTTTTGGGGGAAATCGTCGAGATAGAGGATTTCTTCATGGGAAACGCCCAATAAGTCGGCAGTGGCTTGATAGATCCCAGGTTCGGGCTTGCGAGAACCGACGGCAAATGATTCGACGACGGCCGTGAAATCCTCGAAACGTAAGTCTTGCTCCATGGTGGGGCGGAATTCGGCAAAGGTATTAGTGAGTAAACCTGTTGAGAAGCCCCGCCTTTTGAGTTCGGCGACCTTGTCGAGCATGGGTTGGATCACCGTGTACTGGCCAGGGGTCATCAAGGCTTCAATTTCGTCGCCATGTAGAGAAATATTGTGTTCGGCGGCCCACGGTTGCAGTGCCGCTTGGATATCGGCCACCGCGATCTCGCCACGTTCTGCCCGATGCCAGGGGTGGTCTCCGCTGTCATGGGGTCCGAGCATGATGGCGAGCATGGTGGGGACATCTGCAGAGTGACGTTGAGCGATTTTGCTCAATTGATTCGTGATCGAGGTAATCAGCACTCCGCCGAAATCAAAGACGACTGTGGTTATTAAAGATTTTGGTGGCGTCGCCATGGGCATTTCGTTTACCCTATTGTGACTTCACACCTTCGCCGTCACCGGATATTCGGTTGCGACGAATTATTGATTGATTTTCTATGGGGGAACAGATGTTGACATTCGCCGATATTTTTGAAGCACACGCCGATGAGTTTCCTGAAGCCTGTGCAATTGCATACGGCGACCAAGAAGTGACGTGGGCGCAATACGACGAATGGGCCGCACGACTCGCTGCGGCATTTGGTGATCTAGGGCTCGGACTTGATTCAAAAGTCGGCATGTTTATGTACAACTGCCCGGAGTACCTCGTGACACAGTACGCAGCTTTCAAGAGCCGCGTTACTCCAGTCAATGTCAACTATCGCTATCTCGATGATGAGTTACTTTATTTGCTCGACAATGCCGATTGCGAAGCACTGGTTTTCCACTCAAGTCTTGGCGATCGCATTGCGCGTATCAAAGATCGCTTGCCGAAGTTGAAGTTGTTGATTGAGGTTCTCGATAGTGAGTCGGCCGATGTGCGTGGTGCATTGCCATGGGAGTCGGTCTTAGATGATTACGACCCCGCTCCGCGTATCGCTCGTGGAGAAGACGATGTGTACATGTTGTACACGGGCGGAACCACTGGTATGCCCAAAGGCGTGATGTATCCAATGGGTTCATTCACTGAAGGGTTCTTGGGTTTTTACACCAATAGCGCCGGATTGCCGCCCCTCAAAAGTCTTGAGGAAGTAACTGGTCTTGCGAAAATGATGCACTCAGCAATGGGTCAAACAGTTGGCATGCCCTGTTGTCCGTTGATGCACGGCACTGGCGTGTGGCTAGGTGCATTAGTTCCGCATCTCATGGCTGGCAAAGTAGTGCTTCTTGAAGGTCAGTCATTCGATGCGGCAAGAATGTTCAGGGCAGTCGAGAAGCACGCAATTGCGACGTTGATCATTGTCGGTGATGCGTTCGCTCGTCCGATGGTTCAAGCACTAAAAACTCAGGCCGATAGTGGAACGCCGTTCGATACCTCGTCAGTCAAGATGATTATGTCAACAGGTGCGATGTTCTCATCGGACATCAAGGCCGAACTTTTTGAGTACATGACAACAACTGTTGTGATGGACATTCTTGGTTCAAGTGAAGGTGGCATGGGACAAACCATGGCGACCAAAGACAATGTCAACACGACGGCGAAGTTTGGGGCGATGCCTAACACCAAGGTCATCAATTTTGAAACTGGCAAAGAAGTTGTTCATGGTTCGGGCGAGCAGGGGATGGTGGGTGTCAGCGGATCAGGAGTGCCGATTGGCTATTACAAAGACCCCGAGAAGTCGGAGCGCACATTCAGGTCGTTTGATGGAGTTCGGTACAGCTTCCCCGGTGATATGGCTGTCGTCGAGGCCGATGGAACGATTACCTTGCTAGGACGCGGATCTAACTGCATTAACACAGCAGGTGAAAAAGTGTTCCCCGAAGAAGTAGAAGAAGCGGTTAAAACTCATGATCTCGTCGCCGATTGTCTGGTGTTCGGTATTCCCGATGAGAAGTTCGGTCAGCGCGTTGTCGGAGTCGCATCGGTGAATCCAGGAGCCAAGACTCCAAGCGGCGATGAAGTGATCGCTTACACCAAGACAAAGTTGTCGAGTTATAAAGTTCCGAAACAACTCGTTATGGTGGACACAGTGCCGCGTGCGGCAAATGGCAAGGCTGACTACGGACTTGCCAAGAAGTTGTTTGAAGCACAAGCTGATTGAGGGGAATCATGACTGCTGTTGATCCAGGATTAGATATCAAGAATTTGGGCAAGGCGCGTAGTACCGGTCCGAGCGTTCAAGACTTGCTCGAGGCTGATACCCGGCCTGTGCCAGCTTCTTTACAGGATCATTCGTACGAGTTGCAAGGAATCGCCGATGTACCCAAATTACGGTACACCTCACATGCCTTTGCTGCTTTAGAAAACGAATTCATGTGGACCAAGACGTGGCAGATGGCGTGCACTGTTGACGAGGTAGCACAGCCCGGAGATCACGTCGTGTACGACGTTGCTGATCAATCGCTCATCGTCACTCGTACCAAAGATGGCTCAATCAAGGCGTATTACAACTCGTGCTTGCATCGCGGAACAAAGTTGCGGGTCGACGATGGTCGCGTCGCGTCATTCCGCTGTCCATTTCACGGATGGCGCTGGGACCTCGACGGCGAACTTATCGAGTTGCCAGCCGAATGGGATTTCCCGCAAGTGTGGCAACAGCCCGATTCGTGTTTGCCGCAAGCACAGGTCACCGAATGGTGCGGATTTGTTTTTGTGAATCTTGACCCAGATGCGATTCCCTTTGAGCAAGTGGCAAGCAAATTGGTTGAACACTTTGGTCGCGACTTCAATATGAGCAACCGCTATAAAGCATTCCATGCGGTGAAAGAAGTTCCGGCGAATTGGAAAGTGGTCATGGAAGCCTTTGCCGAAGGCTACCACGTCATTGCAACGCACCCGCAGATTCTTGAGTTTGCGGGCGACACCAATAGCGAATATTCCATTTGGCCAGAGTCGCCTTTTGTCACTCGTTTTGTGAACGGTTTCGGTTTACAGAGCCCTCACCTTGGCGATTTGACCGAGCAACAAGTTGCTGACGCCTATCTTGCGTTCTCAGCACGTGCGGCTCGTGGAGCAGTCGAAGTTCCTGAAGGGTCAACAGCTCGTGCAGTTGTCGCTGATGTATTCCGTTCGGTGATGGGTCCGCTGTATGGCAAAGATCTCTCGCAAACCTCTGATTCAGAAATGCTTGATGCGCACCTGTATCACTTGTTCCCAGCATTCGCGCCTTGGGCCGGAACTGGTCAGTCGTTGGTCTATCGCTGGCGTCCAGGTCCAACGCCCGACACGTGTTTCATGGACGTGATTCGCATGATGCCCGTGCCCGAAGGAAAAGAACGTCCAGCAGTTGCCCCTATCCAACGTTTGCGTCTCGAGCAGAAGTGGACAGAAGCCGAAGGTATGTCTGGTTTGGCCGATGTCTTTGAACAAGACATGGCTAACTTGCCCAAGGTTCAACTTGGGCTCAAGGTGACTGCCAAGCGCGCCAAGAAAGGCGTCTCATTTGGTGTGTATCAAGAAGCACGTATGCGATTGATTCATCGTCATATCGACAATTGCATCCTTGAAGGACTCGCCGCTGACGGTCGAAGTGCCGATGAGTTAACTCCGTTCGTCATGCCGCAGGGCTGAATTGCTACATCTGAGAGATAGTTGAGTAACTCATGTTGAACGAGAGTTGGGCCACGCTGTGGGAAGCACTTGCTGCCAAACAGCCTGATCATGTTGCAGTTGTCATTGGCGACACGCATATTCGCTGGCGTGATCTTGATGAGCGTGCGGCGCGTATTGCTTCGCTGTTCACCGAGTTTGGCGTTGGTCATGATGCCAAGGTGGGGCAATTGTTATTCAACTGTCCCGAGTATCTTGAAACTGCTTACGCCTCTTTCAAAGTTCGCGCCAGCACCGTCAATGTGAACTATCGCTATAAGGCACCAGAGATTGTGCACGTGTTATCCGATTCGGGTGCGACCGCCTTGGTGTATCACGGTGCGTTTAGCGAAGTTGTTGAACAGGCTCGGGCATCTTTGCCCAATATCACATTGTTCTTGCAAGTCAACGGGGGAGACGACCTGCCCTTGTTGCCTGGCGCAATTGACTATGACGCGGCCATGGCATCACATCAGCCAATGCCTCCTATTCAACGTTCGGGTGCCGATTCACTTTTGTTGTATACGGGCGGAACCACCGGTTTACCCAAAGGTGTCGTGTGGAGCCACTCGGGTTTATTTGGGGCTCTTGCATTCACGGGCTATGCATCGCTCGGTTTACCGCTTCCTGGAACGATCGATGACGTTTCTCGAGTCGCCAGTGAATTGTCTAGTTCGGGCAAGAGTCCGGTCAATATGACTGCGCCACCATTGATGCACGGAACCGCGATGTTCTTGGCCTTCTCAACATTTGTTCTTGGCGGCACAGTTGTGCTTCTTGGCGGTCGTAAGTTTTCAGCGGCCGAGTTGTTGCGACTCGTTGAACGCGAACGGGTGAATCAATTGTCGATAGTTGGTGACGCTTTCGCTCGACCCATCGTCGAAGAACTCGAGCGTGTCGAATCTGAAGGCAAAGCGTACGATCTGTCGTCACTTGGTCGCATCGTGTCGACTGGTGCAACCTTGTCGGCAGAAATGAAGCGCGCGCTCATGAAGCGAGCGACCAATACGGCGATCCTTGACATGGTGGGTGCCTCCGAAGGTGGTCCGTTTGCTGTAGCGATGACGATGCCTGGCCAAGACCCGGTGGCGACTGCGGCATTCATGGTCACGCCCAACACGGCGTTATTCGACGACCAAACTTGGGAAAAGATTGAATTTGGAAGCGGTCGCTCCGGCGTGTTGGCGGCCTCTGGCTCAATGCCCGATGGCTATTTTGGTGATCCTGAAAAATCGGCAAAGACTTTTCGTGTGATCGATGGCGTGCGATACACGATTCCTGGTGACTTCGCCGAAATTGATGCCGACGGCACGGTGCATCTTCGCGGAAGAGGTTCAGTGTGTATTAACACTGGAGGCGAGAAGGTCTACCCAGAAGAAGTAGAAGTTGCGGCCCGCGCTCATCCGAGTATTGAGGACTGTGTTGCTGTCGGAATACCAGATACTCGTTTCGGAGAAATCGTGACTCTCGTTGCATCGCGCAAGTCGGATATTTCAGAAACTGACCTGATTGAGTACGTGAAGAATCAGATCGCCACATATAAAGCGCCCCGTCGCATCATTTTTGTTGATGCGGTCTACCGCAGCCCATCAGGTAAAGCCGACTATCGCTGGGCTAAAGAAATCGCCCTGCAGTAGTTCAAGTTGGTCTAGTAATTCAGCTGACCCGAATCAGCTGAATTTGGCGCTGGCCTTGAAATCAGCTCCGTATACCGGTGCTGTGGCATCGATGCGGTGCTTGCGGCTCACTGCGGACTTGAGACCGTACTTGCCGAGTAGTTCACGCATGTTGTGATAGTTCGGGTGATCGAAATGCGCGGCCAAAGTTTCTTCGTCGGCCCACAACTCATACACCTGAATGTGATCGGGCTCGCAAGGGTCGGCGGCAAAGCAATAGGCGATGCAACCGGGCTCGTCATCGCGGGTGGCCTGTTGAAATTTGACTGAATCGGCAACTGCGGCGTCGCGAACTGCGGGGTCGTTGAGGCGGATGGATGCTTCGATGGCAATAAGGCTCATGGGCCAACCTTATTCGGCGACTGGGCTGAGCCATGAGTCGAGGTGCCGTGTGGCGTAATCTTCATTGTGTTCATCAGTCGAGGTGGGCGGGAGGGGTCGTCATGTTTGCTGCATTGATTACTGGGTTGAACAAAGTTGAAATGGTTGAATTTCCAGATCCGACCCCAGCATCAAATGGTGTCGTCGTTGATATTGCATTCTGCGGTATCTGCGGCACCGATATTCACGCCTATCAATCGGGTAGTGCTTACAACCCGGCTATCTGTGGACACGAATGGTCGGGCACGCTGAGTGCAGTTGGCTCCGATGTTAAATCTTTGAGTGAAGGCGATCGAGTTGTCGTTGCTGTTGCTCCGGCGTGTGGTCAATGTGCTCCATGTCGTGCTGGTCAGGCCGACCGCTGCATGGTGTCGTTGCTGTCGGCCCTTGGTCGAGACGCGATGGCGCCGAAGCACGGTGGTTTCGCTCCGCGTATCGCAGTAGATGCAATGCGAGTGGTGAAGACCAACCCACTCTTGAATGATGCGCAAGCCGCGCAAGTTGAACCAACAACGGTTGCATTTCACGCGGTTCGTCGCAGTGGAATTCGCCTTGGCGATATTGCGGTGATTCAAGGTGCTGGGCCAATTGGCCTTGGCGCAATGCAGTGGGTCAAGGCTGCGGGCGCTGGTGTTGTGATCGTTGTCGAGCCAAATGAACAACGCCGGGCATTGGCAACCGAACTTGGTGCACATCATGTTGTGGTCCCTGGTGCCGATGCTGATCGACTCGTGAAAGAACTCTCACATGGTTTAGGCGCTGACATTGTGTACGAATGCGTCGGTCGCTCGTTCGCAGTTCAATCAGCAGTTGATTTGGCGCGCCGAGGTGGATCAATGTGTTTGATCGGTCTCGCTGATCAAGACGCTCCCATTACTCCGGTGCAATGGTTAATGAAAGAGATCTCGGTGTCGTCGTCATTGGCATATAACCACGAAGAGTTTGAGATGTGCATGGGAATGATCGCTGATGGACGTTTTCGTACTGAGCCGTTGCATTCACTCACAGTTGGCCTGGACGGCCTTGATGGAGCACTGGCCGATCTGGCGAGTGGCACATCAGTTCATACAAAGATCTTGGTTGACCCGCGTATCTAACAACTGATTTCGTTAGCCGTTTTCGCGTACGCCAGCTTCACGCATCATGGCGGTGGGCTGACGATGGAAACGACCGGTGCCGCCAAGAGTTGTTGCTCCGGCGTCGACGACCAACGTATGTCCGGTGATGTAGCGAGCTTCGTCGCTGGCGAGGTACACCGCAGCATTAGCAATGTCTTCGGGCAGGCCGGCAATACCGAGCAATGAACCCTTGGCAATATGTTCAGCGGTTGCATCTAGTTGGTCGGCTTCGCCAGTCATCACGGCCGAAGTCATTGCGGTTGCAGTGTTGCCTGGAGAAATCGCGTTGACACGGATGCCATCACTAGCGAGTTCGGATGCGACTGATTTAGTGATTCCGATAACCGCATGCTTGCAGGCGGTATAGCAATGCGGTCCGAGTCCACCGAGAATTCCGGCGGTGCTTGACGTTGAAATAATGACACCGCTTCCTTGCGGAACCATGTAACGAGACGCATGCTTCATGCCGAAATACACACTGTTCAAGAGAATCGCAACAGTGCGATTCCATTGATCGGTATTGGTTTCAGAGATACGGCCAACGGCACCGACGACTCCGGCGTTATTGAACATGATGTCAATACGACCGAATTCTTTGACTGCTAGATCGACAGCCGCGGCGACTTGATCTTCGGAGGTGACATCGGTGTGGATGTATCGGGCGTTAGCGCCGAACTCTTTGGCCAGTGCAAGACCAGGTTCATCTTGGATGTCGGCGATGATGACTTTGGCGCCTTCTTCTATGAATCGACGAACAGTCCCGGCACCAATACCACTAGCGGCACCGGTGATGACTGCAACTTTGTCTTGTAAGCGACCTTGAGTTCCCATGATGACTCCGTACGTTTGTTAGTTGATTTTTGAGCGATATCTCTGTGCGACACTGTCCGCATGACCCAACCTAATCCGCGGACCCTGGGCGCCGAAGAGTTGATCTTGAGCCATTTCAGTTTGGCGCCCATGCGTGACATCCACGAATGGGCGGAATTGGCCGCGATGCACCAAGTAAAACTGGTTGGCGGGCAAAATCTGGCGCCCCATATCGCTGCGCTAGCGAACGGTATGCGAAAGTTTTTATCAGGAGAGAATTTATGTATGAACTAATGGGTCTTGAATATCGGAACAGTCGTTTGCGGATGCAAGAGATTGCTGCATCGCTAAGTGATGACGAAGCCAACTCAATTGTCGCGGCATGTCCCGAATGGACCGTGAAGGATCTCTTTTCCCATGTCACCGGACTGGCGGCCGACCTCGGTTCTGGTAAAGGTCCAACGGGGGATACTCAGGTTTGGGTTGATGCGTTAGTTAGTGACCGCGCCAGTCGTTCTTTGGCAAGTGTTGTTGATGAATGGAATGAAGTTGGTCCGGCATTTGAGGCAGCTATTGACGCGATGCCTAAGCGTTTATGGGCGCTGACTTACGACACGGTTGTTCATGAGCACGATTTACGGGCAGCAGTCAAACAACCAGGTGCGCGCGATTCTGAAGGAGTGAAAATTTCGTCGGTTCTTGGACTGAAGTTAGTGAAGGGCGATTTGGCCGCGAAGTCGCTTCCGGCGTTTCGAGCGATCATCGATGGAACTGAGCACAATGTGGGCGAAGGTGAGCCAGCATTGACCTTGACCGCATCGGCTTTTGATACGTTGCGCCTGCTCGGAAGCCGTCGAACGTTGGCAGAAATGAAATTGGCGAAATTCGCTGGTGATCTCGAGATGATGTTGCCCGGCATTACCCATATGGATCTGCCAGCCACCAGCCTCGGCGAGTGAAACAATCGGTTAATGAAATAGTTGTTGCGTCCGCTGAGGTATGACAGCGCTACTTACTGTGAGTAGATTTGATCCCGCACCGCCGAACATCCGGCGATCTGAAAGGGGATCAACTCATGGGTCAGTTCACAGGTAAGACAGTTCTTATTACTGGAGCTTCATACGGTTTGGGCGAGGGCTTCGCCGAAGGGTTCGCCAAAGAAGGCGCCGATTTAGTTTTGACGGCACGCAGCACCGAGATGCTTGAAGTGGTCGCAGAACGCTGCCGCAAGTTGGGCTCGAAGGTCACCGTTGTTACTGGCGATGTCTCGGTTGAAGCCGACGTCATTCGTGTCGTCGAAACGGCACTCAAAGAGCACGGCAAGATTGATTCACTGATCAACAACGCCGGTGTTGGCGACATGCGCGGCGTTTCGCCCGAGAACTTCGACATGGCGACATGGAACTGGATTATTTCTGTTGACCTCAACGGCGCCTTTATGTACATGCGCGAAGTTGGACGCCACATGCTTGAGCGTCAAAGCGGCAATATCGTCAACATTTGTTCGATCATGGGCAGCGGCGCCAACGAATCCAACATCATCGCCTACACGGCCGCTAAGGGTGCCTTGCGCAACTTGACTTTGCAGCTCGGTTGTGAATGGGCCGACCGCGGAGTTCGCGTGAACTCAGTGTCGCCTGGCTTCATCATTACTGAAATGGTTCGCCCAGCTCTTGAGATGTTGGGTATGGACAAGTGGATTGCCAGCCGTACGCCGATGCGTCGCGTTGGTGAGCTTGAAGAAATCGTCGGACCTGTGATGTTCTTGGCGTCAGACGCCGCGAGTTACATCACTGGCCATGACCTCTTGGTTGACGGTGGAACTAATGCCTCAAACGGCACGTATCAGATTCCGCCGATTCACCATGAGTGGAATAAGGACAGCACACCTCGCGTGGGCAAGGGTTACCCCGGCATTCAGCCTCGTCCCGATTGGTACGAAGCCTTGGCAGGCGGGATCCCCGGCATTCATTATCCAATGCCCGAAGCTTAAGAACAGGCCAATGCCCGAAGCCTAAATACTTGTTGTTGACTGAACGTTTACTTCATCAAGTCAGCAACGTGATGATCACGCATTGCGGCTTGGGCCCGCTTAATGACTTCAGTCCACAAGGCCATGGCGCGCTCACTTGATGAGTCAAGTGTTCCGACGGCGTACACCGGAATAATCCAGCCATACAGAACTCCGACTCGGTAGTCCTCCATGAACTGGTCAAATGCATAGCCAGTCACGCCATTGGCGACGAGTTCGTCATGGTAACCCTTGAGCAATGCGCCTTCGTGCTCGCGACGCACATCAATCGGAACGCTTTGGCTCATGAAATAACCGACATCGTAAGCGCCGCCGCCACGGCTACTGGTCTGGAAGTCGATGACCCATACATCGTCGCCTTTGCCAAAGAACAGATTGTCGAGGCGATAGTCAAAGTGCACAATTGTGTTGGGCATGGCGGCGAAACGATCAAGTAACTGGTGAACGTTGCTACCAAATTTTTCCATCAACGGAACCATGTCGGCATCAATGGCGTGGGCGAACACCTGCAAGAAACCGGGAAGCGACTGTTCGTAAATGCCAGCACCGATCTTCATGCCATCGCTGTTGATTGCTGGAACCCACTCGTATGAGTTGAGTCGTGGTGATTGCCAAAATTCGGCGTGCAGACGGGCGACAGTTTTTAGAGCATTCATTGCGTCCTTGGCATTGACGCCAACTGACTGATCGCCTTCACGCAGATGTCCCAAATCTTGCATCAGCAATACATAGTCATCGGTTTCGTATTCGGCCATGACTGCATACGCCTGCGGAACAATGCTCAATTGTGGTGCGACTTCAGAATAAAAGCGGGCTTCACGTTCGAATACTCGAGCCGGTCCGAGCATGCCGCGAATGGTGGGGTCTTGGGTCGGAATCTTGCAAATAATGTCTTTGGGTCCTGGTCCACCGGTGTAAGTCACTTCGAGACGACCAACTTCGCCCATGAAGCCGATACCAGCACCCATGTTCTTGGCCTCGACTGATGCGACAGTTGTATTGGCGTCAATCGTGCCACCTGAACGCAGGGCACTGGTGAGCCAATCGGCGGTCACGGCAGCAGTAGTAGTCGGTAATGAAGTCATGATTTCCCTTCAGGTAAACGCTGTACAGGGCACAAGGGTAGTGCCTCGTGAGTTAATTAATCGTCGGGTAAGTTTCTTGGCTAAGGTCAGAACTAAGGTTTGACGAGGTTGCGAAAGCAATCGTTCGTTTTCGTTGATAAAGGGGAAATCATGGCTCAAGTTCCAGTGACTGAAGGTGTCTTCACCTGGCCTTCAGAGACGCCCCAACTGATTGGTAGCCGCTGCGTGGCGTGCGGAAATCACATGTTCCCGGTGCAGTCGGGTTGCCCGAAGTGCACTGGTGAAAAGACCGAGCAGGTATTGCTGGGTCGTCGCGGCACCTTATGGACCTGGACCGTTCAAGGTTTCCCGCCAAAAGCACCCCCATACGCCGGCGATGTCGATCCGAAGACCTTCAAGGCATTCGGAGTGGGCTACGTCGAATTGCCCGGTCAGATCAAGGTTGAAGCTCGTCTCACCGAAGCCGACCCGGAGAAATTGAAGATTGGTATGGAAATGGAAATGGTCATCGTTCCACTATCGACCGATGCCTCAGGAAATGAAGTTGTCACATTCGCATTCGCGCCGGTGGCGTGAGAATTTTTATCGGTTACTGAGCCAGGGAGAAAACAATGAGTACTGAAGTCGCCATCGTCGGAATTGGAATGCACGAATTCGGTCGCACCGAAGGTGTGTCGGGTATGGAACAAGGCGT
>CAMDCI010000043.1 GCA_945889715.1 Bifidobacterium breve | reverse complement strand
GTCCACAAAGATTCTGAAGCATCAATGTTTTCTAAAGACCGAACGACCGACTCTGAACGAGTTGTGAACCAATCCAAAACATCTTGTCCATCAGCAGGTTGACTTTCAGCGCCGGGTCCGACTCGTTCTTGCGAGCGCGGAATGACAATGGCATCAACCATGGAAAAAACCTGACCAACGTGTCGTAATAGATCGGCAACCTTCCAACCGGGGCAATCATTGACATCCACGCCAAGATTGCCAGTCGCGATTTGAATCATGTCGTCAATCGACCGTCGGAGTGATTCAAGATATTGCGGAGGAGTCAAAGAAGCCATATCGCTCAGACTAGACGCAGGCAAGGTGGACGAGGAAGGTACGGTATGGGAGATGTCCGTACGACCCCTTGCCCTTTCTGACGATGAACTTTCATCGTGTGTGGGTTGCGGCTTGTGCTTACCCCATTGTCCGACTTTCCGGGTGACCAACGAAGAGGCACTGTCACCTCGTGGTCGTATTGCAACCATTCGGTCGATCCAGTATGAAGGTCTACAAATTGACAAGCAGGTCAGTGAGATTCTCAATACCTGTGTTCAATGCCGTGGTTGCGAACCTGCCTGTCCAAGTGGAGTTCCGTACGGGCGATTGATTGAAGCCGCAAAGAACGAAATGGCCAATCAACATCAGACCGCTCCGTGGTGGCAGCGATTTGGATTGCGCCTCTTGCGCCATCACCGATTGTTGCTCATCGGCACACCAATTTTGGCAGCAGCTCAGCGATTACATCTGATCCCGAAAAGGGCCGGACTTTCACCTCTTCCACTTCGACTTGGATCACCTGTGGTGGCCACGTCACCCACACCAGATGTTTGGTTATTTACTGGATGTGTGATGGATGCTTGGCAAAGATCAACCCATCGATCGGCTGCGACGCTCATTAACGCAATAGGTTTCAGTTTGGGCATACCAAGTAAAGCGGGTTCGTGTTGTGGTGCACTTCATTCACACGCAGGTCTGCAGACCGAAGCCAGAAAACTCGCAATTTCAGTCATGACTTCAATGCCTGGCACGAGTCCAATTGTTGTTGACTCGGCCGGTTGTGGAGCGGCGCTGAAGGATTACGGACATCTACTTGGAACCCCTCAGGCCGTTGCCTTTAGCGAACGAGTCTTTGATATTCATGAATGGCTCGAGCCTCACATGCAGTCACTCATGCAATCTTGCCAACCCATATCAAACAAGCCATCGATCATTGTGCAGGATCCTTGCCATTTACGCCATGTCCAGAAATCCCATCTAGCCGTGCGATCGATCTTGTCTCCGGTTGCCAACTTGATCGAGATAGACGATGACGGATTGTGTTGTGGAGCCGGTGGCGCCTATTCGGTTGTTGAACCCGAACTCGCTCGGCAAATTCGCGACCGCATGGTGCGCAATATTATGGCTAAATCTCCAATCGAGAAAACTCTGGTCGCGTCCGCCAACCCCGGATGTTTGATGCACCTTCAGGCGGCGGGACTCGTCGTTAAACATCCTGTCGAAATTCTTGCTCAGGCATTAGGTCTCGTGCCCATAACAGTTCAACCACGGGAAAAAGGTACAGCGCAGTTATGACATTTTCAGAAGATGAAGAAGCACCGGTTATTGATCCCCTCGTGATTGAACGCTTGAACGACATTGCTTCACGATTGCGTGATGTCACCTCATCACTTGATGACGTGATGTTCGATATTTTGCGCGAAGCCTCACGCAAACGTGAAGGACGGCCTGCTCTTGACAAGACCTTGTCTCAGGCACGCCGCGCCATCGACAAGGCCGTGCATTTACTCGATCTTGACTAGCGAAACTGCTGAGCCTTTTCAGTCAAGGCCTCAATGAGTTCGGTAAAACTTTTTTGGAAAGATGCGACACCCTCACGTTCAAGCTTTTGTGCGACCTCTTCCATGTCAACACCAATCATCTGTAATGAACGCCAATCAGCGTGGGCTTGACCGATATTGATATCAATTGTTCGTGACACCGTGCCATGGTCGGCGAAGGCATCAACGGTGGCATCTGGCAATGTGTTCACTGAGTCGGGGCCGATGAGTTGATCGACATACAAAGTGTCCGGGTAGGCGGGATTCTTCGTACTTGTTGACGCCCACAATGGTCGCTGTACTTGGGCACCACGTTGAGCCAATGCCTCCCATCGCGGTCCGGAAAAAGTTGTTTGGAAGGCTTCATAGGCCAAAACTGCTTGGGCAATCGCTGATTTACCGCGGAGTGATAATGCTTCTGCTGTACCTAACGAGTCAAGACGAGAATCGACTTCTGAATCAACACGACTGATGAAGAATGAGGCCACACTGGCAACTTCGTTGATCGTCTGACCGACAGCAAGACGATCCTCGAGACCATCAATGTAAGCATCCATCACCTTTTGGTAACGCTCGAGGCTAAAGATCAAGGTCACGTTTACGTTACGACCAGCAGCAATCATCGCTCGAATAGCCGGGATGCATGGTTCTGTCGCCGGGATCTTGACCATCAAATTGGCACGATGAACGGTATCCCATAAATGTTGTCCGGCAGCGAGAGTCCCTGCTTCGTCAAGTGCCAAGTTGGGATCGACTTCAACGCTCACAAACCCATCAGTCCCTCCACTTGATTCGTACACCGGAGCAAAGACATCAAGCGCACCATGAATATCTTGGAGGACCATCGCCCAATAACTGTCGATGATTGATGTGCCTTGTTGAATCAATGATTGAAACTGCTCGTCGTAATCAACAGATCCTTGGATGGCTTTTTGGAAAATGGTGGGGTTAGATGTCAACCCGCGGATTCCAGATTCACGAACTTTGACCAAATCACCGGAAGAGATCAGGCTGCGCTTTAGATTGTCAAGCCACGGACTTTGTCCTTCTTGCTGAAACAATTGAACGAGGCGAGTTGAAATTGTCATACCTACAGAGTGGCAGATCTCAGAGGCCCAGATGCGAACTAACGCCGGACAATTAAGCCAAGCACCGAATTTTTGATGTTGGCAACCGTTATTCCGAGTCGATCAAGAACTTCAGAACCCGGAGCGCTCGCACCAAATCGGTCAATTCCGATACAGACATCGGCAAAACGTTCCCATCCGAAAGTCGTTCCTGCTTCAACCGATACGGTCGGAACATTGCGCGGCAAAATCCGTTCAGCAAGGTCGGGGTTCGCTTGTCGATAGGCCATAAAGCGATCCCAAGACGGAAGGGAAACGGCTTGGACCTTGTGTCCAGCCAAACCAAGTTCTTGAGCAGCGGCTACCGCCAGATGTACTTCACTGCCAGTCGCGACAATCACCGCGTCTGGGGCGCCGTCAACAGCGTGAACAATGCCTGCTCCGGCTGCGACCGCCGAACCGTCGGTGACAACTGGCAAGTTTTGACGGCTCAAAACCACAACTGTCGGGCCATTAAATTCGTAGGCCGCTCGGATGGCCTGTGCGGTTTCATTGGCATCACCAGGACGAATGACTTGAAGGTCTGGGATCGCCCGCAGCGCTGCTAAATGTTCAATTGGTTGGTGGGTCGGACCGTCTTCTCCGACTCCAACTGAGTCATGGCTAAAGACAAAGAGACACTTCGCTTTTGATAACGCAGCTAGTCGAATCGGTGGTTTCATGTAGTCAAAGAAAACAAAGAATGTTCCGCCGGCGGGGTAGACGCCTCCGTGAAGTGCCAGGCCAACCATGGCCGAACCCATCGCGTGTTCGCGAATGCCGTAATAAATCTGCCGACCTTCAGGAGTTGCGTGCGACATCGCAACTTGTCCCGACAATTTGGTTCCGGTATTTCCGGTGAGGTCGGCAGAACCAGAAACCAAACCTGGTTGACCAGGCAGCACTGCATCAAAAACTTTTTGCACTGCAACACGTGTCGCAATTGATTCGCCTTGCGCGAATGTTGGAAGCAGATCTTTCCAATCGGCTAAGCCACCATTCCATGCGGCATCCCATTCGGTTTTCTGTGCACTCGATGAGAGGCGTGACTTCCATGCAGTGCTCTGCAATGAACCGTTCGACTTTGCCAATGAACGCAATGAATCAACGACCTCTTGTGGAGCCCAAAAAGAATCATCGGGCATTCCCATGGCAGTCTTCGTGCGACTGACATGCTCAGCACTAAATGGATTTCCGTGAGCTTCGTGTTTGCCAGTCCAATCAGGCGAGGGAAATCCAACCTGAGTCCGCAGGATCAACAACTTGGGTCGATCATCGCGTGAATCGCGCGCTGCAACAAGAGCCGACTCTAAAGCATCGAGATCCTCGCCGATTGCTCCGAGTTGGACGACGTCCCAACCGTACGAAGAAAAACGCATCGCCACGTCATCGCTGCACGACAAATTTGTTGAACCGTCAATGGTGATTTGGTTGTCATCGAACACCACAATCAGTCGTCCAAGTTTTTGATGACCTGCCAAAGAAGCCGCCTCGTGGCTGACTCCTTCCATCAGACAACCATCGCCAGCGATGACATAGGTGTGGTGGTTCGTTAAATCACTGCCGAAACGTGCTCGCAAGTGGCGTTCGGCAAGAGCCAATCCAACTGCATTAGCAAAACCTTGTCCGAGTGGACCGGTGGTGACTTCGATGCCAGCGGTGTGCCCACGTTCGGGGTGACCCGGTGTTGCCGAATTCCATTGGCGGAAATTTTGAATATCAGAGAGTTCAAGTCCGTAACCCTGAAGGAACAACATTGAATACTGCAAGATCGACGCGTGGCCCGCCGACAAAACAAAGCGATCACGATCTGCCCATAAGGCATCAGTGGGATCGTGCTTCATGACCCGGCTATACAAAACATGGGCTAGGGGAGCCAAGGCCATTGCCGTTCCCTGATGACCGCTCTTGGCTTTGAGCGGAGCATCCATGGCAAACCCACGGGCGATATTGACTGCTACTTGATCGAGTTCGGGAGTCAGTTGAGACGGCACAAAGAAACTGTAACCGAGGACGCTGTCGTCGCTAGGGAGCGAAACTCAAGCCGGCGGCAACAAAGTGAAGGGGACTAGATGCCAAGGTCCTTGGTCGACGCGACAATGGGCAAAGATTTGGCCATATTCGGCGAAATCGAGCTCACCCTTCACGAGGCGGTAGGTGAACTTGCCGGGGTCAACCGTAAACGGGCTGACGTTACGAGCAATTTGTTCAGCATCTTCTTCCATTCCCTTACGGAAAATCACTTCAAAAACTCCCGCTCCACTTTGGTGAGGCGCACAAAAAATTAAAGCCACCAGGTGGGGATCGATCGTCAACGGAACTGGGGAGGGTGCCGCCATCGAAAACATGGCACCCGTGATGTCGATACGCGCACTCGGGCCAGGGGCCTGACGGAGTTCGAAGTTTTCTACAAAGAGGGCCGAAACAATCTGCATTCCTCCGAGGGTAACGACACCCGAATTGAGAAACACCCGAAAGAGTCAACCCGCTTATCGCACCCGCTGACCTTGCACCCAAACAGCTTGCACATCAAGATCTTGATTCAGACCAACTAGATCGGCATAACAACCACTTTGCAAACGACCACGATCAGTGAGACCCATGACATCGGCTGGATGTGTACTCGCCGCGAGTAGGGCCTGATTCAACTGCACCTTGCCTTGATTGACACACACCTTGACCGCCTCAGGCATGGTAACAACGCTTCCAGCGAGGGTTCCGTCTTCTAACCGAGGTGCACCATCGCGCATTGCCAACTGAACTTTGCCAGCCGTTCCAGAGCGCCAAGCGACCGCATCAGTCACCAAGACCACTTTGTCGGGTTTGGCGGCAAATGCTAAGGCAATCGTTTCGGGAACAACATGAACACCATCAGCAATCAACGATGCGTACATGCTGTCGTCGGTCAATGCCCACGTTGCCAACCCAGGTTCGCGATGATGAACTCCGCTCATGGCGTTGAAGAGGTGAGTCACCAACGTCGCACCAGCGCGCCGGCAATCATCAAATTGTTGCCGTGTTGGCCGCGAGTGTCCAATAGATACCTTGCAACCGTGTGCTGCAAGAACTTCACACGCTTCAACGGCGCCAATAATTTCGGCACCAAGCGTCATGAGCGCCACACCATCGGCATGCTCATGCAACCATTTCGTATTCGGCTCACATACATACTGCGCGCGATGGGCCCCCACCGCGTTTCCCAAGAAAGGTCCTTCGAGGTGTACTCCCATGACATGCGGAGTGCCTGCGACATACGGAGTGCCTGCGACAAAATCAATTGCTGTTCGATACCAATCGAGGGGAGCGGTCACCAACGTCGGGCACCAACTAGTCACCCCCTGATCGAGAAGAAGATTACTGATGCGTTGCCATGCCACGGTGTCATGAGCAAGCGCGGTCGACCAAACATCAACATCGTCGATTCCGTTGACCTGTAGGTCGATGAAACCTGCGGCCAGCGTCAAGTCGGTGGTCGGCGATTCATCACGACCTAGCGCTGATATAGAGCGGATACGACCCTGCGATACCTCAATTCGGGCAGCATGAAACTGTCCGTCCGTCAGAAGTACCCGTCGAGAACTGATCACCGTCGATTCCACAGTCCCATTGTGCCGTGTTCGCATGCGTTTTTCATTCGCCTGATGTGGCACAGTTGTTTCATGCCCGTACTTCAAAATCAAGGTCAAGTTGTCGGTTATGGCGTTGCCGGAGCCCCACTCGGAACCGCTGGTGTGCCCGTGCTGTTATTCCACGGCACCACCATGAATCGGTCGGCGTGGGATTTAGTGATTGGCTCAATGCCCACCGAACGAACCTATATCCAAGTTGAGTTTCCAGGTTCGGGCGAGTCAGCAATGCCCTCGGCGCCACTTTCGGTCGAAGGATTAGTTAGTGATGCTCTTGCGGTTTTGGACGAACTCAAGGTCGAGCGTTTTCACGTAGCTGGCTATTCACTCGGCGCAGTGATCGCGGCAGCAACTGCAGCCACCGTGCCATCTCGCACCGTAAGCGCAACCATGTTATGCGGATGGGTGACCTCTGACGCCCGCATGCGATTGACCTTTGATCTTTGGAAACGCCTCATCAATATCGGCCCTGATCTCTTTATGCGTTACGCACTTGTGGACGGCTTTACAGCCGTTGCCTTAACCGGAATTGAACCCATGGTTGAAGCGATGATTGGAATGACCGCCGATACGGTTGCGCCAGGATCAATTGCTCATCTTGACCTTGACGCCATTGTTGATATTTCTCCGTTACTTTCACATATCACCGCACCCAGTTTGGTCATCAGTGGCGCCCAAGATCGTTGGGTTGATCCCGACCATGGACATGCTTTGTCGGCGGGAATCAAAAATTCGACGTTCCGCACTTTGCCCGCCGGTCACCTGGTCATTCAAGAACAAGCCGGCGACGTTGCTGCTTTGTTGAATGAACACCTCGTAACACATAGCGAGTAACTGACATGAATGAGATGTATCCGCGAGCTGCAGATTTTGAAATATTGACTCCCGAGGTTGATACACGTTGGAAAAACTTTGGTCAATGGGATCGTACATATTTCCCTAAATTGGTTGGCCTGCATGTTGAAGAAACACGCTTGGGATACTGCCGCATGGTTATGTCGTATCGCGAAGAACTTGAACAACCGATGGGAGTCGTTCATGGGGGAGCCATCGCCACTCTCATTGACGCCTCGGTTGTCCCCGCCATTGGTAGCGCCTATGACAACACAATTGGCTACTCAACAGTTGATTTACATGTGCAGTACCACAACGCCCTGGTTAAAGAGGACGCGATTGCTGAAGGGTGGGTAACAAAACGGGGACGCTCCGTGGTGTTTTGCGAATCCGAAGTTTTTGGACGAACCAGCGGCAAGCGGATTGCTCGGGGGTACATGACCTACAGTCTTTCAACTCTCCGACCAATGACTCAGTAATTCAGTGATTCAGGGTCTGGTATTACGGCGCAATCGTTGTTGTCGCAGGCACGCCAGTGCGGGCAGCTAATACCGCATCGTTGATTGCTCCGATGAGGTCATCTGTTTCTTTGGGTTTTGTTCCGTTCACAAGCACACTGACCACTAAGCCATCGGGTCGATGCACGACCATCGCATGCACGTTCTCAATGCTGCCAGAGTGCCCCCACTCGCCGCTGACAAACAGCCGTAGACCCAAACCGTAGTCCCACAGGGGTGTCACACCTTGAGGAGTAGCGGGCAACTTCATGAGTTCCATTGACTCCGCAGAAATAACATGCACACTCGGCGATTGCGGGTCCAGAGAATCGAGAAGTTTGGCAACATCAGCAGCTGTTGCAACCCATGCACCAGCTGGTCCAAGTTGTTCCATGTAAGTGCGGTTTCCACTCACTGCATGCAACGCATCGTTCGGACCAAATTCGTAAGTACCGACCAATCGAAATGAATCGAGACCCAATGGAGTCAGAACTAATTTCTTCGTGGCATCTTGATACGACAGGCCGGTGACAAGTTCAATTGCTTTTCCGAGCAAGACATAATTGACATTGCCGTATTTAAAGGTCGACCCTGGCTCAGAATCGAGTTGCACAATGAGCGCCTCTCTCAGCATGCCCATCTGGTCATAAAAACCCGGATCAAAGAAAATCTTCAGAAAATTTGAGATGCCTGACGTGTGGGAGAGCAGTTGCCTGATCGTGATGTTACGAGCACGTTCATCAGCCACGGTTAAACCAAATGAGTCGGCGATGAGCCCAACAATTGGTTCATCTAACTGAAGTAGTCCTTGCTCGACTAATTTCAGCACCGTTTCAGCAGTCAAGATTTTGCTGACGCTGGCAATGCGAAAATTGCTGTCGGCGTTGACCGGACGAGAAGATTTTGCCGCGGAAGCTGCAAACGTATGTATCACTTGACCTTGAAAGACCACCGCCGCCGATACATCGCGCGAACCCGCATCAAGAGTGTGCAGTTTGATGGCGGCATCGAAGAGTTCAGTATTCGGTAGCGGTTCTTGTGCAGGAGCGCTGGTCGTGGTTGACGTGCTCACAACCGTCGAGGTCGACGGAACTGTTGCTGGCAAAGTGCTCGTCGGAATGGCTGCGGTCGTGAGTGTCTCAGTTGTTATAGCAACGACAACAGTCGACGAAGAGTTGCTTATTTCGCTGACACCAGAGCATGCTCCAATAATGAGGAATGAAACTAAAAAACCGATCGTTTGACGGCGGGTCATCCTGGCAGATCAGAAAGACCGAGGACGGTGAGCGCATTTTGTCGTAGGAACTTTGGCCACACATCTTTTTTGAATGGCACCTTGGGCATATCTCCCATGATGCGTTCATAGGTCAGGCCCATCGGCCAGTAGCCGGCGTAAATCACTCGATCAGAACCACGACTATTCGCGTAGTCGATGATGCGTGGGTCGTAATGCTGTGGAGCGAATGCGCTCGTTGAGTAATAAAGATTTGGCCATTTCAACATCAACTTCACTGCAAGTTCGGTCCATGGCTGACATCCGTGACGGGTCACGATTTTGAGTTCGGGGAAGTCGTAACACACGATGTCAAGAAGTTCGACGTGCTGACACATACTCGGCACTCGCGGACCAGGAATGCCGGCGCAAATAAAGATCGGAATACCGAGCTCGGCGCACACCGAATAAATGGGGTACCAACGAGCATGATCAATCGGAACTTGGGGAGTGCAGCCGGCAGGAAATGTGCCAACAGCTTTCAAACCAAATTCTTCATACAGCCGACGAATCTTGCGAACTTCATCAACACCGTTATTGGCATCGGCGCTGCACGAAGCAATGAAGCGCCCGGGGAACTGTTGCATCGCACGAATTCCGGGCTCACCTTCAATCCCGATCATTGAACGTTCAATACCAAAGTGATCCATGGTATTGATCGCCACTTCAACCGGATCAATGTCCTCGGTCAGGGCACTCGGAACATTTTGTTTAAAGAGATACTCCACAGGAAACATGGTCTCTTTACTTTCCTTGTCACGAATATTGCCGCGGAAAAACTCGTACAAGCGACGCGGGTCAGGATCGGGGAATCCCATCATGGTCTCAATAATTCCGAGACCACCTGGCCCAACCGCTGGCATCGTTGATTCTGTTATCGGCATCTCAGAGTCCCAAGAAATCGATGACGTTATGGCGCATGATCTTTTGAATATCTGTCGCGTTGAAACCGTCAAGGTCGTTGATGAAGGTTGTTGGTATTTCTAAACCTTCGGCGTGGGGGAAATCACTACCAAACATCAGTCTTTCCACACCGATCGTTTCGGCCAACAGGTGAATGTCGTCTTCGTAAAACGGAGCGACCCACACGTGCTCACAGAAATCTTCAACAGGATCCTTGCCGAACATAAAGGGTTGCTGCGCATATGCCTTTTTGAATTTCTTAATCAAATTCGGCACCCAATCGGCTCCGGCCTCAATCGACGACACGCGCAGTTTCGGGTGACGGGTAAAAACACCGTGACTGACAAGTACCGCGAACATGTCAAAGGGGGCACGGTCACTCGTCATGACCCGCATCGGCGATGAACGGAATGCCTCAAATTCTCCGAAGGGTTCCCAGTCATCGATGTATTTGCCATAACCCGCATCACCCGAGTGGAACGCGACCGAGACATTGGCCTCGGCAAGCCGCGCCCAAAATGGATCAAAGATCTTGTCGCCAGGCGAGCGGGTTCCACCGCTTGGGTCGATCGCCGGCGATGTCCGCATGACGACAACTTTGACCCCATTGGCGATTGCCCAGTCGGCTTCCTTGACCGCCCAATCGGGATCGGCCAAGGTGATGTAAGGCGCTCCGTAGACCATGTCTTGATACGCGAAGCCCCAATCATCGAGCAACCAGCGATTGAACGCCGAGAAAGCAGCGCACAGGGCCGGAGGATCGTCGCGCAACGACTCTTCCATGCCAACTGCCAAAGTGGGGAAGAACATCGCGCCAGACAGGCCCTGTTCTTTCATGAGAGCGACGCGAGCGTCGCGATTGCGGTACGCCGGGCTGATGGGATCGAGTTCGCCAAAAAGGGTGCGCATATCGCCACCAGACACTTTGCCGCGAAAGTAGGCGTCAAGTGCGCCCGGTTTTGATACTGGATTAAACGTGGGGTTCGGGATGAAGCGATTGACCCGTCCGCCAACAAGCAGACGCTTCTTCCCATCAATCTCGGCCCATTGCATACAACGCTTAGCCATCTCGCGCGGCATATGACGGGTAAACGCGTCTTCAGCTTCGTAGTAATGATTGTCGGCATCAAAGGCAGCAAACCCAAGTTCTACTCGTTGATTTGTTTCAACTGCTGCAACTGCCATCACGATCTCCTGACGTAACACGAATAGGTATTCCCCACGGAGAACCGTAGTCCAGAGCCCGACTTATTCTGAACTCACAACCGCTACCGTTGTCACAATGTGTGGACGTTTCACCTCGCTGACACCACCCGCAGAACTCGCCGAGATTTTCTCGACGGCACCGCTCAATCCACAATTGTTTGCCGAATTCCAGCCCAACTTCAATGTCCCTCCGACGACCCGAATTGCAGCTGTCGCCCAAGATTCCCAGGGTGCCCGCAAACTTGGACGCTTTCAGTGGGGACTGGTTCCAAATTGGGCCAAAGACATCTCTGGCAGCGCCCGATGTATCAATGCTCGAAGTGAGACTGTTCTCGAAAAGCCTTCATTTCGAACATCGGTTCCGGCAAAACGTTGCATCATTCCGATGGATGGCTTTTATGAATGGCAAACGATCGGGGTCACCGCTTCGTCGCCGCCTAAACCTAAGCAACCCGTCTATGTGACTCGACAAGACGGTCGGCCGCTCGCTGTTGCTGGCTTGTGGGCATCATGGCGCGACCGTAATTTGGGCGACTCTGCGCCATGGCTGCATACATGCTGCGTGATCACAACTCAAGCCAATGACACTATGTCGCCGATTCACGACCGTATGCCAGTGGTCTTAGAGGCAGACGATTGGGATGACTGGTTGAACGTTGGCGGTGGCTCGCATGTAGCCACGCCTATCGAACGAATCATTGAATTGATGATTCCCGCCGATCTATCGATTTTGATTCCGCAATGGGTCAGCACCGGCGTCAACTCAGTTCGCAATAACCATCCGGACCTCATTGCGCCGATCAAAATCGGTGACTGATCAAACGACGTGTGTATGCCCAGCAGTTCGTAACGCCACACGAATTTTCTCTGCCGAATCTTCAAGTGCATCACGATCAATACTCATCGCGGCATTAGCAAATGAAAGTTGCGACATGTCCATCGTCGGGATCACGTGAATATGAGTGTGCGGTACTTCATAACCGGCGATAATCACGCCGACGCGATCACATCCGAATGCCTCTCTTTGTGCAACACCGATGATGCGAGTCACTGCAAACAGATGATCGGCGAGTTCAGGGCTGGCATCGACCCAATGATCAACCTCTTCGCGGGGCACAACGAGCGCATGTCCAAATGCCATCGGGTTGATCGACATGAATACGACACACCAGTCATCCTTCCAAATAAAAGTCCCCGGAATCTGGCCATCAATAATGCGCGTGAAGATTGTGGGCATTACACCCAACCTCCAGAAACAGGGAAAACATCACCGATGCAATACGACGATTCAGGACCAGCTAAGAATCGCACGACTTGGGCGAGTTCTTCAGCTTTCGCCAGACGACCAATTGGCGTTTGCATACGTATACCCATACGAGTTGTTTCATCAAACGCGTCAAGCAGGGGAGTGTCGACCCAACCCGGACAAACCGCGTTCACGCGAATGCCGAATGGAGCCACTTCTTGAGCGGTTGATTT
>CAMDCI010000042.1 GCA_945889715.1 Bifidobacterium breve | reverse complement strand
CAGTAACTGCACTCGCTGTTGATTCACCCTTGAGCGCCCATTGCGATAACGGCGGCACAACTCCGTTCACAATGAACGGTGGTTCAAGTTGAAAGAGATCGAGGTATTGACGCTCGCGTTGCGCGAGTCGAGCCCTAAATTCATCGGGCTGAGCGACAAAGGCATCGAGTTCATCAGCCAGCAACATACATACCTGTGACGTGCTGTATCCAGTACGTGCTGCCAAAGCAAAAGCCGCCATTCGAACTTCATGCACAACTTTGATGATGTTGGTCTTGGCCCGTTCGCGACCGGCCAAATACAGGTGCGCTGATTTCAAAGCCATTTCAAATTGTGCTAACGCTTCAGGGTCGGTAGCCAATGCTTCACGCACCCGCTTTTCAGCGGCTCGGCGAAGCTCGACATTCTTCTCATTACGAATGATCGGGCTTTCACTGTTAGCCGCACCGCGCATCGTGTCAATCAATGAAGTCACCAATGTCGGTTTGGTTTCCCAAGTATTGGACCGGATGTCCCATTCATTGGGTCCACGACTCCCGAATTCGCCAATGAATGCTGCAAAATTTTCGGCATATTCACGTGAGTCTTTGGACAATCGCGAAAGTTCCCACATCGCTCGACTCGGCGCCGCAGAGTCGACATCACCAATGGCAGTGATCAACGTCAGCACCAACGATGGATCACCCAACGCTGCAGCAATTGCACCAAGCGCTCCTGGACCAATCGAAGTACCGGCAGTCATATCAAGGTGGTGTTGAAAGTCTCGCCGCAAAGTTGCTGTGAATGAGCGCAGGCGATGAACGAGTGAGACTTCATCAAGATTGGCTAGATCGGGACGAGACGCCCGTGCCTCATGAGAAATCTTCTGATCTTCAAGCAATTCTGGAAGCGACTGCGCCGTCATGACGCGACCCATCCACGCCGCTAACTTCGCGGTATTTTCTTCATTCTCATGCCATGGCTCAGGAATATACGGAGGCACATCGGGATGAGTACCAAAGTACGTGGCATCAATCATTTCGGGAGCAAGACCTGGACCGCGCACACCAAACATGCGGGCAGTTGAGGCATTGATAAAGAGATAGCCACCGAAAATACCGACGACTTCGGGATGACGCGCATCCATTTCGTGATCACTAAAAGTACCGACATCAATTTGACAGTCGCGCCAACCCATCACGACTCCGGGTTCCCACACAACGGTCCAACACAACGGACTACACGGGTCGGGCAAGACCTCGCCAGCGTTGGCTCGGGTATAAACGGGCAACTTCTGGCTCGGCGTCCAGTCGGTTAACCAACGATCTGGTAACGAATTTCCTGAGCTCATAGCAATCCCCCGTGATCCGTGTGGTCGCAATCCCATCAGCAACCCACCTTTGACATTAGTCAGTCATTATGCGCGCTGAACCACTTGCCGTACTCACTGTCACACCAATCAATGGCCGTCCGATAGGAAATCTTTGCGCAACACGGGCAGACTTTCGGTGTGAGTGAATTTGGCCAAAATAGCGATATCCCGAGTGACCTCACGTGGGGATCATTCACCGAAAATGCCCCATGGGTAGTTGATCGAGAGCAAGTTCGCTGGCTGCCACTCACAGCAGATCTTCGGGCTCGCGCCAACGCCGAGGTACCCGCCCTCACTACATCTCGGCGATTACCTCCTGGAGCGCGCGTCATCACCGTCGCTACTCAGATCGTCGGCGCTCTTGCTCCTTGGTTTATCAAAAAGAAGCGCGGCAAGTTCAATGACATAGTCGATAGCCGAGCCGATGTTTCATTGCGCTTACGCAAAGCAGTTGAATCGCTTGGACCGACCTACATTAAACTGGGACAAATCATCTCATCTGGCGAAGGACTCTTCCCCGCTGAACTGGTTGATCAATTCAAAAAATGTCGCGATCAAGTTCCGCCTGAACCTTTTGCGACTGTTCGTCAAACTGTCGAGCAAGACTTTGGTGCCCGCTTAGAGGATGTCTTTGAGTGGTTCGACGAAAGAGAACTCGCCGCAGCATCCATCGCCCAAGTGCATGCCGCTCGTTTGCTGACAGGAGAAGATGTTGTTGTCAAGGTCCAACGTCCCCGTGTTGCCTCGCTCGTCCGCAAAGACCTCACCGTGATGGCGTGGATTGCCCCATATCTTGTTGGCCGAATTCCAATCGCCGCATTGGCCAATCCTCCAGCCCTCGTTGAATTATTCGCTGAAACGATTGTTGAAGAACTCGACTTCCGGCTTGAGGCCGCAAACATGCTCGATGTCGCAGCCATGTTGCACGACTTAGGCCAAGAGGGTTATGTCGTTCCCCGCCCTCACCCACAACTAGTCACGCGCCGAGTCTTGGTGATGGAACGAGTTTCTGGTTTCAATTTTGACGATGTGGCCGGAATGAAAGACGCCGGCATTGATACCGAAGCAGTCATCCGCACTGGAATGATCGCCTTCATGGAAGGCGCCATGATTCATGGTATTTTCCATGGCGACCTGCATGGTGGAAATCTTTTCGTACTCAAGGACGGCCGCACCGCTCTCCTAGATTTCGGAATCGTGGCGCGCTTATCGGACGAACGTCGTTTAGCTTTCTTGCGCTTGATGTTGAGTGCCACGACCAATGACATCAAAGGCCAGATGGCTGCCTTGCGTGATTTGGGGGCCCTACCTTTTGATACCGATCTAGATGCAGTCATTCGTGATTTACGACTTGATCTACCAACCATTGACCCCACTTCGCTCTCGGGCGAACAAATGGTCAACGAAGTTCAACGCGTCATCAAGGCATTACTTGGTTACGGCGCAAACTTGCCCAAAGAACTCATGCTTTATGTCAAGAACATGGTCTTCTTAGATGGAGCAATTTCTCGATTGGCACCAGAACTTGACATCTTGGGAGAAGTAGCCAACATCTCGATGATGTTTGCCCAACGTCATGGCGAGCGTCTCGGAAAAGAACTTGGCGTCGATCCGACCGCAGTTGAATTTGATATGGCTGGTGTCAAAGCAAGTCTTGGTCTTGAGGACAACGTTGATCGGATGACGTATAAGGACCTTCAGGCTCGACGTGAACTGATTCAGAAACGCATGCGCGACCACGTCGGTCGATAACAACTAGATTGAACGAGTTATGCGTCTCGTCGTCGCTCGTTGCAGCGTTCAATACTCTGGTCGCCTTGACGCGACACTGCCTGAGGCAGTTCGACTGATCATGGTGAAGGCCGATGGTTGCGTCGCCATTCATAGTGATGGCGGAGCGTACAAACCGCTCAACTGGATGACCGCACCAAATACCGTCGTTGAACTTGATGGACAATGGGTTGTCACCAATCCCAAAGGCGAAACCCTGACGATCAACTTGCATGAAGTCTTCACCGACAGCGCTCACGAATTCGGCGAAGATCCGGGCTTGCAAAAAGACGGTGTTGAAGCACACCTACAAGAATTGCTCGCCGCGCTTCCCGACACCATCGAAACTGGACTCACATTGATCCGCCGTGAGTGGCCCACGCCGATTGGTCCAGTCGACCTGATGTGCGTTGACACCGAAGGCAACTATGTCGCGGTCGAAATTAAACGACGCGGCGAAATCGATGGCGTTGAACAGCTTGCTCGTTATCTTGAACTACTTCAACCCGACGGCAATCTCAAGGGTTTGCGCGGAATTTTTGTCGCTCAGGTGATTAAGCCGCAGGCAAAGAAAATGGCCGAACAACGGGGAATTGGTTGGGCTGAAGTTGATTACGAAGATCTTCGGGGTCGACGCCCCGAAGAACTACGTCTTTTTTAATCTGGGTCTGTTTTAGTTTCAGGCGTGACGAACGAGTCCCTGATCAATCACAACACGATCACCGACCGAAGTCGTGAACACTGTTTCACCAGCACCCACATTCCACATGCGAACAGTCAGTGCATCACCAGGCATTACTGGTGATGAGAATCGACCTTCGATGTGCTTGAACTTGGTGACATCGTTGTTGCACAACGCTCCTAACAATGCACGGCCAGTGAAACCATACGAGCACAAACCATGCAGGATTGGTCGATCAAATCCACCAATTGCCGCAAACGACGGATCAGTGTGCAGTGGGTTGCGGTCGCCGGACAAGCGATAGACAAACGCCTGATCAGGTGAGGTCTGCAAAGTCACTTCGTGATCAGGAGCCTTGGCCGGTGGTTCGTTCTGTGGTCCCGAAGGTCCACGCTCGCCGTCCCATCCACCTTCACCACGAATGAATACCGAAGAACGCGTCGTCCACAACAATTCACCAGTCTTCAATTTGGTTTCTGCTTCGGTGACAACAACGGCAGCCTTGCCTTTGTCGTACATCGCGACAACTTTGTCTTGAACTGTGGCTTCGGCTTCGACCGGAATCGGACGATGCAAGGTAATTGCTTGTGAACCGTGAACCAACATTGCCCAGTTAAAGGTGCCGATTTCGGCCATTGCGCTCTTACCTGGTGAAGTTGTTCCCGACCCTGCGACAACTGCGAATGTTGGGAACACGACTTGCTGAACTTCTTTGGTGTTCTCGGTCGTGAAGGGCAGATCGTTCTGACCTGCACCAATTCCGACGGCGTACAACAACGCGTCTTTTGAGTTCCACGACATCGTGCGAACATCGCCGACTGCGCCAACTGCTGCTGGATTCAAAGGCATAACAATTCTCCTTGTTGGTGATTTCTAACTATGGGTAATCGAGGTTGAATAGCTGACGGGTGAGTAACTGAAATGTCATTTCGAGCGGGGTTGCGGCCAGCCACCAGGGGTGCCGTCCATACCTGAATTCTTACGAGCCTTCGACAACAGCTCAGCAACAATCGGACCAAGAACGGTCGGATCGTCAACTGGCGCATGCTTAGGTCCACGTACCCAACCTTCTGAAACAGCAAGCAAATCGCCGCTCGCTTCGAAGATTCGACCAGTTACCTCGGCGGCTTCATCTGATGCCAACCAAGTCACGATCGGAGCAATCCAGCGCGGCGAACGCTTTTCGCGATCTTCATCTGATTCTGGAGCAGGTCCGAGACCTTCGGTCATGCGGGTGAGAGCAACCGGAGCAACTGCATTGACAGTGACTCCGTATCGCGCCATTTCAAGTGCAGCGATATTGGTGAACGAAGCAATGCCAGCCTTGGCTGCGCCGTAGTTGGTCTGACCGGGGTTGCCGTAGATACCCGACACCGATGTGGTGTTGATGATACGACCTGACACGGGCTTGCCAGCCTTTGACTGTTCACGCCAGTACACACACGCAAAACGGCTCGGAGCAAAAGTTCCTTTGAGGTGCACATTGATGACCGCATCCCACTCGGCTTCGGTCATCGAAAACAACATCCGGTCGCGCAAGATACCGGCGTTGTTGACCACGATGTTGAGGTCACCAAAAGTTTCGATTGCAGTATTGATGAGGCGCTCTGCTCCGGCCCAATCGCTCACGCTGTCGCCATTGGCAACTGCTTCGCCGCCCATACCTTTAATTTCTTGAACAACTTGTTCGGCGGGACTCAAGTCACCGCCGCTTCCGTCCACATTTCCACCAAGATCGTTCACGACGACTTTGGCACCTTGCGACGCGAGGCTGAGTGCGTGCTCGCGACCGATTCCACGACCGGCTCCGGTCACGATTGCAATTTTTCCTTCACATAACCGAGCCATGTCGGGTCTCCTCACGATTGTCTGCCCCATCCACCTCGGATGTGACTTGTACTGCTCCGATCATAGAGAACCGCACCGAGTGAGGCACCAACCAGCGAGTGGTTCTAGCCTGAATCCGTGCCCAGCGACCTGCCTCATCTTTCGGACTCTTGCGACATTTTGATCGTCGGAGCAGGGCCAGCAGGAACTGCTGCCGCGATCACCGCAGTCCGCCAGGGCTTGAAAGTGACCATCATCGACAAAGCCGTGTTTCCACGCGACAAGTGTTGTGGCGACGGCTTGACCACACTTGCCCTTCGAGAGTTAGAAAAACTTCGGTTCAACCCAACAAGCGTTCCTTCGTGGACAGACATCGATGCCGCATGGTTGCGCTCACCTTCAGGTCGTGAAGTGCGCTTGCCGATGCCGCGCAATGGAAAGTTTGCGGCAGTGACTCCCCGAATTGAACTGGACAATGCATTAGTCATTCAGGCACGAGCCGAAGGTGTCACGATTATCGAAGATTGCACTTACGAATCAATGGCCGTCAATTCTGAATCGGTGTGCGTGTCGGTCAATCAAGAAAATACGTCACACCAAATCACTGCATCGTGGGTCATCGCCGCCGACGGCATGTGGAGCCCAGTGCGCAAATCTCTCGAGTTATCTGAGTCTGGATACCTCGGTGAATGGCACGCATTTCGCCAATACGCCAACAACGTCACCGGCGTGGCCAACGAACGACTCATCGTGTGGTTTGAAAAAGATTTACTTCCGGGTTACGCATGGAGTTTCCCGCTCCCCAATAATCGCGTCAACATCGGCTTTGGTGTTGTGCGCGACGGCAAACGACGTATTCAAGACATGAAAGATGTCTGGATCGATTTTCTGCAACGCCCACATGTCGTTGAAGCTCTCGGACCCGATTTTGTTCTGGAAGATCGCCATACCGCATGGCCTATCCCTGCTCATATTAATGAAGCCATCACTGGCAGTGGCCGAGTGCTCTTTGTCGGAGATGCGGCAATGGCATCTGACACTCTCACTGGTGAAGGAATCGGCCAAGCGCTACTCACAGGTTCGTTAGCTGCCGAAGCAGTCGTTCGTGGTGGCTTGCCCGTTGAAGTCCGCAACACATATGCGCAATCGGTCAAGCATCACCTTTTCGCGGACCATCGCATGTCGCTGCGTTTATCAAAAATCTTGGCGCATGGCCGCGGAGCCCGAGGAGCAATCGCCATCGTTGGAAAGTCCGGCGAATGGGGCAAACGCAATTTTGCTCGATGGATGTTTGAGGACGAACCTCGGGCGCTGGCCCTCACGCCCAAACGCTGGCATCGACGAATGTTCCGCCTCACGGGCCCATACGAATCGTGATCATTTTGTGCAGGCGTACTACGGTCAAGGTATGCGCACACGTTTAACCGATCTGCTCGATATTGAACATCCCATCATGCTCGCGGGAATGGGCGGTGTTTCGTATCACGAACTCGTTGCAGCAGTCAGTGAAGCCGGCGGAATCGGAACATTTGGTGCCGCTCCGATGGGCCCTGGCCAACTCGACGAAGAAATCGCCGCAGTACACAAACTCACGAACAAGCCTTTCGGCGTTGACCTGTTGGCAGCGATCCCAGGCCAACTCGAAAAGGATGTTGAGAGCATCATCAAAGGTGGCGCGCGAATCTTTGTGGCCGGCCTCGGAGTCCCACGCGAAATCATTGACGTACTTCATCAGAACAACATCCTCGTCGGATCAATGTGCGGAAAAGTTCGTCACGCGCAAGCCGCGCTTGCAAGCGGATGTGATTTCGTTGTCGCGCAAGGAACAGAAGCCGGCGGGCATACCGGCACCGTTGCAACCATGGCACTCGTCCCCCAAGTTGTTGATGCAGTTGGCGACAAGATTCCGGTTGTTGCCGCTGGCGGGCTTTTTGACGGACGTGGCTTAGCAGCATCACTTGCACTCGGCGCTGATGGCGTCTGGATGGGCACGCGCTTCATTGCGACACCCGAAGCAAACGCTCCCCATGGCTACAAGTCAACATTGATTGAGTTGCCCGAAGACGGAACAGTTGTGTCGCGCGCTTATACCGGCAAGACCTGTCGTGTCGTTCGCACCGAATGGACTCAACATTTTGAAGAACACCCCGAAGAACTCAAGAAGTTCCCCGAGCAGGTCATGAAGTCAGTGAAAGCCGGGGCGAACCATATGGGAGCGCCCATTGCAACCGATGTAGATGTCAATCGCGAATTCATGCCGGCAGGTCAAGGTGTTGGAGCAATCAAGGGACTCATTCCGGCCGGTGATTTGGTTCGACAGATCATGGCTGAAGCCGAACGCATCATTGATTCAATGAAGAAGTTCGCCAAATAGTTCTTCTGAGGGCCTCTGTTCAGGCACTCACGAAGTTGTGCCATAATGAATGACACTACTTTTATCGAGACAAATATGTGGAGTCGGTCATGAATAAGCCCCGTTACGGCAAGCCCAATGTTTCCTATGTCAGCACTTGGTTTTCCGATCCCAACGACAAACCAATGTGGGCGCTCAACCTGATGAAGTATCGCCCGATTGCCGACTATGTCGACGGTCGCGATCTGCATATCAGTGGCGCCGATGCCGACATGTTGTACAACCCCACTGGCCCATTGGCAGAAGTAGGTGGACGAGTCATGTTGGTCACTGATGTACTTCATCAAATCTCGGGTGACCAGATTTTGTGGGACCGTGTTGCGGTTGCTTACTACCCCAAGCGTCTAGCGATGATTGAAATGCAGCAACTCCCTAACTTCATCGATCTTCACGCCCATAAAGATGCGGCAATGGAGTTCACAATTGTGATGGCATCAATGCCAACCGAAAATTGTCCACAACCCGCCGATTGGTCAATGCTGAACGAAGACGATCTCTTGCTTGTTCAGGTATGTAACGAACAATCAACCGTTGACTTCGGATCATTGGTCACTTCGCGACGGGTTGGCGACTACAGCGTTGAAGGTGTCATCGTTGGCGATGAACGGGCGTGGACTCGTGCAACATGGGACATCATTGCTCGCACTGAAGTCGACAAGCTCGTTGCCGCGAGCACGAATCTTTCCGAAGCATCAACATACGCCATGATTCTTGAACCAATTCTTGACATGATGCTCTAGCCCGAAAGGCCACCATATGAAATTCGCTCTTGCCTTTTCCAACACTGGCCCCTTCAGCAATCCCGACAAGGCCATTGCCATGGCCCAAGCCGCCGAAGCCGCTGGGTTTGAGTCGCTGTGGACTGTTGAACATGTCGTGGTTCCCTCAAATTATGATTCGCCGTATCCGTATGACGCTTCGGGAAAAATGCCTGGCGGCGAAGAGTCACCAATCCCCGATCCCCTGATTTGGTTGTCTTTTGTGGCAGCAGCAACACAGTCGATCAAATTGGCAACAGGAATTCTGATTTTGCCTCAGCGCAACCCCTTGGTTCTCGCCAAAGAACTTGCAACTCTTGATCATCTTTCAAAGGGGCGCATGTTGCTCGGCATCGGTGTTGGTTGGCTTGAAGAAGAATTTGATGCGCTTGGTATCCCATTCGCCGATCGCGGCAAGCGCAACGACGACTATGTCGCAGCGATGCGTGCGCTATGGACCCAAGAAAAGGCCACCCATCACGGTGACTACTCGTCGTTTGAAGAATGCATCAGCCGACCACAGCCAGTGAACGGAACCATCCCCATTCATATTGGTGGCCATACCGATATCGCCGCTCGACGGGCCGGGCGATTAGGCGATGGCTTCTTCCCCGCAAAGGGCACCTATGCGGAGTTGTCACGATCCTTTGACATCGTTCGAGATACTGCTCGGCAATGCGGGCGAAATCCCGATGCCATCGAAATGACAACCGGCGGTAACGGCGCATTTGGCCCCAATGCACTGAACGAAGTGCAAGGTTTATCCGACATTGGCGTCGCTCGAGTGATCGTGCCGTCTTTCTTGTTCTATCGTGACACCGCCGACTCATTTGCCCGTTACGCCGATGAAGTCATCAGTAAAATTAACTAGCAAATAGCCACCAACACGCTCGTTCACAGTTCACGACGAATAGGGTCGTACTGCCATGTGGAAAATGCTGAAGACCAATGCAGATATGCGCCGGGTCTTTATGGCACAAGTAATTTCCTATCTCGGCGACTGGTTCAGTTTTGTGGCAATTATCGGGCTGGTTGATGACCTCAGTGGTTCTAAGTTCTTGATCTCATTAGTGATGGTGTCTTTTTCGTTGCCGTCATTTCTTGCATCACCAATCGCTGGTTCTATGGTCGATCGCTTTGATCGGCGCCGCATTTTGGTCTTTGTTTCAATCATTCAAGCAGTCGCCGCACTTGGCCTTTTGCTCGTTGGGAAAGACACCATCTGGTTGGCATTTCTCGCTCAAAGTTCTGTTTCGGCACTCGCCGCTGTCGTCGGACCCGCAACAGAATCTGCAATCCCCAACATCGCCCGCAATGATGAAGAACTGGCCCTCGCGAATTCACTCCTTGGTTCAACATGGGGCGTCATGCTCGCCGTTGGGGCGGCAGTTGGTGGCGTGTTCGCATCGGTCTTTGGTCGCGACGCAGCGTTCATCGCTAACGGAGTTTCGTTTGCTCTTTCAGCCATTTTGTTCTCCCGCATTAAAACTCCGATGCAACAAGAACGCAATGCCCAATCACAACGACAGCGAATTCGACCAATTGCCGATATGCGTGAAGCAATCACTCATTCACGCCAAGATCCGGTGTTGATGGCCCTCATCTTTTCGAAGACAACTTTTGCTATTGGCGCGGGTGTCGTCAGTCAACTCGCAGTTTTAGCTTCAGATGTCTTTCACGGTGGCGATGCATCACGCGGACTACTCATTGGTATTCGAGGTGTTGGAACTGGGCTCGGTCCGTTAATCGCCATGCGCTACACCCGCGGTCAGTTAAGCAAAGTTCTCACCATCTGTGGTTTTGCCAGCCTTGCATTCAGTGGCTTCTATTTCATCGGTGCATGGATGCCCACCCTGTGGTTAACCGCCATCTTTGTGATGTTGGCACACTTAGGCGGTGGTGCCCAATGGACCCTGAGTAGTTACGGCTTGCAGCTTCGTTCACCCGATCACATTCGCGGACGAATTTTGGCCGGTGATTTCGCTCTCGTTACTTTGATGTTGTCGGTGACGAGCGCGCTTGCTGGGCTCGTCTCTGAATTCTTTGGAGTACGCCAAGCCATCTCGGGCTTTGCTTTCGCTGCCGCAATCGCGAGTGTGATTTATATTCGCGCTACGAAGCGCTTGCGCACGCAACTGCAGCAACAGCCAGACGCTGAGCTCTGAAGTCATTAGCCAGGTTCGTAGCCATCTGATTCATCACGTAGGCAAATCCCAATTCTTTTTCGGGTAGAGCAAATGCGACTGAACCTCCGGCACCAGGATGACCAAATGATCCCGGACCACCGAACAACGAGAACGGTCCATGAACCATAAAGCCCATACCAAAGGTGGTGGGCATGATCAGACAGGCATCAGGTTCGTTTTCAGGAGTCACCAGTGTGCGTACTTTTTCAACCGTTGATGGCTTGAGCAAGCGAACCCCATCAACTTCACTAATGACCGAAGAATAAATGCGGGCAAGGGTTCGCGCATTCGTGATTCCGTTAGCAGCTGGAATTTCGGCGGCATGAACATCACGGCGATTAAACGCATTCTCAATTCCGAACGCCCCATTCAGACTGAGCGCTTGGCCGCCCGGCGAGTCGGGACCCATGAACTGTTCCATCATCGCTTTAATGGCTGGGTCTAAATCTTCAGGAATCGAGTTCAATCCACCAATCATCGGCGACACTCGCGACTCTTGTGATTCGGGAAGTCCGATCCATAGTTCGCCACCAAGCTTGCTGACAATTTCTTGTTGCACGAACGTGCCAAGGCTGCGATGTGTCGGATCAACGCGACGAACGAGTTCGCCAGCAAGCCACCCGTAGGTCAAGGCGTGATAGCCGTGCTTCGTTCCAATTTCCCAACGCGGAGCAGTGGCAGCCAGTCGCTCGGTGATCGTCGTCCAATCGAGTGCCTCAGACAAACTGATATCGCCGTCCACGGTATACAACCCACACTGATGAGAAAGCAATTGCGCAACCGTTGCGTCACCTTTGCCTTCTTGCGCAAACTCTGGCCAATACGTGCTGACTTTTTCGTCATACGACAACAGGCCACGCTCGACACACATCGCTACTGCAATAGCCGTAATTCCCTTGGTTGTTGAGAACACTAGTTGCAAGGTGTCTTCGACATAGGGCTGCGCTTTGTCGGCGTCGAATGATCCGCCCCATAGGTCGACGACTTTTTTGCCTCGGTGATACACCGAAACACCAGCACCGATTTCTTCGGAGTTTTCTAAGTTGTCGACAAAAGCCTCGCGAACTGCTTCCCAACCGTTTGCTACGGAACCACCCAATCCGACCATTACCCAATCATTTCTTTCAAAGTTTCAATGTTCTGAATTGCGTTCGGACCGACTGGGTTGATGGACAACATCGTGACGCCAGCTTCTTTAAACGATGCAATGCGCTCTTTGATGAAGCTCTTTGGACCAACCAAGTTTGAGTTTGACAACATCTCGCCAGGAACGGCTGCAGCGGCTTCTTCCTTCTTGCCCGCCAAGTACAAATCTTGAATTTCAATGGCTTCTTTTTCGTAGCCGTACTTCTTACAAATGGTGTTGTAGAAGTTCTTGTCACGAGCACCCATACCACCGATGTACAAAGCAGCATTCGGACGACTGAAGTCAAGGATCTTGGTTTGGGCTTCGCCGGTCAACGATTCATCAATGGCCAACATTCCACCAGCAGTGATTTGCAATTGGCCCAACGCTGGATCGCGCTTAGCAATGCCCTTCTTCAGGTCGTCCCCCCAAACATTTTGGTACTTGTCTGGATCGAAAAAGATCGGCATCCAACCATCAGCGACTTCGGCAGTGGCAGAAACGCTGAGACCCATCAGACTTGCCCACCAGATCGGGATGTCTTTACGAATTTCTGCACCAGGCTTAATGATCTTGAGGGCCTTACCCAATCCTGTTCCGAGACCTGCGGGCAACGGAGCCTGGATCGTTTGACCTTCGATATGAAATGGTTCTTCACGAGCCCAGATATGGCGACAGGCCTGGATGTATTCCTTAATGCGCAACATCGGCTTTTCGTACGGCATGCCGTGGAATCCTTCAACCACTTGCGGGCCACTTGCACCAAGACCGAGAATGAAACGACCATTCGAGACATAGTCACAACCAGCAGCGGTCAT
>CAMDCI010000041.1 GCA_945889715.1 Bifidobacterium breve | reverse complement strand
GAGCAGTTTTAAGGACGCATGATGAAAGTTGTTCATTCGTGGATCCGAGATTTGGTTGATTTGCCCGATGATGTTGAGGCAATTTCATTTACCTTGTCCGACATTGGTCTTGCTGTTGAAAGTGTTGACAAAGTAGGCGCCACAGTCGCTGGAGTGATTACTGCTCGAGTGATTAAGACCGAACGTCATCCCGATGCTGCCAAAGTGCATCGTGTCTTTCTTGATAATGGCGATGGCACTGAACACCATGTGTGGTGTGGTGCTTTCAATATGCAGCCTGGTGACATCATTCCGTGGGCAACTCCCGGAACTGCAATGCCAGATGGTCGACTCATTGAAACAAAGCCAATTGTGGGTATCCCGAGTGAAGGTATGTGTTGCTCAGCCCGCGAACTTGGTCTTGGTGACGATCACGGTGGCATTCTCATTATGGATCCGTCGACGCCTATCGGCATTCCGTATGGTCAAGCACTAGGGATGGCTGAAGAGATCGTCTATGACATCGATGTCTTGCGCAATCGACCCGATGCCTATGGTCATGTTGGTGTTGCTCGCGACTTAGCAGCCCGTTTCAAAGTGCCTTTTTCAAAGAGTAATCCAACATTGGTTGTTTCAGGATCATCAAAGTCTGCGGCAGTTGAAATAGTTGCAGGTGATCGTTGCGCACGTTTCACCACGATCATCATCAGTGGAATTCGTATTGCACCATCACCCGATTGGATGGTGAGTCGACTCGCAGCTGCTGGCATGCGTTCAATCAACAACGTGGTCGATGTGTCGAACTACGTCATGCTCGAAACCAATCAGCCAAATCATGCCTACGACTTTGCAACTTTGGGTGGCGGAGGATTCAAAATTCGTTTGGCATCGGATGGCGAAACGATGGTCACGCTTGATGGCCTCGAGCGTGCTTTGACGTCTGATGATTTGTTGATTTGTGATGCAACTAATCGTCCTATTGGTATCGCCGGCATCATGGGCGGTCAGAACACCGAGATCAGCGATTCAACCAACACGATTGCCCTTGAGACCGCCTGGTTTGAACCCATCGGGATCATGCAGTCAGTGGCACGACTCAACTTGCGCACTGAAGCATCAGCGCGCAACGAACGCGGCATGGACCCGTTCGGTATTGATCAGTCAATTGCCCGATTCGTTGAACTATTGCGCTTGACCTGCCCAGATCTCGTGGTTCACGAGGGCATGGTTGATGCTCGCAGTTCATCAATTCCTGCGCCGACGGTCATTGCGGTTCGACCAACCCGCGTGAGTGCGTTGCTTGGTGCGTCGTTCACATCAGAGCAAATTCGTACTCTTATCGAGCCCATCGGTTTTGCCTGTGCGACTGCTGGTGACACGGTGTCGGTGACCGTGCCGTCGTGGCGACCTGATTGCACTCTTGAAATAGACATTGTTGAAGAAGTCGCGCGTCATTTCGGTTACGACAAACTTGGCAAGACGGTTCCAAAGTCAACGCAACCTGGTGGTTTGAGCATTGTTCAGCAGCGACGTCGCCGAGTACGTGAAATCTTGTTGGGCCTTGGTTTCAACGAAGCCATGCCGCATCCGTTTTTAACTGATGGCGATCTGCAGAATGCCGGCTTGTCTGGTGAGGCAGTGCGTTTGGTCAATCCGCTCGTTGTCGGTGACGACGTCTTGCGTACGTCGTTGCGACCTGGCTTGTTAAAGGCCATTGCGTTCAACGAGTCACATCGTCGTTCGGGTGTGAGCTTCTTTGAGGTCGGTCACGTGTATCCCACCAGTAGTGATGTCTTGCCCGCTGAGTACGAATCACTGGGTGTAGTCATCGCTGGTGCAGAAGCGCCAGCAGCTGTTGCAGTCTGGCGTGAACTCGCTGGTTCAATGGGTTGGGGGGCGCGTCTCGACCAATCAAATGTTCCCGTAGGTTTACACCCCACACGATCGGCCACTTTGTCGGTCGGTAAAGATGCTGTTGGTTTTGTTGGAGAAATTCATCCTGATGTTCTTGATGCCTACAACATCACACAGCGCGTTGCAGTACTTGAACTGAATCTGTCTCGTTTGCTTGAAGTTGAACCCAAGGTTTCACAATGGAAAGCGACAAGTCGTTATCCATCGAGTGATATCGACTTGGCTTTCACAGTGCCAACTTCGGTGACTGCAGAAAAGATTGAAAAGTCGTTGCGTCAAAGTGCTGGTGCGTTGCTGGTTGATCTGGCGTTGTTTGATGTGTATCGCTCAAAAGACGCTGGCGATTCACGTAGCTTGGCTTTCCGTTTACGTTTGCAGGCTCACGATCGCACACTGACCGATGCCGATGTTGCGGCAGTTCGCGACAAGTGCATTGCTGGGGCCAACAAACTCGGTGCGCAACTCCGGTAACTAGAACTATCTAATTCTGCATTGGGTCGGCGGGGCAGTCGGCGAGCCAACTCACTTCACCTTTTTGGCGACGCAAAACTGCTTGCCACAATTCTTCGGGTTGATCGGTGAACACGTCAGTCACTAAGGCGTTCAACACAATCCACGCGCCGCCTTCAAGTTCGACGTCAAGTTGCTGTGGACCCCAGCCGGCGTATCCATGAAAGATGCGCACCATGGTTGGTCGTGGGTCAATCGTTGTCGGATCACCATCAAGATCAACGGGCGAGACACAATCAATCGACACGAACGTTTGACCGTCAGGAGTTTTACCCGGAACCACGCCGAGGCCAATGAGGGCCTTGGGGTCAACTGGGCCGCCGCAGAAGAGTTCGTTAGGTGGGGTCACGAGTGCATCCCACAGATCGAACTCAATATCGAGATCGTCACTTGGCCGATTGAGTACCAGCCCAAGAGCCCCGCCCTCGCTGTGCTCAAGCATATAAATGACAGTGCGGTCAAAATTGGGGTCGTTCAAGGGAGGCGCGGCTACCAAGATTCGACCCTTGGTCGAGGGGAGTGCGAACCCACGAGACTTTGCCATGACCCCATGTTCTCACGCCAGCTTCGTGGCTGGGTACCCCACTGGACCGAACTATTGTTGTATTTGTATGCAGAAGTCCGTATGATCTTGCGCTGTGACTATCAGCCAAGCAACCACCCACAAGAAAGTGGCCATTATTGGGGCCTCGGGCTACACCGGGGTTGAACTGATGCGCCTGATCGCTGGCCATCCCAGCCTGGATCTCGTTGCGGCAACTGGCGATAGCCAAGCCGGAACCGCGGTGGCCTCGCTGTATCCCAATCTGGCGGCTCATTACCCGGACCTGGTATTTGGCGATTCAAACCCCGACACCTTGGCGCAACAGATCGATGGTGTCGACGTGGCTTTTTTGGGGTTACCTCACGAGGCCAGCTTGGCCTTGGCCCCAACGCTTGTCGGCAAAGTTGGTTGTGTCGTCGATCTGTCGGCCGCCTACAGATTGAAAGATGCCTCGGCGTATCCGCAGTGGTACGGCTTTACTCACGATCAACCCGAGTTATTGAAACAAGCCGTTTATGGTTTGCCCGAGCTGCATCGTGATGCTTTGGTCGGTGCGCAACTTGTCGCAACACCTGGTTGTTATGTCACCGCCGCGACGTTGGCTCTTGCGCCACTCGTACGGTTGGGTCTCATTCAAAATTCTGGAATCATCGTTGACGCCGCCAGTGGAGTGTCCGGTGCCGGTCGTGTGCCCAAGCAGAACAACAACTTCACCACCGTGAATGAAGATATGAATGCCTACGGACTGCTTGACCACCGGCATACGCCTGAGATGCAAGAACAAATCGGCGCTGAATTGTTGTTCACGCCGCACTTGGTGCCGATGAACAGAGGAATTTTGGCGACGTGTTATGCACGGCCAACAAATGGTTCATCAGTCACGACACAATCTTTGCTCGACGCGCTCAAGAGCTTTTATGCCAACGAGCCTTTCGTTGTTGTTCGTTCAGATTCGCCTTCAACAAAGGCAACGCTTGGTTCTAATGCCGTGCACATCACCGCTCGGTACGACGAACGCACTGGCTATGTCATGGTGATCAGCGCGCTAGACAACTTATGTAAGGGCGCATCTGGCGGCGCATTGCAGGCGGCCAACGTTGCACTAGGACTTCCAGAAACCTCTGGACTGACTTCAATTGGGGTGTACCCGTGAGCACACAAAATTTCTTAAGCGCATTGACTCCCGAGTCACGGGCTGCTGTTCTCATTGAGGCATTGCCGTACATTCGCAAATTTGCTAACAAAGTCGTGGTCGTTAAGTACGGCGGTAATGCATTGGCTGGCGCAACCGAATCTGATGCGCTCGCGCTTTTTGCTGAAGACATCGTGTTGATGCGACTGGTTGGATTAAAGCCCGTTGTTGTTCATGGTGGCGGACCGCAGATCAGCGCCCTCATGACTCGTCTCGGCAAGACCACCGAATTTAGAAACGGTTTAAGGGTCACCGATGCCGAAACCGTCGACATTGCTCGAATGGTGTTGAGCGGACAAGTGAATCCACAAATTGTTGCCGCGATCAACGTGCATGGCCGTTTTGCCGTGGGCGTGAGTGGCGAAGATGCAACCCTTATTACTGCAACCCCCAAAGATCCCGAACTTGGTTTTGTGGGCGATGTTGAGAAGATTAATCCGGCGATTCTGCAACGGCTCCTCGATGATGAATTCGTGCCCGTCATCGCCACCATTGGTGTTGATGCAAGTGGCCAGGCGTACAACATCAATGCCGACACCGTTGCGGGCGCAATTGCCGAAGCGCTTGGCGCAGAAAAACTTGTGTACCTCACCGATATCGAAGGTTTGCGTAAAGTCGTCACTGATCCAAGCAGCTTGATTCGACAGACGACTCCCGACGAACTTGATGCGCTCATGGCTGACGGAACCATTGCTGGTGGAATGATTCCGAAAGTTGAAAGTTGTGTTCATGCTGTGCGTAATGGTGTGAAGCGGTCACACATTTTGGACGGACGAATTCCACATGTTTTGTTACTTGAACTTTTCACCGATTCCGGAATCGGCACGATGGTTGAAAGTTCATTCCGAAAGGCTGGTCAAGAATCATGAGTGGACATACATTCGCAACTGCCCCCAATCAGTACTGCCCGTTTATGCCCGTATTCGGCGCACCGGCAGTGATGTTTGAAAAGGGACTCGGTACCGAACTGTGGGACAGCAATGGTAAGCGTTACCTTGACTTCTTGTCAGGTATCGCGGTGGTTTCACTAGGGCATAGCAACCCAGTGGTCGCCGCTGCGATCTCGCAACAACTCTCAACGCTGTTGCACGTGAGCAATTTCTTTGCGAATCCTGTGGCGACGCAAGCTGCGATGGCGATTAACGAGTTGATGTTTGAAGCGTCGGGAGCGCATGGCCAAGTCTTCTTGTGTAACAGCGGTGCTGAAGCAAATGAAGCTGCTCTCAAATTGGCCCGTCGTTTTGGTGGTCGGGGTCGACATGTTGTCGTATCGGCGTTCGGAAGTTTCCACGGTCGAACCCTGGCAGCGCTTGCTGCGACTGGTCAGCCAACAAAGCAAGAACCATTTCATCCGATGCCAGATGGCTTTCGTCATGTTCCGTTCGGAGATCTTCAAGCGTTGAAAGATTCCATTGATCCATCAGTTTCGGCGATCCTGATTGAAACTGTTCAAGGCGAAGGGGGAGTCATCCCTGCGTCACGGGAATATCTACAAGGCATCCGTCAACTATGTGATGAACGAGGAATGTTGATGATGGTCGACGAAGTGCAAACAGGTTTTGCGCGAACAGGTAAGTGGTTTGGCTTTCAACACGCTGACATCGTTCCTGACGTCGTCACGATGGCCAAGGCTCTCGGAAATGGATTCCCCGTTGGAGCCTGTTGGGCCAAGAGTGAAGTGGCCGCTGTCTTCCAGCCAGGCGATCACGGATCGACTTATAGCGGTACCGCAATTGCTGGTGCAGCCATCACTGCAGTCATTGGTGAGATGCGTCGAATCAATGCACCGGTGCTTTCGCACGACAAGGGTCAGTACCTGGCCGAAGAGCTCGCAAAAGTTGATGGAGTCATTGAAGTACGCGGTCAGGGGCTCTTGAGAGCGGTCGAACTTGGATCAAAGCGGGATGCCAAGGCTGTGTATCTCGAACTATTGAATCGGGGAATTGTCACTAATGCAGTCAACGCAACTTCATTACGTCTCGCTCCACCGATCACAGTTTCGATCGCCGAAATGGATGAAGTTATATCAAAGATTGCTGAAGTTTTGGCAGAGGGAGTCGGCGTTATCGCCTGAAATCATGAAGCATTTACTGAATATCACCGACTTAACCGTTGACGAGATCAAACTGGTTCTTGAACTCTCACATCGTGATCCAGCCAGCCTTGGTCGACCGCTCGCAGGTTCTGATGGAACACCCAAGGGTGCCGCGCTCATTTTTGAAAAGCCGTCTAATCGAACGCGCCACAGTATGGAAATTGCCGTCGTACAACTTGGTGGTCACCCGATTTATACCCGTGGTGAAGAAGTTGGTTTCGACTCTCGTGAACCAGTTGAAGATATTGCCCGCATTATGTCGGGCTATCACGGTCTGATCGCGGCCCGTGTTTTTAAGCACGATGTGGTTAAACGGCTGGCCGAGGCAAGTTCTATTCCCGTGGTCAACATGCTGAGCGATGAATCACATCCTCTGCAGGGACTGGCGGACGCACTCACGATGGTTCAAGAATTCGGGTCGTTAGATGGCAAAACAGTTGCCTACGTGGGCGACTACAACAATGTGGCGCGTTCACTTGGTGAAGTGTGCGTGATGCTTGGTGCTCACTACCGTTTGGCGTGCCCATCAGGGTATGAAGCAACAGACGCCGAGTTGAGTCGTATTGCCGCATTGGGCAATGGCTCAATCAATCAATCAAACGATCCAAAACTTGCAGTTGTTGGCGCTCATGCTGTGCACACCGACACTTGGGTTTCCATGGGCCAAGAAGCAGAGAAGACCGAACGCTTACAGATCTTCGGTTCATACGCGGTGACGACAGACTTGATGTCAAAAGCCGATGCGAAGGCGATCTTTATGCATTGCCTTCCGGCCTACCGAGGCTACGAAGTCGCTGCCGATGTCATTGATGGTTCCGCTAGTCGAGTCATTCAACAAGGTCATAACCGACTGCACGCGTCTCGTGGCGTGCTTGCCTACTTATTGGGGGTCACTAAATGAGTACAAAAGCGCAACGCCAACAAATGATTGCCACACTGATCTCACAGCGGGCAGTCACCAATCAGCCGCAACTCGTTGAACTCTTGTTAGGCAACGGAGTCAGTGCAACTCAGGCGACTGTGTCGCGAGACCTTGAAGATCTTGGAGCAGTGAAAGTGCGCGTCCCAGGTGGCGACACCGTGTATGCAATTCCCGAATTTGCTCCAGCTCGTTTGGCTCCAGAAGACCAGTTGCGGCGCGTGATGGGCGAGTGGGTGGCCGATGTGCAACACAGCGGCCCGATGGTTGTAGTTCGCACGCCACCTGGCTGCGCTCACGTGGTTGCCTCGGCGCTCGACCGCAGTGGGATGAATGGTCTCATCGGTACGGTTGCCGGTGACGACACCATCTTTTGCATTGCCTCTGAAGACATTGGTGGTGCCAACATGGCCGACAAACTTCGCGAACTTGCCGGAATCTCTACAAACTCAAAAGTGAGGAAAGTCTCATGAGTAAGCAAGACGATTCAAAGACTTTGTGGCACGGTCGTTTTGCTGGCGGACCTGCCGACGAACTGATGGCATACACCGCAAGTCTTCCGTTTGATCAGCGATTGTGGCTTGACGACATCAATTGTTCCCGGGCCCATGTGAAGGGGCTCGCGCACGTTCATATCTTGACCAGTGATGAACGAGACGCAGTACTTGCTGCTTTGCAAACTGTTGAAAACGAAATGTCATCTGGTGCGTTTGTCTACGCACCAAGTGATGAAGATATTCATACTGCTGTTGAACGGCGGGTCACAGAAATTTGCGGAGCACCTGGAGCAAAGTTGCATACGGGTCGTAGCCGCAATGACCAATCGGTCACGGGTTTGCGTCTCTGGTGTAAGCGCGAGGTTCCGAAAGTTGTTGATCGGATCATCACGATGCAAGAAACACTTCTGACTCGGGCAACCGAAGCTGGTGTCGGCGATGATGCGGTGTATCTGCCTGGCTATACCCATGTCCAACGCGCTCAACCAGTTTTGTTGGCGCACCACTTGCTGGCTCACGGCTGGGCATTTGGTCGAGACATTGATCGTCTGCGGGATGCCCTGAAGCGGGCTGACGTTTCGCCGCTCGGTGCTGGCGCGCTCGCTGGATCATCACTTCCCTTAGATCCTTCATTTACCGCGCAAGAACTCGGTTTTGCTCGTCCATTTGAAAACTCACTTGATGCAGTAAGTGATCGTGATTTTGTCGCCGAGATTTTGTTTGGCCTATCAATGATTGCCATTCACTTGTCTCGTATCGGTGAAGAGTGGGTTCTCTGGACTAGCGACGAATTTGGTTTTGCAGTTCTTGACGATGCGTATGCAACCGGCTCTTCAATGTTGCCGCAAAAGAAGAACGCTGACATTGCCGAGCTTGCCCGTGGCAAAGCCGGTCGTGTCATTGGTGATCTCGTCGGACTCTTGACAACGCTCAAAGGTTTGCCGCTCGCATACAACCGTGACTTACAAGAAGATAAAGAACCTCTCTTTGATGCGATGGATCAAGTGTCGCTGGCGTTGGCTGCACTGAATGGCATGATCGCAACTGCACGATTCGTTCCCGAACGAATGAAGTCAGCCGCTGATGCTCCAACTATGGCGGCAACCGACCTCGCCGAGTTCTTGGTGCGGGCCGGAACTCCTTTCCGTGATGCTCACGCGATCGTCGGTGCGTTAGTACGTCGCACATTGGCCGGCGAAGGGTCGTTGGTCGATTTGGTGACCGCCGAACCAATGCTTGGTTCTGATGCAGCAGCGTTAATCGCGCCAGGCGTTGGTGTCACCATGCGCACGACTCCAGGTGGTGCTGGTCCCAAGCCGGTTGCTGAACAGATCAAGAAGTTTGCAACTGCCGTTGGAAACTGGAAGAAATAATGACTCTTCGACTTTTTGGCGAAGTGCTCGTCACGATGTTGGTCATTCTCGACCCACCCGGAAACGTACCGATCTTCCTGGCTGTCACTCGTCAATTGAAAGAAAAAGAGCGCCACCGTGCGGCGTATCTCGCCATCGGCACCGCTTTCCTAGTGATCGTGTTGTTTGCATTCGGCGGACAAACCATTCTTGATTATTTGCATGTGTCGGTTCCAGCGTTACAAGGAGCAGGTGGACTGCTTTTGCTGTTGGTCGCTTTACAGTTGTTGTACGGCAAAGGTGGCGACGATGGTTACATCGAAGCGACACCCGAGCAGCGCACTTCCATTGCAATGGTTCCGCTCGGTACACCTCTACTCGCTGGGCCAGGAGCCATTGTGGCGACGATCGTCTTCTTTGGTAAGGCTGAAGGTTTTGAAGAGTCGGCCACAGTTTTGTTCGCAATCGCGGTCGCATTGTTCATTTCAATGATTGCATTACGTTTCAGTGGACTCGTGCAAAAGATTGTGCGTCCAACTGGCGTGTTATTGCTTGCTCGGGTTGCCGGCATGATCTTGGCCGCGGTTGCAGTACAGATGATCGCAGACGCAGTGACCGAATTTGTTCGTGTTGGCTCGCAAGGGATGTAAGACAATGCCGTATGTTCACACAGTCCGAGTTCGTTATGGCGAATGTGACATGCAACGTGTTGTTTTCAACGCCAACTATTTCGTTTATTGCGATGATGCAGTTGATACCTGGACTCGTTTCGCACTGTCCGATGAATTACAGAAAGCGGGATCTTCAACAGATCTACACGCAATTGGTTTTGATTTCATGCTGAAGACCACACAACTCACGTGGCATTCACCAGTGAAGTTTGGTGACACTCTCGATATGAAGTGTGAAGTTTCGCGTTGGGGAAACAGCAGCTTCGATGTTTTGATCAATGGACAAGTCGTTGGTGACTCTCGATTTGATGCGGTGATTACCTATGTCAGTGTCGATCCCACGACGCAACGACCCGCACCAATACCTGCGTTTGTCAAAGAAGCACTAAGTAAATAACTAGTGGGTAAATAAGTAGTGGGGCAAATAACTATTCGCCCCACTTGATCCAGTGGCCATGAGGATGAGTCGTCGCTAATCGTTGAACAGCGCGTTGGCCCTGACGCCAGGTCACCAACGTGATCACGGTGATGAGCTCGTCAGACCCACGATGGCCAGGAAGCTCAGGAGTTTCGTACGGACTCTCGGCAATGACCCAACTGAGATCTCGTTCAGTTCCGACACGATCAAGTTCATCAACAAAGGCGATGCGTCTTTCGGACGAGAGATAGTTCAATACCCAACTTGTCGTCACGACCGGATGTCCATGTTTCGCAGCGCGTTCAATTGCTTGCGCAACGTCATCAACTGCGTCGCCTTGTTCAACCTCGATGTTGTGTTGACGAGCAAGTGATATAGCCCGTTGCAAGCGATCAAAGCGCTCAACCTGATCGGGCCATACACAGGCTTCAAGCCAACGAACTTCTTCGTCACTGCGGACATCAATTGGTTTGGCATCAAGACCTACGCTCCAACAGACATTGGGTACTTGTTGAGGTGTCGGTGCTTCACCAGTGATGTTGCACGTGATGGTTAGTGCATTGTTGTCACCGATCATTCCACCAGGCCTGAGTTCATACGAGATCTTGGGAAAGAGTTGGTTCAAACCTGCGCTACTGCCCACGTCAACTTGGGCAAGTGGGCCAACTTCGGCATTCAACATGGCAAACGGAAAGAGAAACCAGTTACAGCGACCAATTTCATTGGTTTGCGTTGAACGGGTTGCCAGCAGATCTTTCATCGCCTCGGCGCGTTCAAGCACGAACGCCACGAATAGGTCAGTTGCGTCACCGAGGCCGGGTTCGAGCGAGATGTTGGGGTAATGCTGGGCTAATTCGTGGCTGCGTTCGCCAAGCAGTAGGTGATGGGCACTGGCGAACAGTAAGACCGGTATGCGCTGAGTGATCGGAGCGACCGCCATCAAGTCGAGGACGGCGGGTTCGCTGGCCACTCGATGGGCGATTCGGCTGTATAGCGGAGCACCTTTGTCAAAGGATTTGCTGAACTCGCTGAAGCGTTGAGCGAGATCGTGCACGAGTTCACGGTAATAGATCAGCAACTTGGCTACCGAAACTGAGAGAATAAACAGGTATGTCTCTTTCAATGACCGGTGAACAACTTCTCAATGACCTCGACGCTCGGGGTCTCATCCACGATTCAACCGATCGGGCCGCTTTAATTGAGCGCCTGAACCAGGGGCCTATCGGTGTGTACGTGGGCTTTGACCCCACCGCCGATTCATTGCACGCCGGAAACCTTCTTGGGCAAGTGATGTTACGTCGTTTTCAATTGGCAGGCCATCGTCCCGTCGTGCTCGCTGGTGGAGCCACCGGAATGGTGGGCGACCCCGGTGGACGTAGCGAAGAGCGCAATCTTCTCGATCGTGAAACGCTCAATCACAACGTTGCATGTGTGAAGAAGCAACTCGAAAAGATTCTCGACTTTGATGGACCTGTCGCAGCGCGCATGGTTGACAATGCAACGTGGACTGAACCAATGGGAACACTTGAGTTCTTGCGCGATGTAGGTAAACACTTCACGGTCAACCAAATGGTTGCCAAAGAATCGGTACGCGCGCGAATGGAAAGTGAGAACGGAATTTCATTTACTGAATTCAGTTACATGCTCCTACAAGCCAATGATTTCAGGCATTTATGCGAGTTTGAAAATGTTGACATGCAAATGGGTGGATCCGATCAGTGGGGCAACATCACTGCGGGCACCGATCTCATTCGTCGTCGACTTGCAAAATCTGGTTACGGTCTCACTTGGCCATTGCTCACTCGCACCGATGGACAAAAGATGGGCAAGTCAGTGCATGGTGCATTGTGGCTTGATCCTGAAAAGACAAGTCCGTATGAGTTCCGTCAATATTGGGTGCAGTTACCCGATGAAGATGTTGAACGATTTTTGTTACAACTCACGTTGCGCAGCGTTGAAGAAATTCACGCGCTCATGAACGAGCATCATGCCGCTCCCGAGAAGCGTTTGGCTCAACGTGCGCTGGCAACTGATGTGACGACCCTCGTTCACGGAGCGGCCGCCGAACAGGCCGCGGCTGAAGCGGCCCAGGTTTTATTCGGAGGAGACCCGACGACGGCCTCGGCTCAAGCGCTTGCTGTTGTGGCCCGAGAAGTTCCGTCGTCTGAAGTGACCCGCGAGCAACTTGGCGACCAAATTGCGGTCCTGGTGCAGTCCGGACTGGCCTCGTCAAATGGCGAAGCTCGCAGAACTTTGACGCAAAAGGGTTTTAAGGCCAATGGCGTTACCCTCGAAGAAACAAAGTCCCTGCTAGAAGTGGATTTATTGCATAGTCGCTTTATCCTGCTGCGTAAAGGAAAGACGAATTTCCATCTTTTGCTGGTCACGAATTAATTACTTCGTAGTCACCCAAAATAAATCGGAAATAAATCTGACACGCAGGTTGTATGCACCATTTCGGAGCGCTAGATTTGCAACTCGCCCCTGAAAGCCGTTTTCGGTCGATGGGACATGGCACCAACATGCTGGATAAGGGCTTGCCCGGCCCAGTGTGTGTGCCCCTGAGCTAAGGCTCCTTGAAAACGGAAGAGAAGACTGAACGCACAGTGCGGGCAGACATTCGAGAGGGCTTAGCTTGCTATGTCCCGACGGAGAGTCTGTCTGTCAATTCAAAACGGTTGAACTTCGGTTTAACCAAAATATAATTAATGGGTCAAGCTTCGGCTTGACTCGCCAGATCGCAGTACAACAATGCTCGGGTATTCCCCTGGGTAGTACTGCGCTCTTGTCGAACGCACTGATGATGACTCAATCGAGCAATCGAACGAATAGTTATCAGTTAGTTCTTGACGGAGAGTTTGATCCTGGCTCAGGACGAACGCTGGCGGCGTGCTTAACACATGCAAGTCGAACGAGGTCCACTGAGTAGCAATACAAGGGAAGACCTAGTGGCGAACGGGTGAGTATCACGTGAGAAACCAACCCCGGTCTCTAGGATAACAGTTGGAAACGACTGCTAATACTGGATGTCGTCGTACCCTCGCATGGGGGGATGACGAAAGGGTTACCGGATCGGGACGGTCTCGCGGCCTATCAGCTTGTTGGGGAGGTAACGGCTCACCAAGGCTTCGACGGGTAGCTGG
>CAMDCI010000040.1 GCA_945889715.1 Bifidobacterium breve | reverse complement strand
GCAATCACCGTACGACGAAGCCGATCGGCATCGAAATGATCGGCAGAGCCCTCGGGGCTGAGAACAGGCGGGTTCACCTGACCGATGGTAGTGGTCAGGGGGCCGGCTGATGTGACTGATGGAGCCCGAAAATCCTGTCCTGGATCTTGAATTGTGCTTGGGGGTCGGGGAAATCCGCTGGTAGCGTTCTATGTCCGAGATCGTGCTTGGGCTTCATCCCAGCAAATTCAAGTGAAGAGAAAGATCGTGTCATGGCAGCAGTATGTGAAGTCTGCAAGAAGCACCCGTCGTGGGGCATGTCAGTGTCGCACTCCCATGTGCGTACGAAGCGTCGCTGGAATCCAAACATCCAGCGCGTTCGCGCCCTGATCAATGGCTCACCGAAGCGCCTCTATGTGTGCACCAGCTGCATTCGTGCTGGCAAGGTCACCAAGGTCAGTCGCGGTACTTCCGCATCGGATAAGTGAACGACAGCCGCTCATGCAAGGTGTGATCAAAGCCTTCGACCCCTCTACGGGCACCGGCCTGATCCTGCGTGATACCGATCTCAGCGAACACGAAATGGCCGCTGATGCGCTGGAAGGCAGCATCTTTCGCATGCTTCGTCCCGGACAACGCGTGGTGTTCGATCTCAATGTTGAAGGATTAGCAACTCAACTACGTCTCGGTTCTGAAGTTGATATGGGAACACCTGGTTTTTAACCAGGTGTTTTTGCTTTCTCTCGTCTTTTTGTAATAAGCCTGTCTTGAAGAATTCTTTAGCCCCAACAACAATCCCCCTATCCAAGGCGTGTTTTCGCCTAAGGAGCACATCATGAGCGGTTCGAGCAACAATGAACGTTTGAATAAGTGGGTCGCCGAATGGGCCGCAATCATGCAGCCAGACGACATCTACTGGTGTGACGGTTCGGCCGAAGAGTACGAACGCTTGTGTCAGCAACTTGTTGATAGCGGAACCTTCACCAAGCTCGATGAGGCCAAGCGCCCAAACAGCTATTGGGCTCACAGCGATCCGGGCGACGTTGCTCGTGTTGAAGATCGCACCTTCATTTGCTCGGCCAAAAAAGAAGACGCTGGCCCCAACAACAACTGGCGTGAAGCTGCTGACATGCGCGCCGAAATGAAGACGCTCTACACCGGATGCATGAAGGGTCGCACGATGTACGTCGTCCCTTTCAGCATGGGACCGCTTGGTTCACCGATTGCGCACATTGGCGTGCAACTCACTGACTCTGCTTATGTTGCCGTGAGCATGCGCATCATGACTCGTATGGGCCAAGGCGCTCTCGATGTTCTTGGCAATAGCGATTGGGTGCCGTGCTTGCACTCAGTTGGTGCACCTTTGGCTGCTGGCGAGAAGTCATCAGCATGGCCGTGCAACCCCGACAACAAATACATCGTGCACTTCCCCGAGACTCGCGAGATCTGGTCGTTCGGATCGGGCTACGGCGGAAACGCGTTGCTCGGCAAGAAGTGTTTCGCACTGCGTATCGCTTCAGTGATGGCCCGCGACGATGGTTGGTTGGCCGAGCACATGCTGATTCTCAAGCTCACCAATCCTGCAGGCGAAGCCAAGTACATCGCTGCCGCATTTCCGTCGGCTTGTGGCAAAACCAACCTCGCAATGTTGGTCCCAACGATTCCGGGCTGGAAGGCCGAAACAATCGGTGACGATATTTGCTGGATGAAGTTTGGTCCCGACGGACGCCTGTACGCGATCAACCCCGAAGCTGGATTCTTTGGTGTTGCTCCCGGAACTGGTCACGACACCAACGCCAATGCCATGCACACGTTGTGGGGCAACAGCATTTTCACAAACACCGCGCTGACTTCAGAAGGCGATGTGTGGTGGGAAGGAATGTCAGATGACGCTCCAGCCCGTGCCACTGATTGGAAGGGCAACGCTTGGACTCCCGAGACCGAGACCCCAGCCGCTCACCCGAATGCTCGATTCACTGCTCCCGCATCGCAGTGCCCGTCGGTTGCCCCCGAATGGCAAGACCCCGCAGGCGTGCCGATCTCGGCAATCTTGTTCGGTGGACGTCGCCGCACGACCGTTCCGTTGGTGACTCAGGCTTTCAACTGGGAGCACGGCGTGTTCTTGGGTTCAATCATGGCTTCAGAAACCACTGCTGCTCAGCAGGGCGCCGTTGGCAACTTGCGTTTTGACCCGATGGCAATGTTGCCGTTCTGCGGATACAACATGGCTGACTACTTTGCACACTGGCTTGCACTTGGTGCCAAGGCCGATGCAGCCAAGTTGCCGCAGATTTTCTTCGTGAACTGGTTCCGCCGTGACGAAGACGGTCGCTTCTTGTGGCCTGGCTACGGCGAAAACAGCCGTGTATTGAAGTGGGTCTTTGAGCGGGTCGCCGGAACCGTTGGTGCCGTTGAGACCGCTATCGGAATGTTGCCTGCTGAAGGTTCGCTTGATGTTGCTGGCCTCAAGATTGATGATGCCGATCTGAAGGCGTTGTTGTCGGTTGACTCTGATGGATGGAAGGCTGCGATCCCCCAGATCAAGGATCACTACGCCCAATTCGGTGCCAAGTTGCCCGCGAAGTTGACCGCGCAACTTGATGCCCTCGCCTCCGCCCTCTAACTGTCACCAACTCCCCTGCCCCTTTTCCGCCACTTTGGAATATGGCTGCCGCCTAGCGGCAGCCATATTCCAAAGTGGGCGAATTTGTGTAGGTTGATGGCGGGAGGTGGTGAGTGGTGGCGTCCCAATGGGTGATGACTCCCCACGATGCTGAGATCTATCGCAAATACAGCGATGACCTCATCCGATTCGCCTCAGGCCTTGTTGGCCCTAGCGGCGCCGAAGATGTGGTTGCCAATGCTGTGCTGCGAGCAATCTCGAGTGTTCAGTGGAATGCCGTTGACAATCAGCGGGCGTATTTGTATCGCTCGGTGCTGAACGAGGCTCACTCGCAACACCGATCAACACAACGTCGCCTCGCCCGAGAAATCAAAGCCCAGCAACGCCACGACACTAACGATCAACCGATTGATCTTGATGTCTTGGTCGCACTGCGCAAAATCTCTGAACGTCAAAGGGCAGTCATTCACCTCACCTACTGGGAGGATCTCACGACGAGCGATATCGCATCGCTTCTCGATCTCTCAGTTCGAACAATTGAGCGAGAACTCACTCTCGCTCGCCGGCGTCTGGAGGCGCTTCTCTCATGAATGACAAACTCAATCGCTTCACTCAGCAGCTTGGCGACAATGCTCCCCTTGCTCCTGATTTAGAAAATCAAACATTCTCCACCACCTCGGAAGTTAGTGGTCCGGCAACTGGCTTACGTGTTGGTCTCGCTCTCGGTGTCGTCGCCGCACTTGCTCTTGGCCTGGTCGTGGCTAATCGCGACGGCTCTCCCAAAGCAGTCGTGGCAGCAGATGAACTCGCTGCCGAGCTATCGGCCGATGGAGTCGCAACGGTCTCAAAAGCGGTTGCGTCGGTTCTGCCTGATAGTTATGTGATCGCGTCTGTTGAACGTCCGCAAGAACAAACTCTCAACATCACCGCCGCTTCCACCGATGGAGTTGTGCTGCTGATTAAAGCTGCGCTCATGGGCTCGGACACCTCAGGGGCTAGTCCACCGACTTCTGCCCCAGCTCCCTCAATTGCAGACGGCACTGAAATTCCCATGGCGACAATGGCGCCTGAGTCGGTTCGCCATCAGACCGTTCTGACTAACCCTGGAGACACGATCCAAATCATCGCTGATGCCTTGTCGGTCAGCGTCAGTCAACTGGCCGAACAGTATGGATGGTCGGAAACCTACGTCTTCGATTCATCGGTCTATGTTGGCTGGGTTGACCCGGGTACTACCAGTGATGATTGCTTGATTGCGCCATGTGTGCGCTACCTCAGTGACAGAACAACCGTCGAGTCAGTTGCGACAGAACTGGGCATTCCTCCACAGGCGTTAGCTTCCTACAACGGATTCGGGCTTGATCATCCAGTTGCCGCAATGTTCCCCATCGTCTTACCCACCATCGAAGAAACTATTTCAATGACTGGAGCGACGGTAGGTGCATCAAGCGATTCCACAACTCCTGGCTCTTTCAACGTTAAATCACCATCAGAAATCCTCGTAAATTCGGAGGGGTTGTCTATCTCAATTGAGCGACTGGCATTAGATGGCCTGTTAATCGAAGATTGGCTAACCAGAAATATTCACGACGCATTGCTTTCATTGGATGATCGCGAGTTTTCACTGCAATCAATTTTTGACACGATCCCATTGGCCCCGATTGATCAAACCAACATTTCATTCACACCCGGTGAGACCTTGGGGACATTAGGCCCTTGGTACGTGCAATCCCGTGGGGCAATTTCCATAGCTTTCGCTGGTCCGACTGGGATGTTCATTAAATTGCCCGCTGCAGCGATCGCTGACAGCATCTCGACTGACGAAAACGGAGTCATCGTTGCGATCCGTTCAAACGAAACGACGACCTGCATTGTGTGGCTTGTGGATGCGCAGTCAATTGGGGCGACCGAAGCTGATGTCGCGGCGTTGGCCACCGAAGGCTTGAGCCTGGCTCCGTCCGAAGTAGGCGTCACGGAAACAACTACTGCACTTTCAATCCCACTAGCTTCCGACACTCCAGCAAGCACCGAAGCCCCTGTTGACACCGAAGCGCCCACAACAGAGCCTGATTCGACGATCCCAACCCCGTAATCCCCTTGTTCATTTTCGCCCACTTTGGAGTTTGGCTGCCGCCTAGCGGCAGCCATATTCCAAAGTGGCGGAATTTAGGAGACTTGGCCGACGAGGAGGGCGCGGATTCCGAGGCCCATCACGAACAGTCCGCCGAACCCGTACAACAAGTACAACTTGTGTTTCATCTGATTGCGGTATGAATAGATAATCGCGATCGCAATGATGCCGACGAATCCGTAGAAGGCATGGAACTGCGGAAATTCGAGCTTGTACTTGTTCACCAAAATCACACCCAGGATGACCTGCACAAACATGGTGAGTTCGGCGAGCAATGTAAACCACCACAACGCTCGAGTACGCAACGACTCAACCTTGTGAGCGCCCAAAGACCAAAAACCGGCCAGGCCGTTCGAAATAATCACGAACCAGGCCCACGACTGGTGGATATCGGCCAACATCAAAGCGTTCATGACTTCATTGACCCTAGTTGCTCAGACTTCAGGTCGCACAGGCGACGCCGCCGGTCATTGACACCACCACACCACTCGGCGAATCGTTACTGAGTGTTCCAGTCAAGGTGCGATTGATTTCAAAGCCCATTCCCAAGATGTCGTCATTAAAGATCTCGGCAGTTGGATATACCTTCAGAATCTCTTCAACCAATGAGCCCAATGTGATGTCACCATCGGTGACTGGGCCCATGGGCACAGGAGCGATTCCCTGCACGGGACCATACGTCCACGAATAGAAATGCGCCCGGCCTTGAGCGACTTCGCTTTCGTCGCCAAACATCAACAACAAATCTCCCCAGCGCACTCCACGCACTTGCGTACCGGGGCACGAACCGAATTCAGAAACGGGTCCGATGTATCCCGAGTCAGAATCGGGCTTACCTAAAAGTTGAGTGACATACGTGATCATCTGATCGGCGTCGACGCCAAATAACACATCGCCTAATCCGTCTTCGCGCAACACTAATTGCTCGGCTGGTTCAATTGTTGCCAAAGTTGAACTTGTTGAACTTGTCGTTGTGCTCTCGGGAGCGACGGACGTTGCCATTGGCGCCAAGGTTGTTTCGGGAGTGGTCGTTGCCGTAGTTGGCAACGGTGCGAGGGTCTCGCTGCTTGCACCACCGCCGCCGCAGGCCACAACCAATGTCCCAAGAATTGTGACAACTGCTACCGAACGAAATGAATGATGCGAACGCATATCTACAGTCTGCCCGATCAGCGGATCAGAGTGTCGGCTTGATTGCCACGTTCAATGAGTCGTAAGCCACCCTCACCATCAGTTTCAAATACTGTTACCGAGGCATTGTCCAAACTGTCGATGACTAAACGATCGTCACCAAGACATGATCCGATCACCGCGTTGATAGCGATGAAGTGGCTAAAAATTACGGTGTCAGTTGGACATTGCGCAACATATCGCACAACATCGTCTCGGAAATCGGTGTACAACGAACCGAGTTCTCCCCAGGTGCCAGCCATTGCTGCCCGCAACCATTCGATGCGCTCACCCAATGCGTAGCCATCGGGCGAAGGAATTTCGGTCACCAACGGCTCAAACGTAATTGGCACATGACCCCGCAAAGTAGATAGAAAGCTTGCGGTTTCACGGCAACGTTTCATCGGGCTCGAAACCAATGCCATGTGCGGCAATTGCGCCAATTGCGCCAATTGTTTGGCAGTTACCGCAGCCTGCTCACGGCCGATCTCATCGAGACCAGGGTCGGCATCGGTATCCCAACCAGCTGCCGCCCGACCGTGTCGCACCATGTAGACGCGGCTCACATGAACCAGCCCCTCGGCGCTCCACCAAGTTGGTCGACTTCAATAAAGAACTCTTCACCAAACGCGATTGCAAATGCTTCAGGAGGCATTTGCAAAAACATACTGCTGTCGGTCACTTGACTTGCATGACACATAATCGACGAGCGCTTCACCTGAACAAATTCACTCACATCAACAGCCATCGTGATTTCTTCTTGCAAAGTTCCGAACGGATTGCCGTCATCGGCTGGAGCTTCTGGGTCGAAGTCTCCCCCACCAAGTTGCTCCAACATCTGAGCGATACGCGTGCGGTTCATTGTTGATTCAAGTACGCGAATCTTTTGGCCGTTCGTGATTGCAATGTCGGCGGCCCGATGACCAACACGATGAACTTGAATGTGATCGGGATGACCGTATCCACCGTGCCAGTCGTAGCACGTGAACACATCGGCTTGTTCGTCGTGCAAAATCTTGGCCAACTCCTGAGCAGCAATCTCAACATCTGCACCAATAAATGAATTCGGCTCTTTGTTTTGCGGCCAACCAGTCATACCACTGTCGTGATAACCCAGCCAATACACCTTTTTGACACCCAACACTTCGGCCGAATGTTCAGTTTCTGCTTTGCGACGATCTTGTAGCGACTCACCTTCGCCAAGATCTGCGGGCGTTTCGCCGTGCCGACCATCTGTGCCCATCACCAGAACAACGCGATGACCTTCAGCCGCAGCACGAGCAATCGACCCGCCAGTTGCTATTGATTCATCATCGGGGTGAGCATGAAAACAAACAAGTGTGCTCACGCGTCGACAACCGCTCCTGAAGCCAACAACTTCTCAATCTCGCTTGATGCGAAGCCCCAGCCTTCAAGAATCTCACGTGAGTGTTGTCCTGGATGTGACGGAGGTCGTGATACCGATGGCACGGTGCGCGAAAAACGTGGCGCTGGTGCAGGCTGCTTAGTGCCAGCGACATCAATGATCATGTTGCGCTCAACGTTGTGTGGGTGGGTGGCGGCTTCACTCATGGTGAGTACCGGAGCAAAACAAACGTCAGTCGTTTCCATAATTGCGCACCACTCATCGCGAGTCTTCGACTTGAAGACTTCGGCAATGCGCTTCTTCAAATGTGGCCACTGCGACTTATCCATCTGTTTGGCGAACTCGGGATCGGAATCAAGTCCGGTGAGTTGCAACAACTGTGCATAGAACTGTGTCTCAATTGAACCGATTGAGATGTACTTGCCGTCTTTGCATTCGTACGCGTCGTAGAAGTGCGCGCCCGTGTCAAGCAAGTTGGTTCCGCGGGCATTTTCGTCATGAACACCCATTTGTGAGAACGCCCAGAACATTGTCATCAGAACTGCGGTGCCATCGACCATGGCTGCGTCAACAACTTGACCCTTATTGCTCTTGCTCGCTTCAAGCAATGCACACACCACGCCGAATGCCAAGAACATTCCGCCGCCACCGAAGTCACCGACCATGTTCATGGGAGGAACCGGACCCTCGCCGGCACGACCAAAGTGAGCCAATGCCCCAGCGAGCGAAATGTAGTTGATGTCGTGACCTGCCGCTTGCGCATACATGCCGGTTTGACCCCAACCGGTCATGCGGCCAAAGACCAATTTCGGGTTACGTTCCAAGCACACATCGGGGCCAATGCCAAGACGCTCCATGACACCAGGGCGGAAACCTTCGATCAAAGCATCGGCCGACTCAACGAGCTTCAACAATGTCTCAACACCTTCAGGGTTCTTGAGATCAATCGCAATGTTCTGTCGACCACGTTGCAAAATGTCAAAAGCCGGACCATCGGGTGCGGGACCACGCACGGCCTGAGCTCGCTCAACGCGAATTACCTCGGCGCCCATGTCGGACAACATCATGGCGGCAAATGGGCCAGGCCCGATGCCAGCAATTTCTACGATACGAAAACCTGTAAGTGGACCAGTCATTCCTTCATCGTATTCAGTGACCGGTGGCGCGCTGCCATTCGGCAAGTTTCATGTGTGCCGTCATCGCCCCAGTGATGAATGGCAACAAGGGTTCGGGAAGATCGTGACCCATATCGGCCACGAGCAAGAACGTTGAACCAGGCACCAATTCGGCAGTGCGCTTGCCGCCGTCGGGGGGCAACAAAGTGTCGTCCTTACCATGAATCACCAAAGTGGGAGTCTGCAATTGTTGCAATCCTTCTGCTCGTGAGCCACTGGCGTAAATAGCCGCCAATTGGCGACTTGAACCCTCGGGATAGAACGAACGGTCAAAGGCTCGAGCAGCTTCACGCTTGACGGCAACTTCGTCGAAATAGCGCTTTGACTGCCATACCCCATAATTGGGACTTGCATCAATGAAAGCTTGTCGATCTGTGGGAGGTGGTCCGAGCAAGACCTCTGCTGCTTCAGCCGTAGGTGCGCCGTACTCAAATTCACCAGTGACTGAAAACAACGAGATTAATGATCGCGCGCGCTCAGGATGTTCGATGACCAAAGTCTGCGCAATCATGCCACCCATCGATGCGCCCAAAATATGTGCTGAATCAATTCCGAGATGATTCAACAATTCGATGGCATCTTGAGCCATATCCGACAGGGTGTACGGAACTGCTGGGAGTTCTTGGCCACTCAGCGCAGCAGCAACGACCGCGTTCGGATCAACGACCACACCGTCAAGTTTGGTCGACAGACCACAATCACGGTTGTCAAAACGAATGACGTAGAAACCCTGATCAACCAAAATCTGACAAAACTGATCTGACCAATTAATAAGTTGGGCGCCAAAACCCATGATCAACAACACCGCGGGGTCGGTCGCCCGCCCCATGGTTTCGTACTCAAGAGTGACTTGGCCAATATTCGCAGGAATCTTTGCTTGCGGCATTGCAGTGAGAATAGCCATCTCGTCACTATCACTGCATCATCGCAACGACTAACTTTGGCGTATGACTTCAGGAATGTTCCCGCACATGCGCTTTGGCGTCCACACTGGATTACAACACACCACTTACGACATTTTGCGACCAGCATGGCGCAAGATCGAAGACCTCGGATTTGATTGGATTTCCATTTGGGATCACTTTTATGGAGCGACCGGCAAGCCCGATGACGCAGCGTGTTTCGAAGCAGTTGCAATGCATGCCGCATTGGCAGCAGAGACAAGTCGTGTCCGAGTTGGTTCACTTGTTTATTCGGTTGGCTATCGCCATCCATCGGTGCTTGCGAAAATGATTACTGCGATCGATCACATATCTGGTGGCCGCGCCGACATGGGGCTCGGTGCAGGTTGGGCTCAAGTTGAATACGAGGCGTACGGCATTCCGTTTCCAGGAGTCAAAACTCGCATGGATCAACTTGAAGAAGCAGCCCAATGCCTTCGTGGCTTATTGCACGATGATGTCACCAACTTTTCAGGCGAATGGTTCAACCTCACGAATGCCCGTAACGAACCACGTCCGATTCAGAAGAAGATTCCGATTTGGGTAGGTGGCGGCGGAGAAAAGCGAACCCTCAATATCACTGCCAAGTACGCCGACGGTTGGAATGTTCCTTTTGTTTCGCCTGAAGGTTTTGCTCACAAGAGTTCGGTTTTAACAGCTCATTGCGAATCAATCGGCCGTGACCCCAAAGAAGTTAAGCGGACAGTGAATGTTGGTATTGCCTGGACTGAGGAAAGTTTGCAATCGCAATTCGGCATGCTCGCCGAAGGTGTGCGTCCCGGTGTTTTAACCGGAAACGACGAACAAGTCATTGATCGCATCGGTCAATACGTAGCCGCAGGAGCCGAGCAAATCAACTTGGCACTTCGTGCTCCCTTTGACATGGACTCGGTTGAACGCTTTAGCAAGACTTTGAAATTGGCGTGACTGAAACAATTCAAATTTCAGCGCCAGGTCGCGTCAACCTGATTGGCGATCACACCGACTACACCGGCGGTCTTGTGATGCCGCTGACGCTCGATGCGTACACAACAGTGATCGGCCAAGCAAACACAGGTCAGATGTGGAATTTAGTTTCTCGAGATGAACCTGTTGCGCTGTCAACTGAACTACCAATACGTGACCCAGGTTCGATTCAGCCACAATGGGGTCGCTATGTCGCCGGCGTGCTTTTTGAACTTGCGCAACTCGGAATTAATGTCCCTGGTTTCACTGGCGAAATCAGCACAACAATTCCTATTGGGTCTGGTTTGTCGTCGAGCGCAGCACTCGAAATAGCGATCGCTCGTACTGCGCTCTCGATCGCCCAAGTTGAACTTCCTGACACCGATATCGCCCTGCTGTGTCAGCGTGCCGAGCACATTGCCTCGGGTGTGCCGTGCGGAATCATGGATCAGTTGTGTATTGCCGTCGGACGACCGCATACAGCAACGCTGATCGACTGTCACACTCTCGATGTTCAACATATCGCGATGCCCGATGAGATTGAAGTGGTGACACGTTTTGTCTCACACCGCACACTTGTGGGAAGTGAATACTCCGATCGAGTGACCGATTGCCGACACATTGAAGAAATGATCGGACCCCTTCGATTAGCAAACCTTGGCGATGCTGAACAGATTTCTGATCAACGCTTGTTTCGCCGGGCCCAACATGTCATCAGCGAAAATCAACGAGTTCGCGACTTCGCTTCCGCACTTTCACGAAAAGACTTCGGGATAGCTGGCCAACTGATGCTTGAAAGCCACCAAAGTTTGGCGAACGATTTTGAGACTTCAAATGCAACAATGGATCAAGCGGTCAAAACCATGATGAGCGAGCCAGGAATTCTTGGTGCTCGGATGACTGGCGGCGGATTTGGTGGCTGCATCGTCGGAATTCGCCACCGCACTTAATCAACTATCGAGCAAGCGCTGCTTCTGTGCTGCAAATTCTTCAGCGGTGATTGAACCGCGGTCACGAAGGCCTTCAAGTTTTTCAATTTGAGTCGCAATGTCATTGCCGCCAACCACGTTCACACTGAATGAACGCTTTTGATTATCTTCCATCTGCATGTGAATGAGATTTTGCACTTTTTCAGGTTTGGCAATATCTGAAAAACGTTGTTGACCATCTTCGCCGCCGGACTCGATCAAAAGGTCGCCCGCACCGATCATGCGCTCAAAGATGCTCTGCTTAAAGTTCACGTTGTTCACACGTTCAAGTGGAATTTCGATGCCTGCCTTGGCGATGACGCCATGGCGATAAATCAAACGATCTGAGGTAATCACGAAATACGTCGTCCGCCATTTGAGGTAGCGAATAAGCAACCACACCAAAGCACCAAGAGCGACGACACCAATTGGATAGGTCAGAAATGTCTTAGCTTCATCCTGACCAAAAACAAAGAGCCACAGAACCCCAGAAACCACAAATGCCGTCACCGACTCGGCAAAAAACCACCAATGGGGATGCAGGTCAAGGGCAACTGATTCATCGGGATTTAAAAGTCGAGCGGGATAGGGCATGTCGCCCACAATACTTCGCAGAACCATGCCCTACGATGATGTGGTGATCACTGCAGACCTCAAAAAAGAATTGTTGTTGGGCTTAGACCCCAATCAACAATCTGCGATCACATCAACTGCTCCCCTGCTCGCGGTTATTGCCGGCGCAGGTTCCGGAAAAACTGGTGTACTCACCCGACGCGTGGCCTATCGGTGCTTAACCGAATCTGCTGACGCATCCCATGTCGCCGTACTTACCTTCACGCGCCAAGCCGCAACCGAATTACGTCGACGCCTACGAGCACTCGGGCTGCGCGACACCATTATCGCTGGCACTTTCCACTCCGTCGCGCTCTCACTATTGCGCCAACGGTGGGACGAACAAGGCAAGAGCCACCCCGTTGTGGTTTCTGACCGTCGGCGACTGATTGGCGAGGTCATTGGACCTAAGCACACCGCCAACATCAATGATTTGTCCGCCGACATTGATTGGGCACGATCGCGAAATATCACTGCCGATCGCTATGCCTCGGCAATTCAGTCGAGTGGACGCCGGTCGTCTGCTCCCGTTGCAGATGTTGCCAAAGTCATGAGCGATGTTCAGATGTTGAAGCGCAAACGCGGAGTCATCGATCTGGATGATTTGCTTTCTCTCACTATTGACGCGATGCGCGATGACAACAATTTCGCCAACATCGTGCATTGGAAAATTCGTCATCTCTTTGTCGACGAAGCCCAAGACTTAAACCCGCTGCAACTCGCAGTGCTCGATCAGTGGCGCATCGGACGTGACGACCTCACCCTTGTCGGCGACCCGTCACAGTCGATCTACGGCTTCAACGGAGCCGACCCATCAGTGCTCACCGCACTCGAGCAGCGTTTCCCTGGCATTGAGGTCATTCGACTTTCGGCCAACTATCGCTGCACACCGCAGGTTGTTCAAGCAGGACTACGAGCCCTGTCGCATCTACCCACTGATCCTCCGCAACTCTTCTCAACACGTCCCGATGGTTCGCCCGTTCAGATCTACGGATTTGATGATGAAAAGGCCGAAGCAAACGGTGTTGCCCAAATCATCGAATCATGGCGCACGCCCACTTCGCGTTGGCGTGATTTTGCAATATTGGCTCGCACCAATGCTCAATTGGCTCCACTTCGCGATGCCCTCACTGCCCACAATATTCCAACACGCATCGTGGGCTCAGTTGCCGCTGATCCGGTACAACGGGCCACCCGCGAAGTTGGTGATTTGCCGAGTTCAATTCGAATCGCAACTTGGTCGCGCGATGCCCGTGCACCTCTGGCAGAAGATTCGAGTGAAACCGAAGAAGATTTAGTTGCACGACGTCGTGTCGCCGATGCGGTCGATGAGTTTTTGGCCGAAGGTGGTGGCGACGGGCGGACATTCTTGGCCTGGGTGCGCACCAATCGCCCATTTGAAAATGAGCGCTACCAAGATTCGGTTGAACTGCTCACTTTTCATGGTGCCAAAGGGCGCGAGTGGGACAGCGTCGTACTCGCGGGGTGCGAACAAGGACTGATTCCGCACTCATCAGCCAAGACCCCGACAGAAACTGCGGAAGAAATTCGTTTGGCGTATGT
>CAMDCI010000039.1 GCA_945889715.1 Bifidobacterium breve | reverse complement strand
TACCCCGATGTTGAAGTACCCGAGATTCGCGTCGACGGCGGCATGAGTCGTAACCCCACATTTATTCAGGCCCTCGCCGATGCAACAGGACGCCCAATTTCGGTCTCCCCAGTCACTGAAGCAACCACGGTCGGTGCGGCCTATTTGGCTGGTTTGGCCGTCGGAACATGGTCAAATCTCGCCGAAATTGAATCCCTCTGGTCGCCTCACACCACCGTCGACCCGCAGTCCAACTACGATCGACTTGCAGTGAGGGCCCAATGGGAACGGGCTGTGACCCGTGCCGCCGGATGGATCACCGAACTCTCGAGTCTTGACTTCTAGAGTTTGGAGTTGCTCTTACCTGTCTCGGCACATAAGGCTGTGAGTAAGAGTTTGTGAAAGGAACCCCGTGACCGCTTCGAAGATCATCAGCGTGAGCCCAGTGCGGCCCACCCCGGCCGACACCGTGCTCCTCGCATCGGCCCAAGCCACTGCATTGGCAATGCGCGATCTCTATCAGGCAGCAGTTGGCGCCGGTGCCGGCGGAGAACACGTCGCTTGCCTCGTTTCTCTCGCCGCCCATCACGATGCCTACGCTCAAACAATTTCGTCGCTCATTGGCCGCGCCGCACCACAAGCCCGAGATAGCGAAATCTTCTCGGCCAACGAGGCCGACTTCGGATCTGACACCATGGCCGCCGCTCTCGCCGCCCATGCGCTTGAAAATTCTCTCGTCGCGGCCCACACCGAAGTTATTGGAATGCTCGAAGGAACCGAGGGTGCAGCGCTCATCGCTTCAATGGTAATTATTGAGGCTCGACACGTCGTTGCCTTGGCTGCAATCGCTGGCAAGTCACCCATTGATGACACCGATCTGTTTTTAGTCACCCCCGAGGCTGCGCAAGCAGACGCTCAGACCACGACGACCGTCGCTTAATTCGGAGAACATCATGAGCAACTCAAATCGCGAAGAACTACAAGCTTTCTCCAAGATCGTGAAGGCAACTCAGGGTGCCGACTTCGGTCCGGCATTGCAATCATCGTTGTCTCGCCGTCGTTTCTTTATCGCTGGCGGCGCAACGATTTCCTTTGGTGCACTTCTCGCCGCGTGCGGTGGTTCAACCAATACCGGAATCGCCCGACTTGGTGAGGCCCCGACAAAGACCGAACTTGATGATGCCCCTGTCACCGACATCGCGTTATTGCGCACGGCAACGTCGCTTGAACACAATGCGATCTTTGTGTACGAAACTGTCGCTGCCGCTGGATTGTTGTCGGGCGATGCTGCAACCTTGGCTGCTCGCTTCTTAAGCGATCACAAAGCTCACGCTGAAGCGACTGCGTCACTCACCGAAAAACTTGGCGGCAAGGCATACAACGAACCCAATCCTCGTCTGCAGTCGATTTACATTGAGCCTGCATTGCGGTTGATCACCGGCGACGATGCTTCTGGTATTCCCGTCACCGACGATCCGGTCGCCGATGTTTTGGCTTTGGCCTACGCGCTTGAAACCATCGCTGGATCGACCTATCAGGTGTATGTGCCCATGTTGGCTGATTCGGCATTGCGTGCAGCAGCCATCGGCATCGGCGAGCAAGAAGCTCGTCACGCCGCAGTCATCGGATCGCTCCTCAACCCCTCGCGTTTAGTTTCAAGCTTCGGCCTCTCGATTGCTGCTGAGTATCAAGAGCAAACTGATGTCCCGGCCGCCGCTTACGCAGTACCCAGCACATTTGGCACCAAGGCGCCGGTTCCAGTTGTGCTTGGAGCCGCCAACGAGTCGGGCATCCGCACCTCGCTCAACCTTGAAACCCCAAGCTTGAACTCGATGGTGTACGAATACCTCGACGGCGAGTGATTTTTCGGTCGTACACTTCACGCTGACAGTGAGTGAGTCGGGTAATCGCGAATGACGTGAGTCATTCGAGGAAAGTCGGGACTCCGTAGGACAGAGTGCTGGCGCGAGCCAGGTGGGGGCGACCTTACGGACAGTGCAACAGAGAGAAACCGCCGATGACTGGGTAACCAGAACAGGTAAGGGTGAAACGGTGCGGTAAGAGCGCACCAGCATGTGGGGCGATTCACATGGCTTGGCAAACCCCATTCGGAGCAAGGTCAAGCAGAGGAGACGGGCGGTCCGTCCATCCGGGCAACCGGAAACTCCTCGGGTAGACCGCATAGATGGATGGTTACCGAATCGGGGCAACTCGATTCACAGAATCCCGCTTACAGACTGACTCACTGTCACCTCAAATTTTTAGTGCTCAAATCTTTATAGATCATCGTCGCGCGATAAGGCCGCTGAGCGCACTCGTTCAAGCTCTTCGAGTTGCATCGGGTCTTTCAGCGAGAGCAACCGTGCATAGAACTTCAGGCCACGCGCTGTGCCAGTGACACGTACAGGGATGCGGTCACCTAAATCGGAGCCGAATCCACGCGGAATATCGACGTTGTACACGCCAGCCTCGTGCAAGTCTGATTCATCAGCAGCCAACGCAGCACTCTCGTAGCCACCCAGACCAAAGAGCTCTGCGTCCACAAAAAAGGTGAATTCAGTAACCGTTTGCTCACTCATATTTTCACAATGCCATACGTAGAACGCCTTGTCGCATTAGAGCCCGACAGTTCTCAAGGCTCGCCCGCCCACTACGGTAAGAAACTATGAGTACGTTCAATTTTGATTCAATTCCTCAAGTAGCCCTTTCTGAGATCAACTTTTCGTCACCAGAGTTTTGGCTCAAAGATCGCGCGTTCCGTGAAGGTGCATTTAAGACCTTGCGCGACGAATCGCCATTTCAATACTTCGAAGAAGCGGTCATTGAAGGCTCGCCATTTCCCCAAGGTCCCGGCTACCGAGCGATCACGCGCCACGACGACATCTGGCAGGTCAGCCGCAACCCACAATTATTCTGCAGTGGCAAAGGCTCAAACATTGGCGACTTGCCAACCGAGATGAATGAATTCTTCGGCTCGATGATCAACATGGATGATCCCAAGCACTTCCGTTTGCGCAACATCGTGTCGCGCGGTTTTGCCCCCAAAGAAGTCGCGCGCATTGAAGACCAAGTTCGTTCGCGAGCCGAGAAGCTTGTCACCGATTTACTCGAACGCTTTCCACAAGGCGAATGCGATTTCGTTGAAGAAGTCGCTTCCGCACTCCCCCTTGAAATTATTTGCGACATGATGGGAATCCCCGAATCTGATCACAAGCAAATCTTCCACTGGACCAATGTCATCCTTGGTGTGGGCGACCCCGAATTTGGTTCATCGCTTGACGACTTGATGAAAGTCGCCATTGAAATGTTTTCTTATGCCCAAGCTCTAGGCGAAGACCGCGTGAAGAATCCACGAGAAGACGTGACCTCAGCAATGATGAACGCTGTCGTCGACGGCGAACGACTCACTGCCCAAGAATTCGGATCATTCTTCATCTTGCTCGTTGTCGCCGGAAACGAGACCACTCGTAATGCCATCAGCCATGGCATGAAATTGTTGACCGATCACCCCGAGCAAAAGGCCCTGTGGTTCAACAACTTTGATGCTCACACAAAAACTGCAGTCGAAGAAATTGTGCGTTATGCGACACCAGTGATTCATTTCCGTCGCACCGTCACCGAAGACACCGAACTTTCTGGTCAGAAATTACTTGCGGGCGAAAAAGTCGTGATGTGGTACTGCTCAGGCAACCGTGATGAGCGAGTGTTTGCTGATCCATTCAAATTTGATATCTCCCGGGCTTCAGCAACGCCACAAGTTGGTTTTGGCGCTGGCGGACCGCACTTCTGTCTCGGCGCCAACTTGGCCCGTCGTGAAGTTTCGGTGATGTTTGATGAAATCCGCCGGCGCATGCCCAACATGCGCACCACCGACGAACCCGCCATGTTGCAAAGTGCATTCATTAACGGCATCAAGCGCATGCGCTGCGCATGGAACTGATCAGTCAGCGGTAGCGGCTTCGCCCATATCGCCACGCACATAGTGGCGGCGACACAACAATTCATACCGAACAACATCGCCAAACATCGGCGTAGCAACATCACTGGTGTCTCCAACGACAACTGTTTCACCTTCGTACACCACAACACCGTTCACAACGCGCGCGTTATGGGTTGCCCGCGATCCACACCAGCAACGGGCCTCGACTTGCATTTCAACTCGCTCATCGGCCACCTCGAGCATGCGCTTGGTGCCTTCAAACAACAGCCCTTTGAAGTCGGTAATCAGACCGAAGGCATACACATCAACATTGAGGTCATCAGAAATACGCGCCAACTGATCACATTGCGCAATTGAGTAGAACTGCACCTCGTCGCACACCACAAAATCAATTGGCATACGCGATTGTGCTAACGCAAATAAGTCAATATGAGCTGTTACTTCAACAGCCGGAGCCGAAACACCCAGTCGACTCGTTACTTGCGTTCCATCGCGATCAAGTTTGGTGAGCAATAATCCCTGACGACCGCGAACTGCCAAGTTGTGATGAATCTGCAAAGCCAACGTGCTCTTACCCGAGCCCATGGTGCCGAAACTAAACCGCAGAGTTGCCATACCGCCGACAAACTTAGTCGGTGGCGGGTCTAGTCGTTAGCGTCGCCTGACCGCTCAGTGAGAACATCAGCAACGACTGCGAAGTGATCGCTGGCTTGCACCCCAGCGACTGGTTCGACTCCGGCCAGCCACACGCGAACTGGGTTGCCTACTGGTTTTGGTCGAGGCCAGGTGACGAAGAGATAATCAAGTCGCCGATTGGGCCAATTGGCATTCGCCAAATACCCATTGCGATCACTCCAGGTATGGCCCAGGCCATCACCTTTGAGTTCCCAAATGTCGGCAAAAACAACATTGCGATTTTTTACTGCTGACCGTCCAGTCAATCGACGAATTTCATCACTGTCAGGCACAGCGTTGAAGTCTCCACCGATGAGAACCGGTAGATCGACTGTTGGATCGTTGCGCAAAGTCAAAACAAGATCGGAAATAGCATCAACTTGCAATTGACGAACATGAGATTCATCAAAGCGGTGGTCGAGATGGGTGCCAATGACAGGCCATTGTCCCCACGGCGTTTCAAGCACTGCCCACAGCGCCCGACGATGCGCTGGTTCACCTGCTGCATTGGGAAGTTGCACTTGTCCAGATCGAACAATCGGCCATTTCGACAAAATTGCGTTTCCCATGCTCCAGGGACTAGTTGTTACCGCCGACTGGTAACCAAGTTTCGTCGCCAAATTTTCTGCTTGCTGTTCAGTTGTGTGCACTTCTTGTAAAAAGAGAACATCTGGGTTTTCAGTTCGAATGACATGCTCGATAGCAAGTTGTCTTTCTTGCCACGGACCAAAGTGATGCCAAATATTCCATGTCATCACCCGCATCATTGTAAAAACTTAGTTCACCGTTCCGCGTGAGTCGAAACGGCGCACCGAACTTACTGGAATGAACCGCAAATCTCCCGAAGGGGAAAAGGTTCCCTGAACATCAACGATGACTCGGGCGGCCGAAGAAGTGTAAATACAGAAAGTGCCATCGGCATCAACGGGAACAACTGCCAAGTTGGCGACCGATCGACCCACCGTGACGTTGGCATTCGACTGCGCCTGAGGACCAGGGACCAAGGCAGAGCACTTATCGGCAGTGGCATATCCAGCAGATTTCGCGTCGGTCAACGTGAGGTTGATGAGCACCGCAGATGCACCAGCCGGTGCGGTCATCTTGATCATGGCACCGGCCTTGAATACATCGGCGCAATTATTGGTGCATTGGCGAGTATCGATCAAGCGACTCGGCGCTGCTGGGGTGTATCCCCATTGCCCAATTGGGCTCGGAGCAAAAACACCTTGGACGTCAATGATCTGATTCAAACCAGCATTAGCCAAGGTACAAAAACCAGGCTTGTCCCCAACGAGTCCCATCGGTACAACCGCCAAGTTCGCCACCGTGTCATCGTTCCCGAAATTGATGTTTGAACGAGTCTGTTCACCTGGCTGCAAGTTTTCACACGAATCTGCAGTGAGATATCCCGCACCTGCGGTGCCTGTCACAGTGATATTAGACAACATCGCAACCGAGCCAGCGGGTGCATGAGCTACAACCACTCCATTTTCGCTCAGTGCAACAACCTTGCCGCCCGCACTACGAGTGTCAAGCACACGTGTTGGCGACAAAGGTGTGAACATAGCGGCACCGCTACCGGCCAAGCGTGAGGGCATAAAGAATCCCTGTGCGTCAACAATCATGTGCATCGCCGTCGAGTTGTACAAACAGAATCGCCCAAAGGCATCGAGTGGAACCACGGCCAAGTTCGCCACGGTTGCCCCAATCGCAACATTGCCATTTGACCATGAACGATCACCCGTCACGTTGCCATCGCAACTTTCTGCTGTCACATATCCAGCTTCACTGGCACCAGTCAACGTGATATTCACAAGAGCAGAAGTCGCGCCAGCGGGGCCAAGCAACGGAACAGAAGTGCGCCATCCGGCCTGCGGGCGATCTTGCCAGGTGCATTTACGAATTGTCGCACCAGACTCAACAACATTGCTGCAATAACGCTTGACCGAAATACCGTTGACTGATGCAATCTTCACCGCTTCATCAACTGTTCCACGAAATTCAAAATGCATTGGGTCACGAATAACAGAACTCTTGACGGTTGTCGAAGTCGCGCAACCGCCACTCCAGCCGTAACCGCCCCAAAGCAGTCCCCACTTCTCAGCGGTCTGCACCACCCATTGCGGAATGTTGGTGGCCATCGGAACCGAACACGCAGTCGTTGGTGAGTCGGCAGTCGGCACATAACGCACTTCCGGGTTTGTCCCGACGTTGATGTCGATGGCGAGTCCCCATGAATGGTTAGACAATGACGTACTCGTTAAACCGACACAATCTTTGCGGGTGTTCGAGGTGCATCGGAAGTTGTAACCAATTGCATCAGTGATCCGGTAACCATTGGCCTGAATCTCGCCAAGGAATCCCTCGAATAACGCCAAAGCGGCCGGCGGCGCTTGAAGTGCTCCGGCCCTGATTGTTCCAACTTTATTCGCGTTCTTCCACAACGCTGCTTCCCAATCCTTTAAGGCTGGCGAGCCCGAGTAAGCCCATCCGTTACTTTTCCAACCAGGGTTAAGAGTTCCATCGGCTGCGATCGGAAATGGCGGTGTGCCCCAACCCGTTTTTGTGACATCGGTGTACTTAGTAATCACACACGATGCAACATCGCCAGCGGCAATCTGTACTTCGGTGCACTTTGAGGGCATGACAGGTGTGATCCAAGGATTCGAATTTGAAATGTCAATAGCAGTCTTCATCGCAGGTGCCGAACCCATGGCCTTGGCCGACTCGGGTGCAGTGACCATTGCAATCACGATGACTGCATAAGAAACGAGGGCGATCAAAAGTACAAACGGTGCAAAACGAAACTTGCGTGGCAAGTGATCCTGCATCTCATGGGGGTTCTGAAAAAACTGCTGATTCATCACGAAAAGAGGTATCGGCGCCTCTTTCTCAAGTCTTGAGTAACTCGTAGCAAAAAGCCCACATGCAGGGCAAACGCACATTTTTGAGATCCTCGTTCGTTTATTTCTTGTGAACAATTTCGTTCACATTTTTTACCCACATTGACGAAAGCAGACCATGATGAAACCCTCAATCGCCCTCGACCAATCAATCATCCTCACGCAACACGACGAGATCGTGAATATGTTGCTCGAACTCACTGCTCCCCCAGCGCCCGAAATCGATCGAGCACCCCTTGATATCGCCCTCGTCGTCGACCGTTCTGGCTCTATGGGCGGAGGACCAATGGCAGCGGTTCGTCGAGCTGTGGCTGAACTGATTCGAGTCGCCGGCCCAACAGACCGAATTGCAGTCATTGCATTTGATGACGACATTGAAACGGTGTTGCCATTGGCTCATCACGACATCAATGTTGTGCGTCAACATATTTCCAACATCCATAGCCGAGGTTCAACCAATTTGTCCGGAGGATGGTTGAAAGGTTTTGAACTACTTGCAACTTCTTCAGCTGTCGCCGGGCGTGCACCAGCAATCAAGCGCATCATTGTGCTCACTGACGGCCACGCCAATGCTGGTATTCGAAACCATGACGAACTCTGCACCATGACTCGCGGTGCTTCCGCTCAGGGCATCACGACGTCAATGATCGGCTTTGCTGATGGCTACGACGAAACTCTCTTAGCCGCGATGGCTGATGCAGGTGGCGGAAATGACTACTGGTGTGCTGGTCCCGATCAGGCCCTGAATGTTTTCAATCAAGAGTTTGTTGGCCTCGCCAGTGTCGTTGCACAAAACCTGTCCGTTGAAATCCGTCCGACCGATGCAACTGCGGCTTTTGAAGTTCTCAATGAATACGAAACTGCAAATCTTGCAACGGTTCTTGGTGCTCAACAAGTATCAATCGGCGATGCATGTGGTGATGAAGTGCGTCGTCTCGTCGTGCGGTTCACACTTCGTCCCCGCCTGTTGCCGGGTGCATTCACCATTGCGAACCTCACTTTGCGTTGGGCATCTGCCATTGGTTCGATCGAACTACATGAGTTGTCGATACCGGTCGTTCTCAATGCAACTGACAATTCGGCCGACATTCGAGAAATTGATCCAGTCGTCACGCGTGAAGTTTTGCTACTTCATGTAGCTGGTATTCGCAAGGCGGCAATCAAAGCGGCTCGTCACGGTGAAATCGCTGTGGCTCGTGGCTTGTTCAACCAAGCAATTAGCGCTTTGACTGCTATCGGAGCCGACCCGCGTGAGATTGAAGAATTAGTAGACCTGGCTAATCGCCTTGAGCAGTTCACGGAACGCGATATGAAGGGCCAGTATTCATCAATGCGTTCATCAAGCAAGGGTCGCATCAAGCGATTTGACTGAATCACCCTGATCGACCCGCTCAATCGATCTGTCGTTGGATTATGGTTTCCTCCAGTAACACACTGGGGGAAACCATGACTGAACGTTTTGAAAAAGGATTCGCCGGACGAGTCGCTGTCGTTACCGGCGGAGGCACTGGCATGGGTCGCGAACTTGTCCGCCAGCTCACGGCCGATGGTTGCGACGTCGCGACATGCGATGTTATGGAAGACAACCTTGCTGAAACGGTCGCCATATGCGCGGCCGACGGAAACTCGGGCAAAGTCTTGACATTTATCGCTGACGTTTCGATTGAATCGCAAGTGCTGGCCTTCCGTGATGCTGTTGCCGCTTGGCGACCCCACGTCAACCTCCTTTTCAATAACGCTGGCATCGGCGGTGGCGGAAGCATCATCGAAGACGATCGCGAAACATGGGAAAAAACTTTTGGTGTGTGCTGGTACGGTGTGTACTACAACACTCGTGCTTTCTTGCAACTACTGCTTGATGCACCGATCGGACATGTCGTCAACACCAGTTCGGTCAATGGTTTTTGGGCTTCACTTGGCCCGAACATTCCGCACACTGCGTACAGTGCAGCGAAGTTTGCCGTGAAGGGTTTCACTGAAGCGTTAATTACTGATTTCCGCATGAATGCACCGTCGATGCGCGCATCGGTCGTCATGCCTGGACACATCGGAACATCAATTGCCATTAACTCGCGCAAACTTCTTGGTGCAGATCCGAAAGAAATGACCGAGGATCAGATTGCCCAGATGCGGGTTCGATTAGCCAAGTCCGGACTCGATGTCAGCGGTGCAAGCGACGAAGACTTACGTCTCGGCATTCAGGCCCAGGGAGAATTTTTCCGCGATAATGCACCAATGACGGCCGCCGAAGCAAGCACCGTCATTCTGAATGGCGTCAAGCGTGGCGACTGGCGCATTTTGGTTGGGGCCGACGCAGCAATCCTTGACGAAATGGTTCGCGAGTTCCCGACCGATGCCTATCTTCCCGACTTTATGGAACGCGTGCAAGCTCGTGGAGCCTTTGGGACCATGACGAACAACTAGTGACAGGCGGGTATCGCGAACTTGGGGCTTTTCTGAACATCGCCGCCCGATATTCAGATAGAAATAGTTCATGCGACGTCAGATCATCGCCACGTCGTTTATTGGGGCACTTGCCATCAGCGCTGTGTCGTGTGGCGGAGACTCAACAGCAACCTCGACTGACACAGAAAGTGGCACTTCAGAAGTTGTCCTGCCGTTGACCGGTGTTTGGACTCAGGCAAGCACCGTTGATGCTCCCATTGCCGCGACTGCCGAATTTTGTTGCAGCACCACAATCCCCGACTCACCTGAGTTCACTGCTGATGCGCAACCATTAGCTGACGGCATTTACGCGATGCATATTGCACATTGGTTTTCAGATGTCCAAGCCTCGGTGATTGATATGTCGATTCTTCGCTACCGATCGTGTGCCGACCCTTTTATGGTTTCTAGTGACCTCAATGAATGCACGGGTGTCGTCGGTGACCTCGCATCAGCGACCGACCTCAGTCTTGAAAATCATCGCGACCTTGACCTGACAAGTAACGACATCACAATTTGGTTATTCGGACACGCGTGTCTGACCGACGGAGTTGACATCACGTCTTGGGTTGGTGACGGACTCGCTTTAACGAACCTGATGCAAAGTTTTCAGTCAGACAAAGAGCAATGGCTCGACCCGTACGTTCAAGGTGAACTTCGATGGGTGCAGGATCTATCGCCAGAGGCAACTGCTGCCGATTCGCCTTTTGTCATTTCTTCATGCGTCGAAAATGCACTGGAGTGGACCATCCCCGATGGTCCGACATTATTGATTCAAGGATCAATTGATGACATTGGTCCAGGTGCCGCAGTGACTCAATGGGTCGCGGGGCGCTCGCTTGAAATTTCTGCAGGCCAGCAAACTGCCTATTTATACGGCGCCTATCGCCCGTAGGACATCAAGTTGAATCTCTGAATATCCCAAGTTACGAGTATCTCGGACTACTGATATCTCGGACAGAGGTTTTGTCCGTCATCAGAGTGTTTGCTCAGTCGATAGCCGCACGACTGACAAACGGGATCAGTGCGACGACGAATTCTTTCATCGCGTGCGCTTTCTAAGGCTGCTTTACGTTCGGCTTTTTTCATGCCATGTCGATACGACAAATATGCCCCAAACAGTCCCATCGCTACACGAATACTTTCGGGAACACCGTCGGTTTGACTCGTCGCTTCCACAATACGGGTAATCCCCGACGCTTCTTTGGCCAAAAATCTTCATCAAGGACGTTGTCATCTTCCCAGCCTGAAGGACATTCGCTGGGTGGCAACTGGATGAATTGGCGAATGCGATAGCCGACTTCAGCAGGGCACCCCGCTTCTTCCCAAAGTTCAACGTTGAATCGGGAATCGGCGAAGATCAATTGCATACGGCGTTCCATTTCGGCCCGGCCGGTGAGCCAACTGCGCTTTTTGTGTTTCGTCATACCTCTAGAACGATCAATGAGAACCAATTTGTGCGGGATCTCGACTTTGCCTCAGCGCCCCATGACTGAAATACTGTTGTCATGAGCACCGCCACATCAGTTGATACTTCTACAGCCAAGGTTGAATCCGCACTCGATGCGCTACTGGCCACCAACGATCCAAAGAAAATGGACAACGTCGCTTTCCGTGGCGCCCGTTATGACCACGGCTTGGCATGGGTGCACTTCCCCGAAGGTTGTGGCGGTCTCGGACTTCGACCCGACTTGAATCGTCTCGTTGAAGAACGTCTTCGCAAAGCTGGCGCTGCAGCACAAGACCCCGCAACGTTCTTCATTGCACTGGCCGGACCAACGATTGCAACACACGGTTCTGAAGAAGTGAAGAGGCGTTTCTTACGCCCGATGTTTACGGGTGAAGAAAAGTGGTGTCAGTTGTTCAGCGAGCCCGGTGCTGGTTCAGACTTCGCAGGTCTCGGAACTCGCGCCGTACGCGACGGTGACGAATGGGTCATCAACGGCCAAAAAGTGTGGAACACCTTGGCGCACCTCGCCGACTGGGGCATGCTCGTCACACGCACCGATCCCGATCAGCCCAAGCACAAAGGCATGACCTACTTCGCGATCGACATGCATTCACCCGGAGTTGAAGTTCGTCCACTGCGTCAGATCACTGGCGAAGCCGAATTCAACGAGGTCTACATGACCGACGCCCGAGTTCCTGATTCACAGCGAGTTGGTGAAGTCGGCGAAGGTTGGCGCGTCGCCTTGACAACATTGATGAACGAGCGCACCGCTATCGGTGGTGGCGGTGGCGGAAACGCCAAGCGCCGCGGACCCATTGACGAGACCTTTCGCATTTGGAGAGAACTCGCACCAGAACTACAGACAGGTGCTCATAAAGATCAAATGATGCAGCTCTATTGCAAGAGTGAAGTGCTTCGTCTCACGAATGCTCGCGGTGCAGCAGCAGCGAAAGCTGGCAACCCCGGACCCGAGGGTTCGATTGCTAAGTTGATGTTGGCCGAGTTCAATAAGAAAGTTACCGAGTTCAGTGTTGAGCTGCTTGGGGCCAATGGCATGATCAATTACGACTTCACTTTCCGCCGTCCTGACGGTTTGTCAGTTGATGGCTCAGAGGGCGGCGTGCGTCATTCGTTCTTACGCTCACGGGCAAACTCTATTGAAGGCGGCACCAGCGAAATCATGCGCAATATTTTGGGTGAACAGGTTCTTGGATTGCCGGGCGAGCCCCGCGTTGACAAAGATCAGCCCTGGATCAAGGTTCCGCGTAACTAAACCCTTCAGGCAACTGAACCGCTCAGTTTTTTGCGCGATACTGGCAATGTGAAAACCGCTCGCGGAATCGAGGTTCCCGAAGATGCCATTGAGTGGACCTTTGCCCGCTCTGCTGGCGCTGGTGGTCAACATGTCAATAAGGTCTCGTCGAAGGCAACCCTGACTGTTTTAACAGCCTCTCTGAGCGGCTCCATTGTCAAATGCGAACGGATCACCGCCGCGTTCGGCGAGCAGATCACCGTGACCTGCCAAGAAACGCGTAGCCAGTGGCGCAATCGAGAGTTGTGCCTCGCCAAGCTCATTGAAATGATTGACATCGCTGCGGCTCCCCCGGCTCCACCTCGGCGCAAAACAAAACCCAGCCGGGGCGCTGTCGAGCGCCGCCTATCGAGCAAGAAAAAGGACAGCGACAAGAAAGCGGGCCGACGGGGCGACTGGTGACCCCGATACCGTCAATGCCATGCCCAGTCGCTTTGTCCTGAAGTCCATGAATGCCATCCACAAGACACTCCTCACCGTGTCGTTTGGCAAGGTTGGCTGGGATGCTGGCAAGATGCCTGTCCTCAAACTCACCACGACTGGTCGCAAGAGCGGACAAAAGCGTCTCGTTATGCTCACCTCACCGATTCAGATTGGCGAAACGTGGGTCATTGTCGCCAGCAAAGGCGGAGACGACGATCACCCCGCTTGGTTCTTGAATTTGCAAGATAACCCCACTGTCGAGGTTGATATTCGCGGCAAGAAGACAACCCGCACCGCACGCATTGCTACTTCAGAAGAGCGCACCAACTTGTGGCCAGAGATCACTGCCAAGTACGCCAACTACGGCGGCTACCAAAATCGCACCAATCGTGAAATCCCGTTGGTATTCCTCGAAC
>CAMDCI010000038.1 GCA_945889715.1 Bifidobacterium breve | reverse complement strand
TTTCAGGCGGACGCTCTGCCGACTGAGCTACTCGACCGTGTGCTTGTGGGTTTCCCCACACGCACTGGCGGTCCCGACGGGACTCGAACCCGCGACCTCCGGCTTGACAGGCCGGCGTGAACTCCAACTTCACCACGAGACCAAAACGTGTGCTTTGGTTATTGCAATTTCGGCTATGTACTAGATGTGTACTAGATGTAATCACTAGAAGTATGTACTAGATGTCGGACCGCAAAACGGTCTGGCACCCCCAACGGGATTCGAACCCGTGCCGCCACCTTGAAAGGGTGGTGTCCTAGGCCACTAGACGATGGGGGCTTGGGCACTCGTCTCGATGAGAGCGTGGCAACTCTAACAGGACTGCCTGCGGTCTCCACCCGAAGATTGGCGCCCTCCGTCGTTTTACATGTGGGGGTTTGACGCGAGGGGGTTTTGCATGAGGGCCGAGATGGCACTATCGAGAAGCCACGACAAGAAGTTGTAGAGGGCGAGCTCGTCATGGCGCGGATCGTCTTCATCGAGGTAATCATCGATTTCTCCAACACCTAAGAGGGTTCCCAAGACGAGGCGCACACTGTTGAGAGCAGCGCAGAATGCATCTAATTGCGCAAAAGTGACGATTTTTAGCTTGTCATCGCCCAAGAACTCGTCGACAGTGGCGATGGAGTCGAGCCGACTCGCAACCAACTCATCGCGCATCAGTCGTTGGTACTCGGTTTCCGCCTCGTCGTTATCGAAATAGGCGGGCGGAAAAAGTCGAGCCAATTTCGGATCGCCGATCGGAGCAGTCGTGAGCAACTCTCGAACTTCACCGATCAGCGTTCGGAGTAAGCCTCGTTCGTCGGGACCCAAATTGATGGCGATTCCCTTTTTGGTTGTCGCGAACGGTGGTTTGGCGCGAGCCACGTCAGACCGCGTCCTGTTGCATGGTGGCCCACAGTCCATGTTCGTGAAGTCGGTAGACATCCATTTCGGACTTTTCTTTCGAGCCACTGGCAACAACTGCTTTGCCCTTTTCATGGACATCGAGCATGAGTTCAGTGGCTTTTTCAAGGCTGTAACCAAATAATTTTTGGAAAACAAAAGTGACGTAACTCATCAGGTTGATGGGGTCGTTCCAGACCAAAACAACCCACGGATGCTCAAGAGATATTGACTCTTCGGCCTCGGGTCGCTCAATAGTTGCGGGTGCTGCGGCGACGAGAGTCACGCCTGCTGTGTTCACTCCTTCATTGTCTCGGTTGGTTGAGGTATTCACACCCCCATACGATCAAGATTGATGTCTGTTGGTTCGCGCCCCTTGGTTCCGTCTCGCCTGTCGCCAGGTGGGGTCGCCGCACATGGTGCCCGTCAAGAACCAAAGTCGGTTTTCGGTGGCTACATCGTTTTGATGAAGTTGCGGGTGGTTGAGCTGCTGCTCATCACCACGGTTCCCACCATGGTTTTGGCCGAACAAGGTTGGCCCAGTTGGGGACTCGTCGCCGTCACTCTCATCGGTGGCACTTTGGCCGCCGGCGGAGCAAACGCCATCAACATGGTGATCGACCGTGACATTGACGCCCTGATGGACCGCACCAAAACCCGTCCGCTCGTGACCGGTCTGATCCAGCCCCGCGAGGCCATGATTTTTGCCTTAGCCCTGGAAGCGGTCGCCTTTGCGATTCTCTGGGCGGGGGCCAACCTGCTCGCGGCCTGTTTGGCACTCTCGGCGACCCTGTTTTATGTCTTTGTCTATTCGTTGTGGCTCAAGCGCACGAGTCGCCAAAACATCGTGATTGGCGGTGCAGCCGGTGCGGTCCCGGTTTTAGTGGGCTGGGCTGCGGTGCAAAATTCGCTGGCCTGGGAGCCATTTATCCTGTTCATAGCCATATTTTTGTGGACTCCACCTCATTTTTGGGCCCTGGCGATTCGTCACGCCGATGAATACAAAGCCGCTGGGGTACCCATGATGCCGTCGGTCGCAACTATGAAGCAGACGGTCCGCCAGATGTTCGTGTATACGGTCCTTTTGACCGCCGTCACCCTGATTTTGGGTCCCGTTGCCAACCTCGGGTTGATTTACATGATTTCAGCGGTCATTTTGGGGCTGGGATTTATTGCCAGCACCGTTGATCTGGGTCGCCATCCCTCGGCGAGTCGGGCGATGCGCGTGTTTGGATTCTCAATCACTTATGTGACAGTCCTTTTTACGGCCATGGCCGTTGATGTGTTCGTGAAGTACGGGATCTGAATTGCCGAACCAGTGACAATGAATTCACGAGCGAACTTGGTCGGGGATTTCGGTCCCAGCAGGGCAAGCAGGGTAATGTCGTTGGTTGGAAATAGTTTTGAGACCCCCGAGGAACCCCGAACTCCTCTCGTTGCGCGTGAAGCGAGCCATCTCGAATGACATCAATTGAAACCCATCTACCTACTGATGTATCTGCATCGACGCCAACCATTGCGACATGGCTGACTACTGCTGATCACAAAAAAGTTGGTCGCCTATTTATCGGAACAAGCTTTGTCGGTCTGGTGGTTGGACTCGTCCTTGCCATCTTGGTGACATTCGAGCGCATCAACGCCGATAGTTATCAAATTCTGAGCGACAATTCAGTTCCACAAGTGTTGGCGGCGGTGCGTTTGTTGCTGACTTTCGGAACGGTTGTTCCACTCCTGCTCGGTCTCGCTATTGCCGTTGTTCCGTTGCAATTAGGTGCACGCTCAAATGCGTTTCCGCGGTTAGCAGCCGCTGGCTTTTGGACTTGGCTCACGGGACTTGGCCTCGCCCTCGCCTCGATCATCGGTAACGGTGGTCCAAAAGGTGGCAACTCCAACCTTGTTGATTTGTACCTGTCTGGATCAATCGTTCTTGGTTTTGGTGTGTTGATGGCAGCAACTTCGATTGCGGTGAGTGTGCTCACCACTCGTGCGCCGGGTATGGGAATTTTGCGGGCACCACTTTTCACCTGGTCATCACTTGTTGGTTCGTTGGCTTTAATTCTCACGATGCCGGTTTTGATTGGCACCACGGTGTACGTCTATGTTGATCACCGTTACGCCCGCGCTGGCTTTGGTGGAAACACTGGTGTCAATCAGTGGATCGGTTGGGCGTTGTCACAGCCGTTTAGTTTGTTGTTGGCAATTCCGGCACTCGGCATTGTGCTTGATGTTGTTCCCACTATTGGTCGTACCCGTTTGGCTCAGCGTTCGGTGGCGTTCGGGGCTGTAGGAGTCGTCGCTGTTAGTGCACTTGCAACTGTGACTCAAACAAGCATCACGCTGCCGTGGGAAGGTGCAAAGTTTTTTGATAATGCTGGCACCAAGATTGCTGATCTTTTACCGTTTTTGTTACTGAACGTCGTTCCAGTACTTGGTTTGCTCGGAGTTCTTGGTTTGTCGCTATTGATACTCAAATCAAGCAAGCCCGTCATCAGTGCACCATTGACATTTGTTCTGATTGGTTTGCTCGGCATTCTTCTCGGTGCTGCTGCACACATCGTCGGACTTGTTCAAGATGCTGGATTGATCGGTTCGATTTACGAAGCAGGCGTCTATGTCCCGATCACATTCGGTGCAATTACGATTGCCTTTGGTGGTATTTGCTATTGGGGACCAAAATTGTGGGGACGTTCAATCCCTGACAAGGCAGCAACTCCTTTGGCTTTGTTGGCGCTTCTTGCGATCGGACTTGATTCAATTCCGTATTACGTCGCTGGATTTGCTGATCAGCCAACTGGTCTCGTGAACGGTTTCGCGTACAGCGGGCCGCAAGATTTGTGGAATCTATTGACGTGCGCAGGATTCGTTGTCATGTTGTTGGCATCAATTGCTTTTGTCGGTCTTGCACTGAAGAGTTTCACGAGTGGTGAAGCTGCCGGCAACGATCCGTGGGATGGTACAAGCCTTGAATGGGCGACGTCATCGCCGCCACCCACTGAAAATTTTGCTGGTGTGATTGTTGTGAATTCGGCAACTCCGTTGGCTGATATGAAGTCCGCTTCATCGACAGGGAAGGTTGCCTGATGCTCGCACTACCCCCCGCCTCGCAACCTGCAGCGCGCCGTCAAGTTTTTGTCGGTACTGCAGTCGCAGGTGCTGCTGGTTTCATGCTGATCGGCGGAATGATGGCCACTTGGCTGAAGTTCCGCGCCGATGCTCCCGTTCGCGAGTCACTGAAGCGTGGATTCATCAAAGACTGGATGCCCGACAAGATTGTGGTTCCTGAGATTGCAGCAAACATGATGTTGTTGGGTCTCTTTGTGATCTGCATCATGGCTCAGTGGGCCGTGTATTCAGCGAAGCGCAACGATCGTACGCACACAGGTCTTGCGCTAGGTGTCACTGCGCTGTTGGCGTTGGCCAGTATCAACGCACAAATAGCCATCTGGACGCAGATGGGAGTTGGCGCCAATGACGGCGCCTTCCATTCAATGTTCTATGCCGCAACCGGAACCATGACCGCGTTGTTGCTTTCTGGTTTCGTGTACACCGCAGTTGCCGCGTTTAGGTATCTCGGTGGTCGCACCAAAGAAGTCGAACTGGTTTCGGCTCACGCCCTCTATTGGTACTTCCTCACTGCAGCGTTCTGTGCAGTGTGGTTCGTCATCTACGTGCAGAAGTGACGAGGCAGCACTCATGATTACAACAAGCTCAAAACTCTTCTACGGACTTGGTGCAGTATCAATTGCTGGGTCCATCGTTTGGATAATCGCTCATGACGGTGGTGCACTTGGAGCAGTGGCCTTGGTGTTCATTGCCATCGCTTTAATCTTCCTCGGCGGAATTGCTTCATATGTTCGTGATGGTCACGTTTTGTCAACTGACACTGAACAACATGATTCGGCGCCAGCGGCACAGCGTGGACCTAGTCACAGTTGGTTCCCGTTAGGTACCGCATTGGCTCTTGGAATGTTGGTTGTTGGTCTGGTGACTTCGCCTGGCATCTTCAAAGTCGGCGTTGCTTTGTTGTTGGCAATGCTCGGCGAATGGCTGATTCAGAACTGGAGCGATCGTGCTTCATCTGATCCGAGTTACAACGAGCGAGTTCGTGGTTGGGTTGTTCACCCTCTTGAGATCCCCGTTGGCGGAGCATTGTTGCTCGGTGCAATTGTGTTGTCTTTCTCGCGAATTTTCTTGGCGTTGTCTGTCGAAGCCGGCCCGATAGTTTTCGCAATCCTCGGCGCACTTGTTTTGTTCTTTGGTTCAATGTTGTCGATACGCCGCGGAACCAGCACACGAGTCGTTGGGGCCGTGTGTGGTGTCGCTCTCTTGGCTTTGTCGGTAGTTGGTGTTGCACTTGCGCTCAATGGTGAACGTGAGGGTCTCACGATTGCCGCTGAAGAAGATCATTTTGCTCATCGCGCCTGTGGTGAAGAAGCCGAAGAATCCGATGAAGACGCAGTCCGTGCCGTGTCGGCTAAGAGCAGCGTGGCTGCGACTGTGACTCTCAAAGATGGCGTGTTGTACGCCGAAATGGACGGTTATTCCGGGCCATTGACCTCAATCTCTTTGCAGCGAGCGTGGAACTCAAGCATCCTTTTCCTGAACGAAGATGAAGGCGAACACCGAATGGTCGTGACATACGGCAAGGTCGTCGAATCTTTGGGCGGGGGCGTTGAGCGCGAGACTCTGTTGCAGGCATGCACTTCGTTGGTTGCAAAAGGTGGCCAGCAAGGGGTAGTCGTGAATATTCCAAAACCATCCATTTCAAGCACTGAGGGATTCAGCATTACCGTCCCTGGTCTTGAGGGAGCATCGATCGAGGTGATGGTGCCGTGAAAAAAATGATTGATCAATTTGGAGAGTCGATGAAGACCGCACGACGTTGGCGCAATGCCTCAAAGGCCGCGATTGCCGTTTCTGCATTGAGCTTCGTTGCTAGTTGCGGCAGGGATGCACCTCAGGACACTTGGCAGCCAGCCGGACCTAATGCTGAGCGCATTGACAATTTGCAGCGACCCGTGTTCTATGTCGCTGGCGTTGTTGGCGTGATTGTTTTCGCTGCTGTTGCCTGGTCGATGTACCGCTATCGCGATCGCGGTCAAGCCATTCCCGAGCAAACCCACGGTAAGCCGGCTGTCGAAATTGTTTTAACCGTGATTCCAGTACTGATTCTTCTCGGCGTTGCCATCCCAACCGCAAGCACAATTTTTAAGTTGGCCGAAACTAGCGACACCGAAATGACCATCAACGTCACTGGTCAGCAGTGGTGGTGGGAGTACGACTACCCAGCTGTGGGCTCCAATATTGAGCAGTACGGGATTACGGCTCCGATTGTGACTGCAGGACAACTGGTGATCCCCGAGAACACCAAAGTGTTGTTGCGAGTGACCAGTCGTGACGTCATCCACTCGTACTGGATTCCTAAGTTGAATGGCAAGAAGGACAGTGTTCCTGGTCGTGTGCACTTATTGCGCATGGAAGGTTCGAAGCCTGGTATCTACGCCGGCCAATGCACCGAGTTCTGCGGATTGTCACATGCCTATATGCGCATGGAAGCTGTGGTTTTGTCACGGGCCGACTACGACAAGTGGGTTGCTAACCAACTTGAGGAATACACCGTCCCCGAGATCGGAACTGACGCGGCGGCGGGTGAATCTGTGTTTATTCAACAATGCAGCCGTTGTCACCAAGTCAATGGTTTGAAAAACTCCGATGGAAGTTTGAACATCGCTGCACCCGAACAAAACCTCGTTTCAGGTGCTGCACCTAACTTGACGAATCTGATGACCCGCAACACCTTTGCCGGAGCATCGTGGGATTTGTTGACGCCAGAATGTCGCGACAATGTCTGGAACGCTTCATCGGCAGATTTTGGTGAGCGTTACCTCGCAGGTGTTTCGACTGAATGTCTGAATCAGAAAGACCTGCGCGAGTGGTTGCGTAATGCACCGGCTAAGAAGCCAATGTACGCCGACCCAACCAAGTTGGCCTCCACTGGCGGTTTGTACCGCGGTATGCCAGATCTTGGTCTCACGGAAGATCAAATCAATGTCATTGTTGCCTACTTGCTTGAGCGGAAATAACGGGAGAACACTCAGATGACCATCATCGATCGTCCCTCCACTGACGTGGCTATTGCCGGCGGTGCACCTGCGGGTGTGAAGCCGAGCGAAGCACTCGGTGTTTTCAAGCGGCCCGCCGCGTCAACAAGTTGGCGCGACTGGGTGGTCACTGTCGACCATAAGAAGCTTGGCATTATGTACGGGGTCACCGCCTTCTTCTTCTTCATCGTGGGTGGTGTTGAAGCGCTACTGATTCGTTTGCAACTGATTTCTCCCGATGGAAAAGTTCTCAACGCCGATCAGTACAACCAGATGTTTACGATGCATGCGACCACCATGGTGTTTTTGTTCGTGATGCCGATGGCTGCTGCATTCGCCAACTATTTCGTGCCACTGCAAATTGGCGCACGCGACGTGGCCTTCCCACGTCTCAACGCGTTTGGCTTCTGGTGCTTCTTATTTGGTGGTTTGTTCTTGAACTCGTCGTGGTTCTTGGGCGGCGGAGCCGACGGTGGTTGGTTCATGTATGCCCCGAACAGCAGCACGTTGTTTTCGCCAAGCCACGGAATTGACTTCTGGACACTTGGTCTTCAGATCACCGGTATTGCCTCATTGACTGGTGCAATTAACTTGATTGTCACTGTCCTCAATATGCGGGCCCCGGGCATGAAGATGATGCGTATGCCCATCTTCACGTGGATGGTTCTCGTGACCCAGTTCTTGCTGTTGTTCGCAATTCCGGTCATCACCGTTGCATTGTTCTTGCTGACCTTCCAGCGTTCATTCGATGCAACATTCTTTGATGTTGCATCTGGTGCCGACCCATTGTTGTGGCAACACTTGTTCTGGATCTTTGGTCACCCTGAGGTGTACATCATGATTTTGCCGTCCTTTGGCATCATCAGTGAAGTCCTTCCGGTGTTCTCGAAGAAGCCATTGTTTGGTTACCCCATCGTGGCGATGTCGGGTGCAGCCATCGGATTCGTTGGTTGGGGCGTATGGGCTCACCATATGTTTGCCTCTGGTCTCGGTCCAGTTTCGGTCACCGTCTTCTCGATGGCGACCATGGCAATCGCAGTTCCTACTGGCGTCAAGATTGTGAACTGGGTGATGACGATGTGGGGCGGCAAACTTTCTTTCACCGTGCCGATGTTGTTTGCTATTGCGCTAGTTGTGCAGTTCACCATTGGTGGTCTGTCTGGCGTCACTCACGCAGTTGCTCCTTCAGACACGCAACAGACTGACACTTATTACATTGTTGCCCACTTCCACTATGTGTTGTTTGGTGGCGCAGTGTTCGGCTTGTTCTCCGGTTTCTATTACTGGTGGCCCAAGATGTTCCGTCGTCAGCTGAACGACGCGCTCGGAAAATGGAACTTCTGGTTGATGTTGATTGGAATGAATCTCACCTTTGGACCAATGCACATTCTCGGATTGCAAGGTCAGCCCCGTCGTATGGGGGTCTGGACCGAAGGTCGCGCTGGTGAGGGATTCTTCAACTTTGGTTTCTGGAACAGAGTGGCATCAATTGGTTCGTTCGTACTTGGTATCGGTGTGCTGATGTTCTTGGTCAACGTGCTCTACACCCACAAGTCAAAGAAGGTTGCGATTTCTCCGCTCGACCCGTGGGATGCACGCACCCTTGAGTGGATGACCCACAACCCACCTCAAGAACACAACTTTGACACCATCCCGACAGTTGGTCATCTTGACGAGTTCTTCCATCGCAAGTACGAAACAGATTCGTTGACGCATTCGGTCAAGCAGGTACATAGCGCTGAAGAAGTCATGGCCGAACTCAACGCCCATCCCGATGAGCACATTCATATGCCGTCACGTTCGTACTGGCCAATTTTGTTGGCTATGTCGTTGCCGGTCATTGGTTACGGTTTGATTTACAACCGGATGTTGATGGCAGTCGGCGTCTCTCTGGTGTTGCTCACCATGTTCGGTTGGTCCATGGAACCATCGACGTCACCCGACGACGATTTCGATCCCCCGGCACCTGGTGAAGGTGGCGGCCACACGAAGGAGCTGTCGCCCCTTGGCTGAAACAGCAATCTCCCACGGTCATGATGTAGGTCATGGCGCACATTCCTCGACGGGCTTGTCAAACAACAAGCTCGGAATGTGGATGTTCCTCGGTTCAGAATGTCTGCTTTTTGGTGGTCTGATTTCGACGTACATGTTGTACAAAGGCCGCGTGAATGTGGGGCCCCAGCCCGATCAGATCTTTGATATTCCGTTTACTTCGGTGAGCTCATTCATTTTGTTGATGAGTTCATTGACGATGGTGTTGGCAGTATCGTCAGCGCAACGTAAAGACGAGCGCAACATGAACTTGTGGCTCGTCGTGACAGCACTGCTCGGAGCTACCTTCGTTGGCGGTCAGGTCTACGAATTCACTTCGTTCTACCGCGAAGGTTTGGGCTTCACGACCAGCCTCTTCGGTTCAAGCTTCTACACCTTGACCGGATTCCACGGAGTTCACGTGTCCGTCGGAATCATCATGTTGATGGCTTTGGTGGGTATGAACCGTAACAAACGCATTCCCGGTGATCGAGCAGAAGTTGTCGAATTGATCGGCTTGTACTGGCACTTCGTTGACATCGTCTGGATCATCATCTTCACCCTCGTCTACCTGATTCCGTCCTGAGGAGCGTCCCATGAGTACCGCTACCGAACACCCCGAACAAATTGAACACACTGAACACACTGAACACACTGAACATGCCGATGCCCACGAGGCCGAACATCACGGTTTGTCAGACAAGCACTACGTCTACGTTGCCTTGATCTTGGCTGCCTTAACGGCAATCGAAGTTTCAACGTACTACGTTGACTTCGGCCCATTCTTTATGCCGACGTTGCTCATCTTGATGGTCGTCAAGTTCGTGACCGTGGTGTCGTACTTTATGCACTTGAAGTTTGATAACAAGCTGTTCACTTACTTGTTCTATTCAGGCTTGTTGTTGGCCGTCGCGGTGTATTGCGGATTTTTAGCGACGTTTAAATTCTTCTTGCAGAAGGGCTGATTCCCATGGTCGGGGAGATGTTTGTCGACCCATGGCGTTATCAGCTCCACCTTGAAGTTTGGTTATTGATTGTCTTTCTTGTCAGTTCATACATTTACGTTGTGCGGGTTCTTGGTCCGCGGGCAGTAACTATGGGAGAACCGATTGTTACGCGTCGACAACTGGTTTGTTTTATCAGCGGAATTTTGATCATGTTTTTATCGACCGATTGGCCGATGCACGATATTGCTGAAGAGTATTTGTATTCGGTTCATATGTTCCAGCACATGTCCCTGACATATTTCATGCCGCCTTTAATAGTGCTGGCGACACCTGAGTGGTTTGTTCGAGTTCTTGTGGGTAATGGACGGGCCTATCGCGCCTTGCGGTTTTTGACTTTCCCAGTACGAGCCGGATTGTTGTTCAATCTCGGTGTCGTGGTGAGCCATATCCCAGGCGTCGTTAACGCGTCGGTGTCAAATGGCCCATTGCACTACTTCGTCCACGTGATTCTTGTATTGACGTCAATTTTGATGTGGATGCCAGTCTGTGGACCGTTGAAAGAATTTCAAATCACACCAATGTCAAAGATGATTTACCTATTTTTGAATAGCGTAGTTGCGACAATTCCGGCTGGTTGGCTGACCTTTGCCGAAGGAGTGGTGTACAAGCATTACAACATTCCCACTCGAGTGTGGGGAGTTTCGGTGAGCAACGATCAGCAAATTGCTGGTGCAATCATGAAGTTAGGCGGATCAATTTTCTTATGGACCATCATCGTCGCCATGTTCTTTAAGCATTTTGTGAAAACATTTAGAGACGAAAACAAAGACGATTACGACAAAGTTGAAACAATTTTGACAACAGCTGATATCGAGCGCGCGTTTCAAGCGTCGCCGCCAGTCGAAGAACCCAAATCAATTAATTAGATTTGGTCGTGAAGTTGTCCTGTCGCCACTATCGCCTTCAGTCGCTACCTTCAACATCGGCGATTGAAATCGACACGGTGTCGGGCACCGGGGGTAATCGTCGTGCACAGATCCACGTGATCACCACGAAAATTGCCGATCCCCAAAGTGCCGCCACGAGATCGCCCCAGAGGTATAACAAACCCGAAAGCAATGTGCCAACGAAACGCCCAGCAGCGTTGGCTGAATAATAGAAACCGACGTCAAGAGCGACGGAGTCGTCGTCAGAAAATGCCAGCACAAGATATGAGTGCAACGATGAGTTCATCGCGAATGCAATTCCGAACACAATCAGTCCACCGACAATTGCCCAGTTCACTGCAATGTCAAATGCGACGAGCAGCGCGATGGTCGCCGAGACGAAACCGAGTATCAATGCCCATTGGCGAGCGGCAACTACTTCATCAACGCGCTTGCCTCCGCGAGCGAGCAACTTTGGTGCGGCTGATTGAATAATTCCGTATCCGATGACCCACAGCGCGAGAAATCCTCCGACACCCCACTCTGACCAACCAAGTTCATCCGACAGAAAGACCGGAAGAGCTACAACAAACCAAATATCGCGTGAGCCGAACAGAAAAAATCGAGCTGCTGACAGGCGATTGATGGCCGAAGATTTTGACAGGACCGAACGTAGGGGAGCCTTCTTTTTTGATTTTCCGATGTCCTCGTTGAGAAAAACGATGAGAGCGATCACAGTGATCGCGAGGGCCGCTGACATTGACCACAGTGCTCCGTCATAACCGATTCCCGATAAGAGCGCTGCTCCGACAAAAAAGCCGACACCTTTGAGTGCGTTTTTAGAGCCCGTCAAGATTGCAACCATTCGGAAAAGTGAGCCGTCGCCCGCAACAGTTTTGACTGCACTCTTTGAACTCATTTTGGTCAGATCTTTAGCTACTCCAGAGAGGGCCTGCATCGCCATGACAAAACTGACGGATAGCCACTTTTGCCAACTGGGAGATTCAAACGAGAGTGCAATGAGAGCAATAATTTGCAGCCCCAGTCCAGCGACAAGTGTTCGATTGAGTCCCCGTCGTGACCCAACCCAACCACCAAGCAAGTTCGTGAGAATTCCCATGAATTCGTAGGCGAGAAAAAGAAAAGCAATTGAAACGGGAGAGTATCCAAGTTCATTGAAATGTAAGAGGACGAGCATGCGAAGTGCACCGTCGGTGATGGTGAATACCCAATAGCCAGCGGTCACCAAAATGTAGTTGCGGAGATTCATGGGCGCGTTCCGAGTGACTGGGCGACTTTGGCGGCCAATTCAGCCATTCGGAATGCGTAACCATATTCATTGTCGTACCAGATCAATACTTTGACCATCCGAGAATCAATGACCATGGTCGAGAGAGCATCCACAATTCCAGAACGCGGATCGTTGACGTAGTCTGCTGAAACAAGTGGTCGAGTTTCGTAGCCAAGAATTCCTTGTAAGGCACCAGTTGCTGCATCCTCAAATAGACCGTTGATTTGCTCAACTGTCACATCTTCTTTGACGGTGAAAACTGCATCCGTCAGCGATGCATTTAAAAGTGGAACCCGAACTGCAAGACCATTTAACTTGCCAGCCAACTCTGGGTAAATCAAAGTAATCGCAGTCGCCGAACCAGTTGAGGTAGGTATCAAGGACTGAAGCGCCGATCTGGCGCGGCGCAAGTCATTATGAGGTGCATCAACGATGACTTGAGTATTGGTGACGTCATGGATCGTTGTGATCGACCCGCGTTCAATACCGACTGATTCATGTAAGACCTTGACGACCGGCGCTAAAGAGTTCGTTGTACATGAGGCTGCTGTCACAAGGTGATGAGTGGCGGGATCGTAGAGATGGTCATTGCAACCCATCACGATGTTAAGAATTCCTGGACTCTTGACTGGACACGCAACTACAACTTTTTGTGCACCCCGGTCAAAGTGGGGCTGGATGGTTTCTGTTGTCTTGAATTTCCCTGAACACTCAAGAACGATGTCTATGCCGTACTTGTTCCAATCAATTGCAGCAGGCGAATCGTGATCGCTAAATGAAACTCGGTTGCCGTCAATGACAAGTGTGTCGCTATCAAGCTGTACCGAACCGGAATATCGCCCGTGAACACTGTCAAATTCAAGAAGATGAGCCGCAGTCAACGGCCCACCTTTGACTTCGTTGATATGCACAAGTTGCAGTGAAGGGTGGTCGCGTAAAGCCCGCACAATGAGGCGTCCGATACGTCCAAAACCATTGATTCCGATACGAGTTGTCATGACTTCACTCCTTTTTCTGTCACCGTTGAGTTGATGACTTGATTCACGCGTCCTTCGAGTTCGGCGACCACTGCATCAAATGCCTTGGGTTTGCCACTCGGGACCGGATCGGGGATTGACCAGTGCCACCAATCAAGAGGTGCATGGAGTTCTTCATGGACTAGGTCACAGACCGTCACAACTTGGACGTTATGCGGGATCTTTCCGAGGGCCGACGGTGCAGTGTCGGGAAGTTCAATTCTGTTGCGCTTTGCTGCAGAAATCGCTTGCCGATGAATATGTGTTGCCGGCTGAGTTCCTGCAGATCTGGCTGGCTGTCCAGTTCGTGCGTGCCAAATCGCTGCTGCTAACTGTGAGCGTGCAGAGTTGTGCGTACAGAGAAAGAACAACGGTTTGCGTGTAGAGACGCGACGGGGACCAATTGTGTGCAAGTTCGTTGGGTCAAGCCGTATATAACGTCGGCGGGCATCGCCAGACGAAGTTGATCGAAGTATCAGGCCGATATTTTCAAGAGTGTCAAGGTGGTGAGCGAGCAAGTTTGACGGAATTTGTAAGCGTGATCCGAGATCACGAGGGGAACGATCGCTGACGGATAGTTCATCAATGATCGCGAG